>NZ_LR215024.1:0-324470 GCF_900660605.1 Mycoplasmopsis glycophila | reverse complement strand
AGAGGAATTAAAGGAATAAAAATTTCAGCAAATGCTCTAATTCCTGATCTAATGTTTAAAAATAAGTTATCTTTAAATGAAGCGTCTTTTTGTCATTTAAAGGTTTTGTTTTTCTGTTCTGATTTAACAACAGATGATGAATCATCTTGTGATGCTTCGTATTTTTCAAAAACTTTATTAACAAGTCCAGCACCAAAAATGATTTGAACTTCACCATTAGCGATATTAACACCTTTGGCTAATTCAATTGATTCAAGTTCTTTTTTATCTACAAGTTCAACATTCTTCACAACTGCTCTAAAACGAGTTGCACAGTGGTAAACTTTTTCAATGTTAGACTTTCCACCAAGTCCTTTATTGATTTCTGAACTGATTTTGTTTCAATCGTAATTCATTCAATAGTCCTTTCTATTTGATTTAAAATCTCTAATATTATATAAAAATTTCCATTATTCTAAAAATTGTTTTAAACCTTAATACAAGGCTTAAAAGAGTTAAATGAAAAGAAAAAACAAACACATTAAGCCTTTGTTTGTTTTTAATTATTTATCGCTTTTTAGGTAACCTTTTCTTAAGGCATCTAAAAGCACTTCTGTCATTGTACGAGCTGAATGACGATCTTTAACTTTGTTAAAGAAGTAAATATAAGCAAGAAGCTGATCTGATCAGTAGTTTGAATAATATGTGCTTGATGATCTATTACCTTGAATAAATTCAGCGTTATATCATCCCTTATTAAACCAACCATTTAAGGCACCCATTGTCTTATATCATTTTGGTAAATATTCGTTAAATTTACTATACTGTATTTTAGCTTCATCAAAAGCAGATGTAGCCCCTCTATTAATTATCGCTTGCACATCAGCGCCAATAGCATTTCAGAACTTACCGCTATCATATCCAACCGAAGCACCAATAAATCATAAGAAAGTGGTATACATTCTAAATAATGCTTTATATTCATCGGTTCGCTTGTAGTATGTTTGATATGAAGAATCATATTCATTATTAGTTACTCTACGGAAAAGTTCACTATAAATAGGTTTAAAGAATGCTTTAAAGAACACTTCTGCTTTTCCTACAACACTGAAAATACTTACGTCAAAATCAAATCCTAATGACTCTGAATTGGGATCTTTTGGTTTTAACAATGCATTGTAGATCAATTTATACATACCGGTTGTTTTTTCTAAATTAAATGATCCACTATATCCATTGTTTGTTGAACGATATGAAAATTCTGAAGCATCAAAAAGACGGTTGATTAATTTAACATAATTTTTATTTCCGATTGCAGCAATTAAATTCTCAATAAGTTTTGTTTTATCAAGAATTTTACTTAATGAAATATTTTTAGGGTTTTTATCTGATGTAATGATTGATAAAGCACCTTTTTTAATCGCTTCTAAAAAGGCTTCCCCTGGGTTAGCTGCTTGCTCAAAGTCTGTGTTTTGTAGATTTTTATAAATGTTTTCAAAAACTGTATTAAACTCACTTGAATTTACGATGGTACGAAGCCCGCCTTTTAATACTGCAGTAAATAAGGCGTGATCGTTTTCTAAAGAAAGATTTCAATTTGATTCAATAAGTTTTTTAAGAACAATTCTTGCCAATCCACCGAAGAACTCATCTGTGTTTTCGTTTGAATTAATAATTTCTACAATTCAACCTTTAAGATTTGTTTTAAGTGAATCAAGCGAGCTTGAAGTAGGTTTGTTTAAAAGAGCATTTAAAGCTCCATATCAAGAATTTTTAGCTAAATAAGCTTGTGGACGGTCTAAAACATCGTCTACCATTAACTGTAAAGCTTTTTTAAGCTTATCATTCTTAATGAAACGAACAATTGTTTTATTAATAAGTTCTTTATTAGATTCTTCTGTTTCATTAAAGACTAAACCAGCTAAATTAAGGTCTTGAACAATTTGAGTTAACTTGTCATCTTGAGTTAGTAATTTTGAAATAACTTCTTTTAAAATTTGTTTTACAGCTTCTTTATGTGAAACTTCATTTCCGTTTAAACTAGATGAACCAATTACTAAATTATCACTTAAGAATTTCTTGAAAGTAGAATATTCAGTTAATTGTAAACTTGCGAAAATATTATTTTTAATTTTAGTTACCATCTCATCAAGCGACTGACCAGGTTGCTTGATGATTTGAACTAAAACATCTAACAGGTTATCTAAAATACCAAGACGATCAATTCCAGCATAAAGATTATTAGCAAGAATTGTGACATAATTGTTAATTAAGTCATTTTTTTGAACACCAAGAAAATCAAAGAACTTATGAATAATGTACTCTGTGTTAATTTTAAATGAGTTTGTTTTAAGTGAACCAAGCAAGAATTCTTTCATGTCTGATTTAAATTGAGTTTCATTGCTTGGTATTACAAGATACTTACGAAGCACATTAGCAAGTGTGGTTTCGTTTGCAAGGGCTTCGTGGTTATTTAAAACATAACCAACTAAATTATTAATTAAACTTGCTGTTTCTGGCACTTTAATAAACTCATTAATAATATTTGAAAATACTTGTACACCTTGGTTTTGTCTATTATCAACAAAGTTAGCTAAAATGAAACCTTGACTTTCGCTTGGGATTTGCTCTCAAATCATTTGACCAAAGTCAATTTTCTTAATAATAAAATCAACAATATTCTTAATAAATACCTTGAATGTTTCGTTATTATTACGTACTGTTTCTGAATTTAAAGCTGTTCTTAATAAAATAAGAATTCTAGTTTCCATTAAATTCAGATCACCTACAACATAATTTTTAAAACTATCTCCAAGAACTTGGAAAAGACTAGCAAAATCTGCATTGATACCACTATTTTCAAGTTGCTCAAAAAGCTTATTGAGCATTGGGTCAATCAACTGCACGTTTTGATCAATTTCAGCAATTAATGAGAAGAAACTTCCAAAAAGACTAGCTCCATTTGTTTCATTAATGTTGTTTAGAATTTCTGGGTATTCTGAATTTTTAATTGCATAGTAAGCGAATTTTCCAAGTAATTTGCTTGCTTTTTCGTCACTACCAACATAACCAAGAAGTTCTTTAACCAAAGTAATTAATTCTTGGTTAAATTCATGATTACTAAATAAAATTTTAAGTAAATCATTATAGCTATTTGCTGATTTGAAATCATCAAAATGATTAATAACGTGTTCAGCTAATTTAATAGCAACTTTCTGCACATTTTGACTTTTTAGAATCGATTTAATTGCATCTGCAAATTCATCATTAGCAATGTTGTATGGAACAAGAAAATCTAAATTAACTAGTGAAACAATTTTGTCAATATGTTTTTCACTACTAAAAATATTTACGATTAAACTTTTAGCAATTTTGTTTCAAGTTTCTTGGTTTTTTGAAACATTTGTTGAAAGATTAATAAATTGTTTTACCAGTTCAAAGTTATTTGCTAGATCTAATGAATTTCAAATATTAGTTCCTATATTAGAAACAAATTCATCAATTGTGTTTGTACTTTGAATTGTTTGAATTAAAGCATCAAACACACTGTTATAAGCACCACTTTGTTCAATTCAATTTCCTCAATCATTAAGAACATCTTGAACTAATTTTTCTTTATTGGCAATTTCTAAAATTCCAGCATCAAGTCCTTCAATATTTAAGAATTTGAAAATAACTGAATTTACAAATTGTGCTAAATTGCTAATTTGCTTGCTTTCATTACGGGTAATTTGAATAATGAGTTTGTGTAATTTAGCTTTTATATTCGCCACAAATGATTCATTATTAATAAAGTGTTTAAGAATTAAATATGGATTCTTATAGTTACTTAAAAAGTCTAAATTAGGCTCATTTAAGAAACTTTCTAAAACTGAATCTAGAAGTTCATATAAAATGTCTTGATCTAAAATGTCTTTGAAAACATTAATTAAGTGTTTTTTAGCTTCAATTGTTAAAATTGGACTATTAATTTGATTAATTAAAGGAGAAATTCATTCAATAATATAATCACGTCCTGAATCGTTTGGACCAATATGTAACCCTTTAATTAAAGCAACTAAAACTTTTTTAAGGGTAGATTTATTTGTGCTAATTGCTTCTAATTTGTAAATTTTATTTGCAATTTCAATAAAGCTATCACTAAATTCAGTTTCAAGAATTGTTTTAACAAGATTTGGAATATTTTGAATTGTTTGTTCAAGTTCTTCTTTTGAACTTGCGTGATCTTGAATTTCTTTAAAGACACGTTCAATAATTTGTTCAAAAACATTTAAGTTAGCTAGAAAATCACTACCTTCTTTTGCTAAATCTTCAATGAGTTTTTGTACATCGCTAGTTGTAGTATCAACGTGGAAAGTATTTAAAGTTCTTGTTAAAAGTGATTTAAAGACATTGTTGATTTCTTCATGTTTTAAAATAAATCTTATTAATCCAACTAAATTATTCTTAAACTCTTCAAATTTGATGTTTTGAAGTGTGATTTGTAATAATTCACCTACAGACCGAACATTTTGATATGAGCTAATGTTAGTGATAATTGAATTTAAAGTATCAAAGAAAACATTTTTAAATTCACTTGAACCAACAACACTTTTTACTAAAATATCTAATTTTTCAACTTCAATGTACTGCGAAAGTGTTTCGAGAGCACTATTTGGTAATTTATTAAGAAGCGATTCATTAGCTATGATTTTCTTAATTTGCTCATATGAATTTTCTAAAATCTTAAGTAGAGCAGATTTATTGTTGTTTAATAATTTTGATGTTGATAAAGCGCGAATTAATTCAAGAACTTTTTGCTCTAAATTGTCTTTGCTTAAGTTTTCTTTAAGGGCTGCAAATAAATTTTGAATAATTGATAAAGTTTGAATTTCATAACCATTTGTTGCAAGTTCTTTGACTAGAGTATCATAAGCTACACTTGATAAACCAAGTACATTATCAACTACAAAATAAGCATCTAAAAGATTTTCTGAAATAGAATCAAGTTCTGTTTCAGTAAGACCAGCCACATATGGTTTGAACCCTTCACTTTTTAGTGCGTTTTTAATAGTTGAAACTACAAAATTCTTTGTTTTGTCGCTTTGCAAGAAATTATTAAGAATCTCAATTGCTTTTGGTTTAAGAGTAGTAACAACATCATTTTGGCTAAAGATAGCTTTAACTAAATCATTATAGCTATTAGCATCTTTATAAGCGTTACGATCTTTAACTAATTCAGTAATTACTAAACTCGAAATTTCCTGAAGTAAGCTTCCTAAATCATTATCGTTGTAGATGTTTTTAAGAAGCTCTTTCGCTTCGCTTGTGGTTAAACCAATTTTTGTAGAAATAGAACTTAAAGTAGCATCATTAATACCATCAATTAACTCTGCAACTTTGTTATTTGTTAAATATGTATTTAAAGCATTTGTTGCAAGTTCTTTTAAAATAGCTTCGTTTTCAGGTTTGAAAAGCCGACTATTAAGAAGAGATTTGATAAGTGAATAATCATTTAAATCAAAAAGCGAAGTAAGATTTGCTTTGAATTTCTCTACAAAAGTACTTCAATTTACAACATCTTCCATTTTAAAGACTTCAATTATTTTATTAATAATTTTTTGACTTAAAGGACTTGAAGTGTTATAAGTAAGAGTGTTAAGAATTGTTAAACGTAAATCACCAATAAAACTATCATTAAGTTCTGAAGTAATAAGATTATTTTCTTTTAAGAAGTTAGTAAGTAATTTATTAAATGTTTGATCAAAAGCTTCGCTTTCTAAAAATTGATGAACAAAACCTAAAAAAGCTTCTTTATTAGTTTCAACAAAATTTGTTGCTTTTAAAATATTGAAAATAGCATCTTCGGGTTTGAAAAGAGGTTTTTCAAGTTCACTAATTAATAAATTATCATTATTAATTAAAGCAAGAATAAAACTTTCAACTAATTTTAAAAGATTTTGATTATCTAGAGCAAAATTAACTGTAGCTAAAATTGTCTCTTTATCAAGATATTTGGCTATTTTTTCATCAAGCTCGATTTTGTCAACTAACTGATTTGCTAAATTACGAAGTTTATCTTTAGTACTTTCTAAACTTAATAAGTGACTTATAAATTTAGAAATAAGCTCTTTATTTTCTGTAAAGATAGGTGATTTTAAAAGTGTGATAACTTTTGCTTTTATTTTTTCAAGATCGTATTCACCATTTGTTTGAATACTTTCTAAAACTTTATTAAGTAATTTTGAAGGAATACCTTGCGCAAAAGTAACTATGTCTTCTTGTGATTTCATTTCATCAAGAATTTGAATCATATAATCTAATGTTGAATCTCAAATTCCTAAATCCACAATTAGCTTTTTAATGTTGGTTGCTGTGATGTGAGCAAAAGAATTTGTAGCATTAACGTTTGCTCTATAAAATTCTTGGAAATTATCTTGAATTAATTTGACAATAATTCTTTCAAGAATTAATTGACTGTTTTCTGAATCGAAAATACCATTAATTAATGCTTTAAGGTCATCTTTAAACGAACTTAAATCAAGAATTGATAATAATTTTTGAGCAAAGTCATTTCAATTTGTAAGGTTTGCTTCTTTGAATTCGTTTCAATGATCAAGCACTTTATTAAGACTTGATTCAACGATATTTTGGAATGAAGTATTTTTAACAACTTCGAAAAGTAAAATTGCTAAATTCTCGTTTGCTACATATTTATTAATTTCAGTAAGAAGATTTGTTGGTAATGAATTAATAAATGACTTGATTTCTTCTTTTTCAATAGTTCTAAAAATATAAGTTCCAACGTTTGAAATAATTTTTTTGAAAACAATTTTACTATCGCTATCTAATGTAGTTTGATCAAGGAAGTGTTTGAAAATCTTGAAACTTGTTTCATTTAAATTAACTGACTTAATTGCTTCCTTAAGACTCTCAAGTACAAAAGGTAGAATTTGTTTAAGGTTAGTTTCATTTGATTTAGCAAAATTTTCCAGTCCTTTATATAAGGCATTAACAAGATCTAATTCTTTAATAGCAAATTTAGCTGTCGGAATTGCCCCTTGTAAAACTTGCTCAAGTTGTTCAAGAGCAATACCTTCAAAAGCGAACTTAATTGATTCATTGGTTTTTAAAAATTCAGCAAGAACTTTAACTAAAGTAAAATCAACAGTGTCATTTTCTAAAACTAAATCATTAAATAATGTCACAACATTAGTTTTAACTTGAGCTAAATATTCAGGATTTCTCACAAAAGCTAAAAGAAGCTCAAGAGGTGATTCTCAAGTTTTAATAGCTGCTGTATTAAAATCAAAAAGAGTATCTAAAGTTGGTTTTAAAAATTCTTTGAAGTGTTCATTTGTTAAAAGTTTTGTAACTAACGAGATTAAATTCTCTTTGCTAATTACATTTACAAAATTACTTTCATCAAACGGAATTGCATTTAATCAATTTGTTAACTCGTCATGCTGAACAATTTGATCAAATAAATGCATTAAGAACGCAACAAGCGCGTCTTTATCACTTTCGGTTCAAGAAGTAATTTTTTCTAATAAAAACTTACTAAATTCTAGAATTGAAAAATCACTAATTAGTGGCTGCGCTATTGCTTTAACATTACTTAAAATTTCATCTAAATTAGAGCTTTGTTCAATTGCTTCGAAAAGAGAGTCAACTACTCTTGTGATTAAATTAGTGTTTTTCGCATAAATTAAAGCTGTTTCAATTAACTCGCTTGCAATCGCTTCATGGTTAGGTAAATCTAAATCAATTTGATTTTGTTTTGCAAAATAATTAATAAGTTGCAATAAAGTTAAACTATATTTTTTATTTTGTAAAACTTCTAAAACAATTGGTTTTAAAGGAATTAGGACATTTTCTTTAAAGTTAGGTAAAGCAAAAATAGTATCAAAGATTTCTTTTGGTGTACTTTTGTTAGTTAAAGTTTCAGTTCACTGCGGATTTGAAATTAAAATACTTAAAATGTTTTTAAATAAACTTGAAGTATCTGATAAAAGAATTACATCTTTAAGAAGTAATTCAACTTCTCCTGGATTGATGTAATCTGAATTATTTTCAAGAAAAGGACGAATAGATGTAATAAATAATTCGTCAATTAAGTTGCTTGTAGCAAATCTCTCAAAAGCTTTAGTTAAAACTTCAACTCATGCTTCAGAGTTAGTTTGAATAATTTCTAAACCAATAATTTTCTTGATAAAACCAAAAACATCAGGTTTAACTTTTTGTGCAACTACATCAATTAATTTTGATGGAATTTCTTTAAGTTTTTCAACAAATTCTTCTGTAGTGTCTGTTTTAGTGGCTTCACTTAATCCTTCAAATAATTTATCAACAACTGTTGGCATAAAATCTAATTCTTTAAATAAACTAATTAGACCTGTTGAGAGATCCGAAATTAGTTTTTGATGAATTTGTGCATTAGGATCTAATTCTAAATTCTCAAAGACTTTAATTAAACTTAATCTGATTAATTCTTGAATTTTTGGATCATTTAAAAGTGATACGATAAGTTGCTTAATTGGATCTTCAATTTCGTTAATATCAATTTTTTGAAGGATAAATCTAATAATTTCTTGTGGATTTTCAAAATCAATATGAGCTGATTCAAGCTCATCTAAACTATTAATTAATTTATCAAGAAAATAATTGATGATTGTCTTAAATTCAGGATTACGCGAAATATTAGTAATAAGTTCTTGGAAATTTTGGTAGCCAATATACTCATCAATTGAACCTTTAATTGAATCAGGTAAAACTTTTTCGATAAGTAATGCTAAATTAATATTTTCTGATTGAAGGAAATTATTAACAATTGTTTTAATAATATCTTTATTTGTTTGAACTTGTTCTGGAGTTTGGTTTGCTGTAATTGATCTTGAAAGCAGTTTAATAACTTTAAAAATATTTTCTGATTGACCAAAGTGAGCTTTAGCTGCTTCACCAATGCTTTTGGTTACTAAATCATTAATTTGATCTGGTTCAATGCTTGGGAAACCTGAAATAAATTGAGCAATAAATTCTTGCGCTAAATCAAAAAGACCATGATCAAAGTTTTTATCATTAAGGTTGTCGATAAAATTACCAAAAAGATGTCTGAAATCAGCTTTTTCTTGTTCATTAAGAAGTAATTTGTTTTGAGCAAGAAGATTGGTTACTAATTCAATAATAAAGTTTTTGATTGAAGGAACTTCAATTACCTTTTTAACAATTTTTTTTGCATATTTTGCTAATTTAACAGCAAATTCTGAACGATATTCTGAAAGGTCAATTGTTCCATTTCAATTAGGATCAACAATAAAGGCATTAAGAACTTCTCTAATTGAGCTTACTTGTTCAAAATTTGAACTATTAATTACAAAAGTTTCTAAAACTAAAGTTAAGACACCAATAAAGTTGCTATCAAAGTCATTTGTTTGATTGTCAAAAACGATTGAACGAATTAATGCTTTAAATTCTTCTGAAGATAGACCTAAAGTGTTTGAAACTGATTCAGGAGTAGCACTAACAACTAAATCAATAATTTTATCGGCATGAATTCTTAAAGTGTTAAGAGCAAGTTCTGGTAAAACGACTTTAAAGTCGTCTTTATAGACATTCACAAGTTTACTTTTTGCTATCGCATTAATTAAGTTAAAAATGTATTCAGTTTTTAATGCACCATCTTTAATAGCATCAAAAAGTGTATTTAAATTAAGTTTGTTTTGAGCGTTAAGACTTCTTAAGTTTGATTGAATGTTGAAAATAATATTTTGAATTACATTTGAATCAAAAATTTCTTGAATAAGGTTCTCGATAACTAATTCACCATCAACTTCACGGTAAAGTAATTCACGTAATTTTTGTTCAGGATCAATATTTAAATAATAACGATTAGTTATTAAAATATTAAAAACACTAAGTGCAAGTGTTTTGAAAGAACTTGCAAGTTCAATAATTCGGTTTGAGAAGTTTCTTGGAGTTCTTAAAACATCAAGTTCTTTTTCAAACTCATTTTCTTTATTTAAATATGTCGAAGTATTTCAACCTAAAATATCAAGCGGATTTGCATTAGGTTCAATTTGATAATTAGTTGTATTACGATCTGAATTAATAAAATCTTGATCAAAATCATAATTTTCAGAACCATATGAACTTAAATCCAATTTTGAATTGGTAATTTTTAAATAAATATCCATTGCCATTTTTTTATAAGCTCTGGTGTTTGGATGAATATCGATTAAAATAGAACTTAATTCATCATAATGTTTATTTCAATAATTTGGATTGTATGCGTTAACATAGTTAATTCCATATTTAGACGCAACTTCCATAAGGTTATCATTTAAAACAGAAATAACAGTATCTGTAATACTTAATTTAAGTTTGTCTCCAACAAGATCTAAAAAAGCTTTATCAAAAATATCTTTTAAACCTAAAAAAGGAGTAGGATAACTAACTAAATTAATGTGAGCATTTGGAGCTAAATTTTTAAGTTGACTGATAAAAGTAGCTAAACGCTTTTTCACTTCAGGAACGACAGAAGCATAAATTGAATTAACAAATTCAGCTGCTTTTTGGTATGAAGGATTATCACTTGTTAAATTTTCAATGATTTCAAAAACATTATTTTTACGAAGTTCATCAAAGATTAAGTAGAAAAAGTCATTAGCACCTAATGTAAATGTAATCAAATTAGCATTAGCTAAATTTACTAATAATTCTTCTTTTACTTTTGAATTTTTGCCATATTTAGTTATTAAACTATTACTATCTAATTTGCTTTTGCTATCATATTGAATTTCTAAAAAATTAATTCAATCTAGAATAGTTGAACCAGAAACAGCATAATTTTTGAACTGAGCTATTCTTGATTTTTGATTTAAGATGTTAGCTAAAAATGAAGGGTATGAAGCTCCAGTGATTTCTCCATTTGATAAAAGTTCACCTGGATAATCTTTTGGAAGTGCACCATCAAATCCTGCGGTTATTGAATCCCCGATTGCTACATAGTTGATTTTTTCATTACTTTTAATAATTTGATGAGTTTCAGAAACTTTTCTTTCTGTAGAATAAGAGATCGAAATATCAGAAATTGAAGTTGTTCAATCACTGTCTGAATAATCTTGATTTGTACTTGTTGTTAAGTTAGTAGGTAATTTTTCTGTTGTAGTAGTATTTTTCTTTTCAATTACAACATTACCATTATCAGCACTAATAGGTTTTGAAGAACCTGGTGCCGCACAAGAAGCAGCTAAAGTTGTAGAACCAAAGAATGCTAAAATTCCAACAAGTAAATTATTTGATTTTTTCATAATAAATCCCTTGCTTTTTAAAATAAAAAAGCTGTCCTTTCATATCTTCAAAATCATTTTAATATATATAAAATATATATTAAATACTTTTTGCTTTTATGTTTAAATAAATCATACCAAAAACTCAAATAAAAAAGAAATTTAAAAAACAGCCCAAAATAACCAAAAAGTTAATTTTTGTGCTGTTTTTATGCTTAAAAATAATTTTTTGTATAATTCTCATTTTTATTCAAATATTGTTTGGAATATTTTTTGCTTTTTATTCTATTTAATAGTGATATTTTGATAAGGTTCTTTAGTTTTTATCACAATAAATTTTTCCTTCGGAAATTTAGCGCTTAAAAGTTTTTGCATGTGAAATGCAAACACTTCCTCATCAAGATGTGGTACTTCTAAAATGTTAATATTTAACTCTTTAAAATTGATTCAATCACTTCAACGAAAATCACTTGTAATAATTAAATCTGTGTTATTAAAATGTAAATCATTAATTTGACCAATGTATCCGCTACCACTTAAAATTGCTATTCTAGGGAAAGTTTTATCTCAAAAACTTTGTTTGACATTTGTTCTAAATGACTCAAAACCTAGTCTTTTGTTAAATAATTTAGTCAAGTTGTTAATTGTAAAAGGATATCCTTCTAGCTCTGCTGAAAATTTTTGAGAATCTGTTTTAACATAGTCTTCTAAACCTAAAAATTTAGCTATTTGGTATGAAGTTCCTTTGCTATCGCAATCATAATTCGTGTGCATTGCAAAAGCTGTAATTTGATGCTCTTTTAATAATTTATGAAGTTCTAGTTTATAAGGTGATTTTTCTTTTTCTGCTTGTTTTGTGGCCTCAAAATAAAAAGGGTGGTGTGTTAAAATCAAATTACAATCATTTTGAATTGCGGCCTGAATAGTTTCTGATGTAAGATCAATTGCTAAAATTACACCTCTTAATTTTTTTGCTTGATTAAACTTAACACTGTAACCTGAAGGATCTCAAATTTCCTTATTTTCAAGTGGATACATCTCGTTTAATCCTTTAATAAAATCCTTTAATTTCATAGTACTAATCCTTTAATATTTTCTTTTGCTAATTTTGTAATTATAATACATTTTATATAAAAATAAAGGCCTTGAAGGCCTTTAGTTTTTTAAATAATCTTTAAGGTTCGCACCATGTTTTGGGTTATTTTTAAGTTTTCTTAAAATTTTATTTTCAATTTGACGAACTCTTTCCTTTGAAACACCACCTCTTTCTTTAGCTAGTTCTTCAAGTGTGTGAATTCTATAACGGTTACCTTCAGGGTCAACGCCGATACCAAATCTTTTTCTAATAAGTTCTTTGTCTTCTGGTGCTTCTAATGTATCTTCAATAATTTCGTGAAGAATTTCAGCAAGCTCTTCTTGTGAAGCATAATCAATAGGAGAAACGATGTTTTCATCTTTAACAAAGTCACTAAAACTTGAATCATTTTCTTTTCCAACTTGTTTATCAAGCGAAATTGGATCGATATTGATTTTTCTAATGTATCTAACTTTGTCAGCTGTGTAACCATCTCCAAAACGTTCAGCAATTTGATCGTCAGTTGGTTCATAACCTAATTCTTGTTGTAATTCTCTTTCGATTTTTGAAATTTTATTGATAGTTTCAACCATGTGCACAGGCACACGAATTGTTCTGGCTTGATCAGCAACTGCACGAGTGATTGCTTGTCTAATTCATCAAGTTGCATAAGTTGAGAACTTAAACCCTTTATTAACATCGTATTTTTGAACTGCCTTTAAAATTCCTGCATTTCCTTCTGAAATTAAGTCAATAAAAGTTAATCCTCTATTTTTATATTTTTTAGCATTATTAATAACTAAACGTAAATTACGTTGGATAAGTTTGTCACGAGCTCTTTTTCCTCTAAAACCACCTTTTTCCATTTGTTTAGCTAATTCTTTTTCTTCTTCAATTGTTAAAAGTTCACCATATTTCCCAATTCATCTCATGTATCATTTAACAATATCATTAGTTTCTGTTAATTTATTTGAAAGTGATTGTTTTTCTTTTTCTTCCCCAAGATCAACATCACTATCAAAATCAAGAGATAAATTATCTAGATCTAAATCTAGTTCATCTTCGTCAAAAAAGCTATCTTCTAATTTATCCTCGTCATCTTCGTTGTCTTCATCACTATCTTCATCATCTTCGTTGTCAGGATCGGGTGCCAAGTAGTCTTCTTCATTAAAATCATCTTCAATACCATCTTCATCAACAAAGTCATCGTCATCATCTTGAAAATCAGGTAAATTTTCAATTTCATCTAAATATTCTTCATCATCAAGCTCTTCTTCGTCTTTTTCTTGAGCTTTACTTTCTTTACTGTTTTTAGAAGATTTTTTAGAACTATTTTTCTTTACTTCGTTTTCTAATTCTTCTTCACTTATGAAATCATCATCTCCATAGTCAACACTATCAAGAATAATATCAGCGTCCATTAATGCAACTATAAATTCGTCAATATTGTCTTCGTCAACTGAAAGACCTTTTTTATCTAAAATTTTAAAAACTTCTTCTTGTGTAAAAAAGTCCTTTTTCTTTTTCTCTAATTCTTTTTTTAAGAAATTTATGATAGATTCGAATGCATGCATATTATTCTCCTTCATTTCGTTTTTTATTCGCTTTAATTCTTATTTTTTTATTTTTAAGGCTTTGCAGTAACGTTAATTGTTTTCTTTTTTCAAGTACTTCGTGCAAGACTAAATTAGTTTGTTTTTCTCTTTGTTTTAAACAATAATCAACATAAGGTCTTAAATAAAAAGTAATTTGATTATCTGAAATATTTATATTATTAAAAAATTCATCAAAAGCTTGTTCCTCTACCTGATCTAGCGGAGCGCCTTTAAGTATTTTATCAAGTTCTTGTTTAGGTATGGCTTGAAAAATTGATTCTTTGATTTTAGAAATAATTGCTTCTCTCAAAGATGGGGTTTGACTATTTATATTTTCGTAATATTCTTCTATGTTTAAAAAAATATCTAAATCGTCAGCTAAAAGAGCATAAATTGCATCTTTGCTTTCATTTTCAATCAATGATTCATAAATTCTTGGGAATTTGATAAGGTATATTAAAAGAGTGAAATTAAGAGGTTTATGAAGCTTTTCTGCGACACTAGCTATGATGCTTTTACTTACTTTTTTAGCATACTTTTGATCAAGTTCAGTCTTAAAGTAGTATTGATCAAAATGACTAGGAGCCTCGTTTAAAACATAATCAGGAATTTCATTTGGAACTAGTTCATCTTGTATTTGTTTATTTACAAAAAGAAGCTTATAATTGGTCTCTTTGTAAAATTTCTCTGCAATATAATTTTGAATTTCATCAGAAGAGTAACTAAAAATTCTAATTAATTCATTTGCGGCTTTTTGAACTAAATCGAAATCAATATGATCTAATAAATTAAATTTCCGTAAAAGGAAGTCATAGATAAAATCAACTGCTGATTTTTTATTTTGTAAAATTTCAAGAAGCTTTTCTTTTCCTTCGTTTTGTAAAATTTCATCAGGATCTTTAGATAAATGATTAATAATTATCTTCACATTAGAAATATTAGCTTTAAAAAGAATTTCAATTGATTTAAAAGTTGCTTCTTGACCTGCATTATCATTATCTAAAAATAAATTTACTTCATATTTTTTTAATAAACGAATATGTTTTTGAGTTAAAGCTGTGCCCATTAAACCAACAACATTAAAAATCTCGGCTTTATAAAGCGCGATAACATCCATAAAGCCTTCAACAATAATAATTGATTTTTTAGCTTGAATTTCATTTTTGGCATTATGGTAGTTATAAAGTAATTCAGATTTTTTAAAAAGATGCGTTTCTGGTGAATTAATATATTTAGCTTGAGAGTTGTTAAGTGCACGAGCACTAAAACCTACAATGTCTCCATACTCATTTCTAATCCCGAAAGTGATTCTATCTCAAAATAATTGACGCAAATCGGAATTTAATAAACCTGCTTCAATGAGTTGTTTTTCTGAAATATTAGATTTTTCAAAATAAGTAATTAATGAATTGTTTTTAGCATAACCAATATCAAATTGATTACGAATGCTAATATCATCTAATTTACGCTTATTTAAATAATCTTTTGCACTTTTAGAGGTTAAAACTTTGGTTTTGAAAAAATTATTAGCAAGCGAAAGGGTTTCGATGATTTCTAAATCTTGTTCATTATACTTTGAAATGTTACTTTTTTTATAACTTTCAAAATCAAAATCAATATTTAGTTTTTGAGCTAAAAATTCTATTGCTTCAATGAACGAATAACCTTTCATTTTCGTCAGAAAAGTTACTACATTTCCGCTTTCATTACAAGCAAAACACTTGTAGATTTGTTTAGCCTCATTAACAGTGAAGCTTGGGGTATTATCTTGGTGAAAAGGGCAAAGACCAATATAGTTATTTCCTCTTTTTTGTAATGATAAAAATTCAGAAATAACATCAACTATATTAGATTGTTTTTGAATTGAATTAATAAATTCTTTTGGGATGAAATTGCTCATATTTCACCTTTCTGAAAAAATTATTTTTTCAAGTAATTAGAAAGTTCATCAATAGAAACACGAATTTGTTCCATTGTGTCTCTATTTCTTAAAGTTACCTTGTTGTCTTCTAGTGTGTCATAATCAACAGTTAAACAATAAAATGTTCCAATCGAATCTTGACGACGATATCTTTTTCCAATTGAACCTGCTTCATCATAAGTTGATGAAATACCCTTATCAATTAGTTGCTTGAAAATTTCTTTAGATTTATCCCCTAATTTTTTAACCAAAGGAAGTACAGCCACTTTGTATGGAGCAATATCGTAAGGAAACTTCATTACAATTCTTGTTTCATTTTCAACTTCGTCTTCTTGGTAACAATTAGTGATAACAGCAAGCATAAGACGATCTAATCCAATGCTTGGTTCAATTACATATGGAACTAATTTAGAATTTGTTTGAGGATCTAAATATTCAAGTGATTCGTTGGTTGCAGCCATGTGACTCTTAAGGTCATAATCAGTTCTATTTGCAACACCAAGAAGTTCACCTCATCCAAATGGGAATTGGAATTCAATGTCACTTGTTCCAGCTGAATAGTGTGCTAACTCTTCTTTTTCGTGAGCTCTAATTCTAATGTTATCTTTTGTAATTCCTAATTTAAGCGCAAAGTTATAAGCTTTATTAACATAGTAATAAAATCAATCAGCAGCTTCTTCAGGTTTAGTGAAAAATTCTAATTCCATTTGCTCAAATTCTCTTGTTCTAAAAATGAAATTTCCTGGAGTTACTTCATTTCTAAAACTTTTACCGATTTGACCAATACCAAAAGGCAGTTTAGCTCTTGTTGTTCTTAAAACGTTTTTAAAGTTAACAAAAATACCTTGTGCAGTTTCTGGTCTTAAGTAAACTTTTGCTTTTGAATCTTCGGTCACACCTTGTTTTGTTTCAAACATCAAATTAAATTGTTTAATTTCAGTTCATTCAGTTTTTGAACCTTCATATTCTTTAATATTTTCAACAACAAAATCTCTCATCTCATCAAAAGACATTTTTTCAGGAATTAAATCAGGGTTAATTTCTTGAATAAGTTTATCTGCACGATATCTTTTACCATTTACTTTATTTTCAATTAAAGGATCACTAAAATTTCCAACGTGACCACTTGTTACTCAAACTTGTGGGTTCATTAAAATTTTTGAATCAATTAAAAAGTTATTTGGTTCTTTTAGAATGAATTCTTTTTTTCATTCGCTTGCAATATTATCTTTTAAAAGTGAACCTAAAGGTCCATAATCTCAAGTGTTAGCAAGTCCTCCATAAATCTCACTACCTTGAAAAACAAATCCAGAATTTTTTAAGTGGTTTACCACATCTTGCATTTTCTCTTTATTTAGCATGGTATAAATTTTATCATTTTTTCTTTATTTATTTAATAAATAAAGTGAGTTTATCCATTTATGAAAAAAAGAGATAAAAAGAAAAATCCTTTTACCCCTAATATTTGCGATCATTAATTCTTTTTACTATGACAAGCTCTACATCTTGCTTCGTATTCAGAATCTCCTAAAAGATGTCTCTCTTTTGAAGCGATCTTACGATATGACATATTTGCTTGCCCTCTACATTGCATACAAACTGCTTTGAGCTTTAGAATTTGATCTGCCTGTGCTAAAAGTTCAGAAACAGTATCAAAACTTTTACCCTCGAAGTCCATATCCAAACCAGAAACTAAAACTCTAATTCCTTTATTCAAAAGTTTTACAATTTCTACTGTGATAGATTTATCGAAAAAGTGAGCTTCATCAAAAGCTACAGCTTGACAATCTTTTTGGATAAACTGTCAAATATCCTTTGAATTTTGAATCGAAATAGCTTTAATATGTGAACCAGTTCTCGAAACAATTTCGTCTTCTGAAAAGCGAACATCAAAGTGAGGTTTGAAAACTATTGTCTCAACTCCAGCTATCTTTCAAATTTTAATTCGTTTAATTAGTTCAGCGCTTTTACCAGCAAACATAGGACCAGTAATTACTTCTAAAGAACCTTTAGGATATTTGTAAAACATATTTATAACCTCTCACTTAAAATAATTTGAATTTTTTGTTAAATTAATTTTATAATTTTTTTATGAAAAATAAGAACATAAAAAGTACTTTTGCTTGAGAAATAAAGAAAGAAATAATAAATAATGCTTCTTCTAAACCGGAAATTTTCGCTTTTTTATCGGGTTTAATTTTCGCCAACGCAAGCGAAAATGAAACTAGATACGAGCTAAAAATCAAAAATCAATACATTTTAGAAAAAATTATCTTAAAGCTTTCAAAAATGAAAATACCATTTGAGAAAAATGAAAAATGAAAGACAAAAATTATCATTAATAAAAAAGATTTTTTAGTAAAAGATGAAATTGATTATAAAGATTATTTAACTTTCTTTTTTGCTGGTGTTTTTTGTGGAAGCGGGAATATTTCATCAAAAGTATCTACATCTTATCATTTAGAAATTTCTTCGCGATACAAAGAAAAAATTGACAAAATTATGGAAAAACTCAATTTGTACGAGTTTCATTTTCAACAATTTTATCGTAACGAAAAGTACTATATATATGTTAAAAAACAAGATAAACTACTAGATTTTTTATCAGCAATTGGTGCTAAAAAATCATGATTTAAACTACAAAATTGAAGAATCGAAAAAGATAAAGAAAATATATTAAACCGTATTAATAATATTGATATTAGTAATCTTCAAAAAATTGCAAAAAGCTCATTAAAACACATCGAAAATATTAACTATGTTTTTGAAAATAATCTAGAATCTGAATTTAAAGAAAATGAACTTGTTTTCTTTAGAGTTAAAACAGAAAACAAATGAGCTTCTTTTGTCGAATTATCTAATATTTTACTGACTGAAAATAACATTTTTATCACAAAGAGTGGGCTAAATCATTGATTAAGAAAATTGGAAAAAGTAGTAGAAAAACACAAAAATAGTAAGCATTTTGAGTAATCAAGTTATTCAAAAATTTGAGCTTTCATTTGAAATCTAGCTTATATAATAATTAATATGAAAAACACAATTAATAACTCTACTTTTGCAGCAATTGATGTTGGTGGAACTAATACTCGTTTTGCTCTTTTTGATGAAAAAGGTGAAATTATATTAAAAAACAAAACAGCAACAAACTACAATGATGCTGGCGAAACTTTAAATTGAATTTTAAAAAATATTGAAGAACATAAAATTAATTATTTAGCTCTTTGTATACCTGGTCCTAGTGATTATGCAAACGGAATTGTTTTAAAAAGCCCTAATTTAGGTGCTTCTTGAGAAAATTTAGATTTAAAGAAATATTTATTAGAAAACTCTAGCTATCTTAAAGATGTAATTTTTGAAAATGATGCGAATGCAATGGCTTATGCAAATCATAAAATGAATAATTGTAACAAAGATGAAATCTCTCAATTTTTTACAATTTCAACAGGTTTTGGTGCAGGTTTAGTTATCGACAATAAAATATATCATGGCAATAAATACTACGCAGAAGAAATAGCACAATTACCAATTAGCGCCAAACCTTTTTTTGGCGAACATCGTTTACTTAATCCTTTTGCACTAGAGTTACATTGTTCAGGCACAGGAATTGAAACAAAAGGGAAGTTTTATCAAATCGCAAACTCTACTAAAGAAGTGTTTGAGTTAGCAAAAAAAGAAAATAAAGTAGCTTTAGAAATAATTGCCGAAGCTAAAGATGCATTAGCTCGTACATTTGCTATTTTTGCAGGAATAATAGCTCCACATTACTTTTTTGTTGGTGGAAGTGTTGCTTTAAATTCTAAAAAAATGATAAAAGAAGCTTTTGAAGAAGCTAAAAAAATGAGCGATCCTAACCATTTTAAAGAAACAAAATTAATTTTTGACAAAATGGGTGACGATAGTGCTTTAATCGGTTTATACCATTTAATTAAGGACAAAAATAGCAAATAAAAAGTTTGCTATTTTTCTTTTTCAACTCTACTTTTTAGAAAAATTTAATAAAATTTATTTTAAATAAACTAATTTATTTCAAAATATGATAGGAATTAAAAAATGAATAAAAAAGAAGCTTTTTATAATGAAAAATTAGCAAAAATGCAACTACTTGCAAAAAATCCATATTATGCAGACAGATTTGCGTTTTTAAACTATTCTCAAATTAAAATTAATCAAAAATTAAGAAATAACTCAGCATTTTTAAACAAAAATCACATCACACCTTTTGCTGGACTAATGAACGATCCAAATGGACTTGTATTTTTTAAAGGTTATTATTATGTGTTTTATCAAAATGTGCCACAAATTGCTATGCATAAAACAAAATTATGAAGTGCTTATAGAACTAAAGATTTTAGACATTTTGAAGATTTAGGTGTTATGATCACACCTTCAATTCCAGAAGATTGAGATGGAGTTTTTAGTGGTGGAGGTATAGTTGTTGAGAATAAACTTTATGTTTACTACACAGGAAATACAAAAAAATGATTAAACGAAAAAGATTTTATCCGTGGTTCAGCTACTATTCTTTGTGAATTTGATGAGCAAAAACTTGCTTTTAAAGAGAAAAAAGTTTTATTTGAAGTTAATAAAGATATTTACACTGGTGATTTTAGAGATCCGTTTCCTTTTTATAAAAAAGATAATCAAACTTTTTATTTATTCCATGGAGCACAATTAAAAGACTCTAAAAAAGGTTCAATTTCAATTTACCATTCAAAAAAACATGATCAAGACTTTCAACTTCTTGGAACTCTTAAAATTAATAACTTTCAAACTCCTGATGCTTATATGTATGAATGTCCAATTTATTTTGAATTGGATGGATATGATGTTTTAAGTTTTTCAACCCAAGGTCAAAAGTATTTTCATCCATATAATGAAAAAAATGATAATGTCGTATTTTTAATTGGAAAAATGGATTGAGAAACTTGTGAATTTAATGTTGAATGAATGCAACACGCCGATTTAGGGTTTGATTTTTATGCTTGCCAAACATTTAATAATACAAAAAATAATGAAATTATATATTTAGGTTGAGCAGCTAAACCACAAGATTTTGAAGTAGCAACCTTTGATGATGGTTATGCTCACCACATGAATTTACCAAGAAAATTACAAATTAAAGAAAAACATTTATATCAAATTCCTCATTTTTTAAATCTTTCAGACCGCAAAAGTAAACTTACAAAACAATTTACATTAGCTAATAACTCATACTTTATTGAATTAAATCTAGAAATAAACAAAGACAATTTTAGCTTCGAAATTGAAAATTTAGACAAAGAGAAAATTACATTTAGCTACGAAAATAATGTCTTTAAAGTTGATAGATCACAAATGTCAGTATTAGAAGCATTAGAAACAGGTCTTGTTGTTGAAAGAGAAATTACTCAAATTCAAAGTTTAGAAATCATTTTGGACAAATCATTTATTGAAATTTTTATCAACAAAGGTCAAGAAGTTTTTAGTGCAAAATACTTTATTAAAGGTCAAAAAATCTTGAAAACAAAAAACTTAATCGGAGAAATAACAGAAATGAATTCATTCACAGAAGAAAGAAAATCTGACAAAGTTATTCTTTTGCCAGGAGAAGCATTAATTGATAAATATAAAACTGATACAGAAACATTAGAAAAAGTAGGTGGTGCTCCTCTTAATGTTTGTGGCGCAGTTCAATTACTTAATCAAAATGCATATTTTTTAGGAAGTATTGGTGATGACAAATATGGTCAAATCATTGATAATTTCTTTGATTTATATAAGCTAAATAAAAAATATTTACAAAAAATTAATCAAAAAACAACTGTTGCTAATGTTGTTTTGGATTCTAACGGAGAAAGAAACTTTACCTTCGAAAGAGGTGCAGATGAAAGTTTTAAATTAAATGATTTACCACCATTTGATGCACTTGTTTTATCTTCAGCAACTGCTTTTTTAGGTGGAGAGTTATTTGAAACATACAATAAATTATTAACAAAAGCAAAACAAGATAAAAAAATTGTTTTCTTTGATCCAAATTATCGTGATGCTTTATATAGTGATAAACTCAAAGATTTTAGAAATAAAGCGAAATACTACATTGAAAATTCTGATGTTATAAAACTTTCAGATGAAGAATTAAAATTAATTTACGGTTTTGATTTAAATCAAATTGAAAATCTTTCACAACTTAAAAACAAAATATTCTTAATCACTCTTGGCGAAAAAGGAACATTGGTGTTTTTAAATGGAGAAAAAGAAATAGTTCCAAGTATTAAGGCTAAAGTAGTTGATACAACAGGAGCTGGAGATTCATTCTTTGGATACTTTATCGCTCAATTTATCGAACATAACAACTTTGATTTAACAAATCTGAAGATTAGTGATTTTAAACATATTATCAAAAAAGCTAATATTTGTGCATCCTTTGTAATTGGTAAAAAAGGCGCCATTGAATCATTACCAACCATCAAAGAAATTGAGGAAAAATTCAATGAAGAACTTCTCAAATAAAACTAAATTTAAACTCTTAATTCTTACATTAGTATTAATTGGGCTAATTTTAGGAGTGATAATATCATTAGTTATTTATTTTAATGTTGAAGCTGGTAAATTTATTTGATATGGATGAATTTTAATCCCTATTTGTGTAATGTTGATATTTACATTATCTATTTATGGTATTTTAAATTTATTCGGCTTTTTCAAGTGACTTTATCGTGAGAAAAAATAAAAAATCAAAAAGGTCATATAATTATTATAGAGATTGCATAAATCTCATTTCTAAAAAAAGAAAAGCACCTTGCCTGCCAAGGTGCTTTAATATTACTACAAAGAAAAATCAACATATCGCTTTGATATTGATCGTTCTTCTTTCTTCATGATATCTCAAATAGTTATTATTTAGATCAATAAAGTCTTCAAATTTAGTAACAAAAAATGAATACGTCTTAAAAATAGATGTATTCATTTTTTTATATCATTATAGTTTATCCTGAGTTTCCAAGTTAAAAAGCATAAAAAAGACGAATATTACTATAATATAGCGATATTCGTCTTTTTTGTGTCTTAAATTACACACATAAATTTAACCTATGCAAGCAATGAAGTCTTTGTAAATTTTGAAATATTTTTTATGATCTTCATCAAATTCATTAGTTGTCGTGTTTACAATTTCTCCATTCACTTCCTTTTTGGACATTTTTATTAGATTTATAGAGTCAATAAGCATTTTTAAAGTTACTTCTTGTATTTCTCCATTATCATCATAATATTTCTTTAATTTAAAGAGACAATACTTTAATGTCACAAGTGATAAAAAACATAATAGTATATGAGCTAAAATATGATTTTCATTGTGAACATATACTGGTCTAATTTGAATTGATGATTTTAAAGTTCTAAAATTCTCTTCAACTTTTCACTGTTGTCTGTAAATTTCTATAGCTTTTTCAGCTGTTAGGTTGTGAATATTTGTTTCAATCATGTAAAAACCGTCTTGATCGGCTATTTTTTTAATTTTCTCATAGTTCAATTTTGCAACTGTTTTACCTTCAATATCCATGTATTTTTTCTTGTATTCAGGCACTAAATCACTCAAACAAATTTTTTGATTTGTGGATTTTTTATCTATTTTGGATAAGAAATTTAATCTTTTTATTCTATCAAGTGTTTGTTTTGCTGGACTAAAGTAAACAATTTGTTTTCTTATTTCACCATTAAATCTCTTTTTGTTTCACACTGAATCTACATATCTTTCTTTCGAAAAAATTTCATTTTTGTACATGTAATCTTTATCCTCAACGATAAAATTTCTGCCTTCTTCATTCAATGTATCAATTCTTTTTTGGAAAATGTATTTGAAGCCTTTTTGTTCAAGGAAACGAAGATTTGCATTGTTATTTAAACCACGATCTGCAACTATTGTCAAGTTTGATATATTGTAAATTTTCTTCATTTCAACAAGAAAATCAATCATTGTTTTAGAATCAGCAGTATTTCCTGGAAAAACTTTGTAATGAAATGGTATTCCATTTGAATCCACTGACATAGCAATTACAACTTGATCTTCATTATGTTTCCCATCTTTTGAAAAGCCTTTTTTTCTTATTCCTTTTCTTTCAAAACTTTCGAAATAAACAGTTGTATTGTCAAAATGAAGTATATGATCATTTGTATTTGTTAGCTCGTTAATTTTTTTATGCAAATCAGCTAAAATGGTATTTTTATGCTCCAAAACTGTATCTAAATAGTTAAAAATTGATGATTTTTGAACATCTATTTTATTTATAAAATCGTTTTTATTTTTAAATTGTGATGTATAACTTCTTGGTATCAAAATACGAGTCGCAATGATAAAATCCAAAACTTCTTCTAAAGCCTTGTGTTTAGTTTTTGGAAGAGATTTGAATAACTCCAATTCTTTAATAATCTTGTAAATTGCTTCAATTCCGATATTTTGAAATTTAGTTTTAACAGAAGTTGGATCCAACATTTTAAAAAACTCTGCTTTAACATCTTTTTTACTTAAATTAGTGTTTATTTGTGCTGCTATTGGTTTAATATCATCAATTTCGGAAAGGTTATATTTCTCTTTAATATCTTCTCAGTATCCTAAACCTACTTGACTTCCATATCCTTTGCCGAAACCTTTTGAAATTGCTAACACCAAATAATACTTACCATTTTGTTTTTTCTTGCATAAATTATATTTCATAACATATATATTATACCATATTTAAGTGTGTAAAGTGTGTAAAAAATAAAAATTTTTCGAAAATTCATATATCTACGATATATGGTTAAAAAAAGACCTCAAAAAATGAGGTCTAACTTGGAAACGCAGGATTTTTTTATATCATTATAGTTTATTTGTTAATTAACTATTAGTTACCTTTCTTTCTTCTTTTTCAACCAAAGAAAAGAAGTAAGAAAAGCCCAATAACTGTAGCAGATAAAGCAACATATAGTCAAATTAAAGGTCATTTAACAGCATGTTTTTTACCTTTTGTAACTTCTAAAGCAGCACTATAAAGAACTTCAGAAGCATCACGTTTTTCAATATTTTTTATTGTTTGGACATCTTCTTCTGAAAGTGCATCACTATTTTTGGTGATTATCTCGAAGTAATTTTTTGCTTTTAATTCCTCATCAAACTCTTTATATTTATTAGAAAGAATACTATCTAATTGTTCAATTACTTGTTCAAATTTTTCAGCATCTTGATTAAGTAATGAATTAACTAAATCAATTTCGCTTTGCGCGATTTGGTTTAATATGTTTTTATTAGAAATAATTCTATCTTTAATTAAGTTTAATTCTTCTGAATTTAAACTGAGATTTAGATTTGTAGCAATTGCTTTTTCTAATTTTTGTTTAAGTTCAGCATAATTTTCAGAATCTACCTTTGTGTCTCTATATTCTTTAAGTGCATTTGATAAATTAGTATATTGCTTGTATCCGTTTGCGATATTTTCATAATCAGGATTATTAATACCAATTTCTTTAATTCGATTAATTATTTGATCAATTTCAGAATCCAATAATGAATTAGTTTTGCTATTATCTAATAATTTCTTAACTAATTGATTTGCTTCTAAAATCTCATTTTTAAGATCTTTATATCAATTTGGAACGTTAGAATCTGCATTCTTAACACGCTCAATTAATTGATCTTTATCGCTTTTTGTTAAATTAGGTTGTGAATTAATTCAATTAATTAATTCTTGTTTTTTATCATTTAATTCTTTTGCTTTTTCTAAAATATCATAACGTTGCTTTGGATCATTAGTATTTTCAATTTGATCTTTATAAGCTTGTTTTTCTTGTTCTGATAAATTAGGTAAGTTGTCAATTGCATCTTTAAGATCTTGTTTATTATCAAAAATATCTGCAATAGCATCTTTGATTTCTTGAATAACTTTTTCTATTTCGTTTGAAGTTTTGTTATTTAAGTTTTCAAGAATTTCTCTTCCTTTTTCAATTGCTTTATCATATGCATTTTGTTTCTCTTTTGGAGCAACAATGTAAGGATCCTGCTTAATAAATTGATTTGATTCATTTACTAATTTTTCAAGTTCATCAACTAATAATTGTTTTCTTTGATCTCCATTTAAAGCTTCAAAATCTTTTTTAAGAGTAAGTAACACTTCTTCAGTTTGCTCTAAATTAAGGTTTTTTCCGTTTTCTTTATTAACTAAATTTTGAGCTTTGTTATATGAGTCATCAAAATTATTCTTAAGTTCTTCACTTGCATTAATGTAATTGTTTGATTGTTTTGGATCACTTGCCTTACCTTCTTGAATTACATTATTGATATATTCATTTAATTGCTTCATCTTATCATTTAAAAGTGATGCTTGATTATTAATTCGGTTAACTTCGCTAATTAATTTAGCGTTAGCAATTTGTTCTTTAAAATGTTCAATTTGAGCGTTATTTAAACTTTGATAATCGCTTAATTTACCAAGCATCTCTTTTTTAGCTTGATCAAGATTTTCATTTGCTTCAGCAATTAAATTAGCCATATCTTCTTTTGTTTTTGTAATTAAACTATCAATCTTATTATTGAGCTCTTCTCAATTTACAGGATCTTGAAGTTCAGAATTAATTAGATCATCATTATTGATAATATCTTGATCTAATTTAGCTTTTGTTTCTGGTGTTGCGTTTTGATATTCACTTTCTTTTTGAAGATTTTTAGCATCGTTTTGAACTTTTTTAAGTTCTTCCATTTTTGAAGATAAATTATCTACAATTTCTTTAATTTGATTTAATTTATCATCATTTTTAGCTTTTTCAACTTCATTAGTCAACTTTTCTTTTTGAGAAGGGGTTAAATTAGGGTCGTTAATAATTTGGTTAATCAGTTGATCTTTTTTATTACTAAAGTTTGTTTCACCATTAAGTTTATTTTTAGCTTCTGTAAGTTCTTTTTCAATTCTTGCAACTTCATTTAAATCAAGGTTTTCTCCCTTAGCTTTATCAACTAAGTTTTCAGCATTTGCAAGTTTAGTATCATAATCAAATTTTAAGTTATCATCAGCATTTGCATATTTAATTGGATGTTCTGAAAGTTGCTTTTTAGCTTCGCTAATAGCATCATTTAACTGGTTCATAGCACCATCTAAAGTATTTGCTTTAGCTTTAATGCTTTCAACTCTTTCAAGCAATTCAGCATTATTAACTTCTGCAATTAAAGCTTCTTTTTGCTTATTATTAAGGTTATTTAAACCGTTAATGTAACTAATTGCTTCGTTTTTAGCATCAGCTAATTTTGTATCACCATTAAGATTGTTGATTGATTCTTTTAAGTTTGAAACAAGCTCATTAATTTTTTCTGGAACAATGATGCTTGATTTTTTATTCTCAGCATCTTCACCTTCTTTTGATACTTTTTCTACCTCAATAAGTGCATTATCATAATTGTTTTTGTAAGGTTTTTCAGCTGTATTATCTGCGTTAAGGTAATTTCCAGTTTCTTTTGTTTTAGCTTCTTTTTGTTGCTTAGCTAAAGTGTTAAGTTCTTTCATTGCTTCATTAACTTGATTTGCAATTTCTTTAACTTTAGCAACTCCTTCAGGAGTTTTTTGTTCAGAAACTTTTTGCTTAAGAGCATCTTTTTGAGCTTGGTTTAAATCGCTGAGATTATCAATAAAATCATTTGCATCATTTTGAACTCTAGTAATGTTTTGCTCACCATTAAGTGCATCAAAAGCATTTTGAATTGCATCATTAATTGCTTTAATATTTTCAGTATCAAGCAACTTATCGAAAGTGTTATTGCTTAAGTTATTATTAAGCACCTGTGCATTATCAATTGCTTTATCATAAGCATCTCTTAAAGCTTTTTCAGAACCAGTGTAACGAATTGCTTCTTTATTTGAGCTTGCTGCATTGATATTATCTTTTAACAATTTAGTTGCTGAATTAAGGACTGAATAAGCTTTATCAAGATCTTCTACTTTTTTAAGTGTGTTTATGTTGCTTGAATCAATTTGAGCTTTAGCAGCTGCTTTTTGTGCATCAGTTAAATCATTGTATTTAGTATCAATATTATTTTTTGCTTTTGTTTTTGCCTCAGCAAGTTTTTCATCACCATTAAGTGCTTCTCTTGCATTAATTAATTTTTTATGTTTTTCCTTAACTTTTGCTAAATCAAAATTAGGACCATTTTTAACATTTGTATGATTTGCTTGGTTTGTTAAAGCATCATCAAAAGCTTGTTGAAGCCCTTTATCTGCTTGAGTGTAATCTACATCAGTTTTTGAAATTGGGTTAGAAGCAAAATTTTCATTTTTGTAATCAAGCATTGCTGCATCTAAAATATCAGCATTACTTTGAATTGCTTCAATTTGAGAAACATTATTATTAATAACTTGATCAACTAAATCTTGCTTTTGAGCATTTGTAAGATTTGTTAACTCTTTAATGTGCTTAATAGCATCTGTTTTTGCTTTGTTTTCTTGTTTTGCTTGTTCTACTAAAGCATTAACTTTTGCATCAAAACTTTGAGCATTAGAATCTACTTCATCTTGAATAATTCAAGATGGATTTGTTGATTCTTGGTAAGTTAATGGAGCTTGATTAATTAAACTTTCATAATTTTGTTTTTCTTTTGAACTTAAGTTGTTTAAGTTAGTAACAATATTGTTTGCTTTACTTTTTGCTGAATCTAAATAAGTTTTTAATAATGCAAAAACTTCATCACGGTTAATATTTTTATCAAGCGAGTCAACATTATTTTTAAGAGCTATCTTTTGCTCATCATCTAATAAAACAAATTGATCTATTTTTGCTTTTAGATCTTTTCTGCTTCCATCTAAATTATTAGTTTTTGTAATAAGGTCATCAGCAGCTTTATCAACTCTTTTTGCTAATGATTCTAAAGTTTTTGCTTTTTCTTCAGTAAATTCAACCAATCCAATTGTTGCTTTTTCTGCAATTGCATCATTAAGAGATTTATTTAATGCATCTTTAGCAGTTTGTTCATCTAATTTAAAAATTGGTTGGTTTTTAGCATCTTGTGCATTGATAATTGCTTGCTCTAATTTTTTAAGGTTAGTATTTAAGTTTGTTGCATTATTTTGAATACTTTGAGCAGCTTGAAGTGAATTTTGATTTTCAATAACACTATTAAGTTCGCTTCTTTGTTGTGAAGTTAACTTATCAAGGTCATTAATTGCTTTTTTAATTTCTTGAGCGTTTTCACCACCATTTAACGCTTCTTTTGCACTAGATAATTCTTGCGCTAATTTATTTAAGTTTGCAAGATCTTTAGCATGGCTATCAGGATTGATTTCTGTGCTCAATGTACTTAAAGCATTATCAAAAGCATCTTTTTTTATCTTGATCTGATAAACGGTAATCAATTGAATTTTTATATTTTTCTGCTTCCAGCTTAAGTTGATCAGCTAATTGTTTAGCGTTATTATATGCTTTTGCTTCTTCTAAAATTTCCTCAGCTTTTTCTGTTGTTGTAACATTTTCAATTCTTGCTTTATAAGCATCTTGTTGATTAGTGTTAATTGCATTTAACTGGTCAATTAAGTTTTTAAGAGTTTGTTTTTTAGCATTTTTAAGAATTTCATCCAATTGATCTTGTGGTGTTGGATTTTGATTGTCAATTGTAAAATCAACCTTTTTGACTTGCTTAATGTATTCTTGAAGTTGCTCGCTACTTAAATCATTAAGTTTATTTAATTCATCAATTGTTTTTTGTTTTGCTAAGTTGTAACGTTCAGCTTTTTGCTTAATTTCATCAATTAAATTTGCTTTATTTGAACTAGTATTATCAATGTTATTGATATTAGAAATTAAATTACTAATTTCATTTGAGTTTAAATTAGTTAATTGATCAATTTCTTGGATTGCTTTTTGCTTGAGACCATCTAAGTTAGCAAAAGAATTTTCCAAGCTTCCATTAGTTCGATTATCATCAATTAAAACATCTAATTGTGAACCTTCATTTGTTCCATCATTTTGAGTTGAATTAATAAGTTCTTTAGCTGCATTAAAAACTGAATCATAAGCTTGTTTTTTCTCTTTTGTTGCATAAATGTAATCATCTAATGAATGAACATTTTTATCTTCATATTTAGTTACTAAATCTTTAAGTGTGCTCATATTTTGATTAATTGAACTATAGCCATTAAATGCTTTTTGAGCATCTACATAACTTTGAGAATCATTAATAGCTTGAATTAAGTTCGCAGTTTGTTTTGGATTTAAATGTGGATATGAATTATTTATTTGATTTTTTAAATCTTGTTTTTGTGCTTCTAAAACAAGTTTATCTAATTCTTTTTTACTTTCTTCACTTAAAGCGATTGGATTTGAATTAGGTACAACTGTTACAACAAGATTTTTAACTTTTTCAATATAAAACTCTTTTTGTCCTTGTGAATTATTTGAATTTGTTGTTAAATGATTTAATGCATCAATTAACGCAATTCTCTTTTCTTTTTCGGAATTAATTAAGTTGGCTTTTTCAATTATTGCACTAATTTGATCAGTGTAATTGTCTTCAAGTAAATCAATTGCATCAAGTTCTGCTATTAAAGCTTCTTTTTCTGTGTTATTTAAATTTGGATATTGTGAGCTATCATTAATTTTATTTTTAGTCACAACAATTTCACCATCTAATAAAGCAAAAAGATTGTTTAAACTATTAGCTTCGTTTTTGTTAGCAATTAAAGTTTCTAAATTATTAGTTGCATCTGCTAATTTTCCATTATCTGTTGTTGAAACAAGCAGATCTTTGGCATATTGTAAGTTTGTATCAAAATTAGTTTTTGGTGTTTGATTAGCTTCTGAATATTTTGAATTGGTATTAGCTTTTTTGAATTCTTCCATTGCAGGAATTACAACTTCTTTAAGTTGTTTCATATTTTCATTAATAGAATGATAGCTATCAAATTTCTCTTGAGCTAATTCTTTTGTTGTTTGTTCATTGATTAAGTTAATTAAATCAGCTTTTTGTTTAGGGTTTAAGTAAGTGTAAGTTGTATCAATTAAATTAATTAAGCCTTGCTTTGTAGCATCTATAACAATATTTTCAAATTTTTGTTGATTATTTGAATCGTTTTCATTGTACTCTGCATTTTTAATCTTTGTAATATACTCTTGTTTTTCTTGGCCGTTTAAACCATCGATCTTTTTAATTTTTTCTATATATTTTGCTTTTTCGTCATTTGCTTTTTTAGCTTTATTAAGAATCTCAGTAATTTCATCTTTGCTTTTTGCATTTTGAATTAACTCTTTATATTTATTTTTTTCTGTTTCTGAAAGATTATCAAGACCATCAATTTCTTTTGATGCACTATTTTTTTGAAGGTTAATTAATGCATTATCTAAAGCATTAATTAATTGATCAACTTGATCAGCATTTGCATTAGCGTTAATTAAGTCTTGCGGAGTTTTATTAATACTTGTATTTCTGTTATTAATAATATCTTTTGCATTAGTTAAAGCATCATCATAAGCTTTTTTAAATTCTTTCGATGCATTAGTATATTCAGGAGAATTTTTATTAGTTGTTTCTTGAGATGCCTTATCAATTAATCTAGACATTTTGTCATAAAGTGTATCAGCGTTATTTTTAACTACCTCAATGTTAGTTAAATCATTAGATTTGATTTGCTTTTTGATTTCATTAATTTGTGAATCATTAAGTTTTTTAGGCTCGCGATCGTTAATCTCATTAAAGGCATTTTCTTTAGCTGTATTATCGTTTTGAGCACTTTCTACAATATTATCAATAAACTCTTTTGAATTAGAATTATTAGCTACAAGATCAACTTGATCAATTTTATTTTTAAAGCTTGTTTTTTCATTATCACTTAAAAAGTCAAGATTATCAATTAATTTTTTAGCAACTTCTTGATCACCATTTAATTTTGCAAATTCATTTTTAAGAGAACTGTTTGTAATCTCATCAGCAATTAAGGTATCTAAAATGCTTTCACCATTATTTTGATTAGAAGTTAATAAATCTTTTGCTTTTTGAATTAAGTTATCAAAATCAGTTTTGTTTGTAGCTTCTGTATATTTAGCTTGTGTTGTATTTCCTTCAAGTTCATTAATAATATCTTTTAACGACTTCATTTTAGTGTTAATCGTTTCATAATTTGTGAAAATATTATCTAAATTACTTATTGGTTCAGTATTTAATTTATTGATTAATTCTTCTTTTTGTTTAGGGTTTAAGTTCTTAAGTTCATCAACACGATTTAAGTAAACTGTTCTTTCAAGCTTTTCTTTAACCTTGTCAAGTTCATCAGTAGCTGATTTGCTATTAGCTTCATTAGTTAATTCTTTTGCTTGCTCTGGTGTTATTTTACCTGCGTTTTTGTATTCTTGAATTTTATCTAAAATTGAATTTCGATACTCTTCTAAATTAGTTAAGAATCCTGTTAAGCTAACTTCTTTGGTTGCACTAATATCAGTTGAACCAACTGAATCGAGGGTATTTAATTCAGATAAAGATTTATTAGTTTTGATTTTAACAGAGATATTAAGTGTACCACTAACATCATTTGGACTAACAATACTTATTACTTGACCACTAGCTCGATCACTTGATTTAATTACGTTATTATTAAAGCTTAATTGAGCAAATTGCACAAGTGAAGCTTTAGTATTATTTTTGTTTAATCCTGTGTAATTTACAAGTGGATTTTGACTATTTGCATTGACCAAACCTTGCGCTAATTTCGCAATTCTTTCTGCTTCAGTTGTAAATTGGTTATTTTCAACATTTACAAAAGCTTCTTTTGAATTAGAAATAGCATTATTTAGTCCATTCTGAGTAGATTGAAGGCGGTAAGTAATTTTTAATCTACCTGTAATATCATCAAATTTGAAACTATCATAAACTACTTCTTGAGTATTTGAATCCATTGATACTTTAACATATTGTTCAATATTATCACTGTTAATTTCAGAAGCAAGAACTTTAACAGCATTTTTAGTAAATGAAACATTAACTTCATTATTTAAACGATTTACTTCTTCATTTTGATTTGTTAAAAATCCTGTTGCACTATTATTGTTTTTTGATTTGTAAATAACATCTGTAAGGTCAGTTTTAGTAGAAACAATGCTTCAAGTTCAAGTAGCACTTCCGTTTTCATCACTTGTATTAGTTAAAGCGGGAACAACTTTTGCTTTTGAGTTAGCTAAATTATTATTGATAATTTCAATGTCAAAACTTGAAAAATTTAAACTTGATGCTTTTGTAGTGTTTTTATCAATTGTATTTTTAAGGTTAATAAGACCAAAATTATCTAATTTTTTAAGTCTTTCTTGTTCGTTTTCAAAATCACTAACAACTACATTTGCAATATGTTTTGAAATAGCGCTTGGTGTAGTGACTAATTTTGACACTACATCATAAGAAATAGTAATTTGACCATTACGTTGATTTGTTTTATTAACAATAATATTTGTAATTTCTTCAGTTGCACTGTTGTAATTTGCAAAAGTCAAATAATTAGCAACATTAGAATTATTTACAGCATCTGAACTAATTGCTTTGCTATTTTTAATTGTAACTGTTGGAGAAACTTCGCTTATTCTTTGCAATTCTGTTTTAAACCCTGTAAGAGCATGTGGTGCATTAGCATCGTCTGATGTAACATTTTGAGAAACATTTAAATTAGGTTTTGCTGAATTAACAGTATAAGTGAAATTAATTTTTCCATTTCTTAAATCATCTTGAGTTGGAGTTTTAATTACACGGTTCGAAATAGAAAGCTGAATTGAAGGATCTGAAAGCTCTTTTAAAGTGTTATTTTCTCTAACTTTAAACACAATAGCAGTTGTTTGTGCTTGTTTAGGTGTGACATTAGCGCTATTTGGGTACTCAGCAACTAAATTAGGTAAAAGAGCTGCAATTCTTTCTTGCTCCATTTGTTCAGCGGTTTTAAAAGGACCTACAGTAACAGTTTCAGAAACATTGTTTGATTTAGGAGCTGCAAAGTTTGCTCATGATTGTCTTGAAGGATCATTAATAGTAATTAAGTTAGTTTTTTCACGTGTTGAAACTAAAGTAAAGGTTGATTTGATATTGCTTGTAGTAGCATCTCTTCCAGTAATATTAACACCATCTACTCTTGCATTTTGGACATTAGAATTAGCTGTTAAGCTAAAGTCTGCATTAGTTACATTATTTACATCTTTATTTTTATTTAAAATGCTTGAAGTTACATTACTTGCTTTTAATAACTCATTTAAACGGCTAGTTTGAGTTTTAAATCCTGAAATTATTTTAGTATAAACTGTATCTGATTTAACATTTGTCATTCCATCTTTAGTTGATTGAAGTTTATAACTAACTTGTAAATCACCGGTTACATCATCATAACCAACAATTGTAATGTCGCTTGCACTTGCTTCACCGGTTATTTGGAAACTAATTTTATTAATTGAATTTGCAATTTTAAGTGTAGATGCTTGGACTTGTTTGTCAGCCACATCAACTTTAACTGAAATATTACTATTTTCAGGATCATTTAAACGTTCTTTTTCTTCTTGTAAAGAAGTTTTAAAGTTAGTAATGAAATTTGTTGTCTTAGTTGAACTAATTTGAATATCTGATTCGCTTTTGAATTTGCTTGAAGTGATTTGATATTCTAATTTTAATTTTCCATTAGCATCATCTATTTCGGTTGTTCTAATTTTAGTTATGGTTGTATTTTCATCAGGTTTATATGTAGTTTTAAATTTATCTAATTGAGCATTTTTAGCTAAAGTACTTGAAGGATTTGGATAAGTATACTCAACAACTAAATTATTAATTCTATTTCTTTCTTGTTCAATTTCGTCACCATTAAGAGCACTAATAGCATTTGACAATGCATCTTTTTTACTTTTTGTATCTTTAAGCGCTTTTTCTGTAGAGATAAATTGACTAATTTCTTTTAATTTTGAATTAGCATCAATTAGATCTGAAGCAGAGCTAAGAGCATTATTAAAACTTGTTTTTTTAGACTTTGAAGCGCTTGTATAATCTGTTGTTTTTTGTACTCTTTTATCATCATCAATTTGAGATACAAGAGTTGGCACAAAATCATTTAATTCTTGTGCTTTATTAAAGACTGTTTCACGTTCACTTTGTGTACCTTGATGTCTAATTTCATTTAAAATTTGATTTTGTAATTGTTCAGTTAAATTTTTAAATTCTTTAACTTTTGTGTCATATGAATCTCCATTTAAAGCACCATATGCATTTTCAAGATCTGATTTAAGTGTGTTTATAGAACTAGGATCAATAATTGCTAGAGAAGTTGTATTTTGAAGCACTTCTTTAGTTTTTTGTAACTTTGTTTTAAAAGTTTCTTTAACATCATTAGTGGAATAAGTGTAATTGCTTGAAGTTAAATTTCTAGTTGCTTCATCTAAAGAATTAAATTGGTTTTTAAGCTCAACCATTGAACTATTTAAGTTTGAAATTTTATCAGAGTAAGCGTCTTTAGTTTCTCTTGTGAAAGTAGTTTCTTTAATTTCTTTAATTAAAGCATCTTTTTGATTTTGAGTTAATGCAGAATTTTTCCCATCAATAGTTGATGAATTCACTTTATCTATTAATTGTTTACGGTAACTATTTTGAGTTTTAAAAGGTAAAATAGCGCTTTGTAAACTTAGATCATCACCAAATCTGGTAGTTGAATTTTTATTAATTTGTGCATTATCGATAGCATTTCTTAACTGTTGTTTTTCAATATCTGTTAAATATGGATAATCTGAATCAATATTATTTTTTAAGTTTTCTTTAGATTTATTAAATGCTTCATTTGTTTTTGATTGTAAGAAACTGTCGGTTTGAGCGATTTTATTAGTTAATACATGTGTATTTGCATCATAAGAATAGTTGTTTTGAGCTTGGCTATTTGCAACAGCATTTTTAAATGCTGATTTTTGATCTTCTGTTAAAAATTCAAAACTATCGATGTTTCTTGAATATTCTTGTTTATTACCATTTGAGCTAACCATTTTATCCACTCATTGAGATTTTAGGTTAGCATAAGCATCTTAATAAAAGCATCTAAACCTGTTAAATCTCTATAAATGCTATCAGCGTTAGAAACATCTTCATCATTAAGTTTCTTTAAATAATCCTTGTATCATTTGTCATTAATAAGGTGATTTTCTTGAGTTGAATTAGCATAAATATTGTGATAATCAGAATCAGGATTATTGTTAACAAATTTATCTTTTTCTTCTTTAATAGCTTCAATTTTGTTATATAAATTGACAATCTTTTCACCATATGTACGAACAATATCAGACATTCTGTCTTTGTAATTTTGATCATTTACGTTCCCGTCTTTTACAAATTCGTATCCATCTGGACTAGGTTTTGTATTTGGATCATCATAAAATTTAATTGTTTCATAAATTAACAACGTTTTTAAACTTTTTGAAACTACTGACAATTCACTAGGTAATGAAAGTGGAGCTAAAGCTTCGTTTAAAGCTTTTTCAAGGTGATCTTTACCAGTTTTTGCCACTGCTTTTAAAAGCCGATCTTGAAAAGAAACATCTTTCTCTATTCTAGGTCAATCTTTGAATTCAGTAACATTATTTCTGTCTTTTGCTTCTGGATCGTTATTAAATTCTGAAGCTATGTTAAAGTATGTACTAATCGGATTAGAGTTATTGTTAGATCCTCTTTGAACAAAAGGACGCATTGATGTTTGCATTAAATAAAAGTTGGTTTTCATTGGTACTTCAATATTATCAATTGAAAACGCAGCTGTGTTAGAGTCTTCATATTTTGTACCTTTAGATAAAAGGTAATATGATTCTCCTTTTCTTTGCGATTCATCTAATCTATCAATTCAAGAAATAAACTCTTTTAATGTGTCCACTTTTTTAGCTAATACACCATCATTTCATTCACTTTCTTGAGCGTTATTGTAATTTGAAGCAAGAAAATCAGTCGAATTGTTGCTTGGGTCAAATAAATAACTATTTTTATAATCATTATTACTTTGGTTTTTTATAACCATTGTAGCAGTTTCGATAACTTTATTTTTTTGAGCTTGGGTTAATCATTTTTTACTATTAAGATACCTTTTAACTTTTTCTAAATCAGTTAAGCGATAAGTAATATCTTCAAAAACATAGAATCCATCATTTATTTTATTTGAAAAAGATGTTAAAGGAGTTCCAATAGAGTTAGCTGCATATCAAATTTTATCATCTGCATCTCTTGTAAAAACTGGTTTAGCAACTAATGAATCTTTATTAGCAATTATTGTTGATGAATTAACAGTAGATTTAGTATCATATTCTGTTAAAAATTCATTATTTTGATTTTTAGCATTTGTTAAACTATCATAATTATTTTTAGATTGAGTATAAATTAATTGATATTGAATATCTTTAGATTTATCAATAAACTCGATGTTTGTTCTAGGCAAGTTATCATTTTGACTTGCAAACTCTGGTTCTACGAATGATCTTTCTTTAGTTATGAATTTTTTAATCATTGACTCATTACGTTTAGAAACTTTCATAAATCCAGAAGTCATGGAATTATGACGATTATCACTTCAAAACCTATTAGTTCCTGCTCCAATAAATGAATTTTTTAAATTAGAGTTGTTAACATTTATAGGTGAACCGAAAAATATGTCACTTGTATTTTCATTGTGTTGTTTAACTTCAAATTCAATAATTACTGAAGGGATATAATCACCTGTTACTCTTGAAGCTGTAACATGGAAATTGAAAATAGATCCTTGATTATCTCTAAGGACATTTCTGATTGATTTTGATTCATCACCACCTGTTTGATTTGTGTATTGATAAGGATAATTTTCAATTGCTTTTCAGCCAAGACCAAACTTAGTTCTTCCTTCATCATCTACTTCATAATTAAAATCCGAAGGTGTAGAAGGTGCTTTAGAATCAATTAAGATTTTGTCTAAAGAAGATCTAGAACCGCCATTTGACAATCAATTTTTAGTGTAATTATAATTTGGTGAGTTTTTAACATCTTCTGGAACATTTTTATAGTAAGAAACATATTGATATTTATCAAGAGAAGCTCAATATGAAATTGAATCATTAACAATAACGTGGTTTGCTTGATTATTAGAAATATCTTGTGTAAAGTTAATTGTATAAGGGTTAATTTCATCATTATCCTCATTCCAATTACCTTTTTCATTTATTTTAAAAACATATGTTTTTACACTTCCTGGTTGTATTCGTGTAAAATCCATAGTGTTTTTATGTCTTGCAAATAAAGTAAGTTTTAATTGACCAGTTAAAATAATGTCATTAGACATTCAAAAAGCACCATAAAAATTTGAATCCTCAGTATATAAATTAGTTAAATTAAATCCAATCCTAAATTTTTTAGTGTTTGAATGTGATGAAAAACCATCACCTGATCAAAAGTTCCCTTTTGCAGTATTATCCCCAGATCAATTAAATGTATTTCTTTGTCCTCATTTGAGGAAATTGTAAGCACCAAGAGCTGTGTTGTTGTATCTTCCACTATCAATTGCTGCTTGTTTTTCATTTACACTAAAAAACCTACTTCAATCACGAGTAGACATTTCTGATGGAGATGTTCTATTTAAACCATCGTTTGCTTTTGTGCTAGGTGTAATTTCTATATCAAAATCTCTTCGATTACCCTCTAAATTTAAATAATTATAAAGTTGTGGTTTACTAAAATTCGTTGGGGTTAAAAAGTTGTAATCATTTAAATTTCTCCCCGAATTTACACCTTCTATATTTACATAATTAGTTCAAACATCATTATCAACAGCATTAATTATTTCTTCAAATTCCGCATCTGAAACGTCAGTTGTAGTCCACGAGTCATTTGTAGTAATTGATAATGTTGGCAACAATCCAATTAAAGTAGATCCGCTTAATAAAGCAAGTGGAATCTTTTTGTTTTTCTTTTTAATATCCATAATTAAACTCCTTAAGTTTATTTAAATAATTTGAAATATATTACACGAAAGTTTATATATTAAATAATACTTTATATAATAACTTAAAATTATTTTTATTTATATAATAGATAAATTATTTTAAGACTTAAATATAGGTGCAAAAGTTTTTTTTAGAGCACTTTTAAAAGTTCAAAAATGGCTTTTTTGCAAGAAAATCAAATGTTGCAAATCCATATAATAAAATGCAAAATTAAGTGAGCGGACAATTTAGGCCAAATGGGGCCAAGTCCATTAAGGTATTAGCAAGAATGTGCTTGCCTTTAACTTAAACTCTAACACATCCCCAGACAAATTTTCAAAAATAAATTATTTTTTTCACGACAAAAATGACTTTACGAATTTCTCGCAAAATCTTTCCTTTCCTAAAAAATTTTCTTTGAATTTGTGGAAACTATGTTAGCGCGCAAGTGCGCACCCGCACCTGCTTTTAAGCACAAGATAATATTTTGAAAAAAGCATCTAACGATACCTAAAATTAGCAATTTAGTATTTATGTAATAAATACTATTTTTTAAAATTGGGTATTTTTACAAAAATTTTCATTCCTTATATATAAATAGTTTTTTAAACTTCTGAATAAACAAATCAAAAAGATCTTATTTGATTTTGAATAAAAAAATACACCCTTATAAATAATGGGTGTACAAATTAATTAAACTATTTATCTAATTTAACAGTTATATTTATATTTTATATATATTTTAAATTTAGATTATTCACATAATCCGTTTGATTTGAAAGCGCCTAAAATTGTTTCAAATGCTAAATCTTCATCTTCGCCCGAAACTTTAAGTGTAACTTCATCTCCGCTTTTTACACCTAATGTCATGATGTTCATGATTGATTTTAAGTTAGCTTCTAAACCATTTGCTGTAATTTTTGATTCTGATTTAAATTTTGAAGCAGCAGCAGTTAATAATTGAGCTGGACGTGCGTGAATTCCAATTGGGTCAATAATTTTTACTGTAATTTCTTTCATTTGATATCTCCTTTTTATAATTTATATTTGATATTATCATAATTATAACATATTCAAATTTTGATTTAAATAATGTTCTAAAAAGTGCCTTATTATTATACAAAAGAAAATAAAAATGTCAATTTATTTAAAATAATATAAGACATATTAAATATAAATTAATATATAATTAAAAAAAGATAATATAGGGGTTATAAATGAACACAAAAAGTAGACGTCAAAAAAGAGTAGAAATAATACAAGTTTTATATAAATATGAGCTTTTAGAGCGTGAAATCAATATTCAAGATGTTTTTGATGAATTTCCATTTCTAGACAAAGAACAGCTTGTAGCAATTGATAAAATAGCAAAAAGTTATAATGTTTTAAAGAAATCATTATCTAAATTTATTAATCCAAGTTGAAAATGAGAAAGAATTAGTCCTGTTGTAAGAGCTATTCTCTTAAATGGAGCATATGAATTGTTTTTCATACAACCTAGAATAGTTATTAATGAAGCTGTAGAAATAACTAAAAATTATTTTTGAAAACCAATTGAACCTATCAACAAGGATGAAAGAATTTATGATGATTGACAATATAAATTTGTTAATGGTATTTTAGAAAATTACTATAAATTATTATTAAAATTGGAACAAATTTCATACAAAGTTGAAGAGTAATATTATGATAAATATTTTTAAAAAATCAGAAAAAAATCACAATAAATCTTTGCTATTCTTGTGAAACACTATTTTTTGGCAAAAAAAGATTAATAGTGTCTTAAAAGAATTTGCAAATTTGGAAATTATAAAAGACACAAAACTTAATGAGTTAGATTTTTCTAAATTAAATGATAAATCCAAATGAGAAAATATCGATGATTTAATAAGTGATTTTATAACATGTTTGCCTTTTACTGACACTGCATCACAGCAAGATAAAACTATGATGATTAATTTTATTAAATTTATGTTTTATCAACTTTCATATAAGTCTTTTACCAAGAAAGTTAACTTAATTTTCCTTAAGAAAAGTCCTTATACCATTGAAAACAAAATTGCAGTAAATAAAAGCAAACGTAGTTTTTATTATGATTTTTTAGATTCTTTTAAATATAAACCTAATTACAATATTACCTTAATTAAATTACTAAAGATTTTGTTATAAATGAAAAATACTCAAATTAGAAAACACTTTCCAATTTTAAAAAAAATCACTTATTTTGATAGTGCAGCGCTTGTTTTAAAACCAAAAAGTGCAATCGATGCTAATACTGACTTTTACTTAAATCAATCTATTTCTACAAGAACATCAGACACTCCATTAGGGAATATTGTTTACCAAACTTTAGAGCGAACAAGAGAAAAAACAGCCAAATTGATTGACGCTTCTCCTGAAGAAGTAATTTTTACTTCAGGCACAACTGAATCACTCAATAATTTTGCTTTAATGTCCAAAAAAATATTGAAAAAAAATGATGTAATATTGCTCTCAACATATAACCATAGTTCAAATATTATTCCTTGAATTGAAGTAGCAAAAGAAGTTGGTGCAAAGATTAAGTACTCTGAAAATCTTTTAGAAGATATCACTCCTAAAACCAAAATCATAGCTTTTGCTCAAGAAACAAACAATTTCAATCATAAAGAAGAAGTTTCAAAAATAATCAAAAAAGCACATAAATTAGGTGCACTAGTAGTTTCTGATGCTGCACAAGCAATTGTTCATGAAAAGGTCTCTTTAACTAGTTTTGATGTAATTGTTTTTAGTGCTAATAAATTTTATGGCCCAACAGGTTTTGGTGTTCTTGCAATTAAAAAAGAATTACTTAAAAAACTTTCTCCTGCTAAATTTGGTGGTGGAAGCATTACAGAGGTAGATAAAAATTCAAATTGAGGACTCAAAGATACTATTGCTGCATTTGAACCCGGGACGCCTAATCTTGCTGGCTTTTTCATGTTTGAAAAAGCAATTGATTTTTTTAATACAATCGGTTATGACAAAACACAAAAAGTGCTTACTAAATTATCTAATTATCTACATGAAAAGCTTTTAAAGTTAGATAACATTGATGTTTTATCTCAAAAAGGTGATTATATAGCTTTAATCAACGTCAAAAACATCAATTCTCAAGATGTTGCAACTTATTTAGGAAGCAAAAATATCTATACAAGAGCTGGAATTTTATGCGCCCCATACTTGAGAAACATTCGTAGTGAAAAATCATACTTACGAATTTCTTTAGGTATATATAATAATTTTGATGATATCGATAAATTAATTGAAGTTTTAAAAAATGGAGGTGATTTTTATGCATTTTAATCAAAATGAAGCTCGTGAAATTGTGATGAAACATTACATGAATCCCGAAAATAAAAAAAACCTAAACGAAGCAACAGACACTCAAAGTTTTTTTAGCACTTCTTGTGCTGATAAATTAGTTTTAAAGCGTAAATGAAAAGGTGATCTTTTAGATGAAGTAAGTTTTGATGGTCATGGTTGTGCTATTTTTCTAGCTTCAACAGATATATTTTTAAATTTAATTAAAAATAAAAATAAAGATGAAATCGCTAGAATTAAAGAGATTTACACAAAATTTGTAAAACAAGAAAATCTTACAGAAGAAGAAATAAGCTCACTAGGTGAATTATGAGTTTTCTTTAATGTTAAAACTCATTTAAATCGTGTGAATTGTGCTCTTTTAATTTCTGAATCTATTTTAAAATAATGTCAGTTATCTTACACATTGATTTTGATTCTTATTTTGTTAATGCAATCAAAACTATTAAACCTAATTTAAAAAATAGGCCTATGGTCTGTGCTCGAACAACAACTAATGCAATCGCACTTTCGATGACGTATGATATTAAAAAGTTCGGTTTTAAAGCTGGAGCTTTAGTTAGTGAAATTAGAAAAAAAGTGCCCAATTTAGTAGTGGTACAGCCTATTTATTCACTTTTTTCAACTTTATCAAGCAATATTTTTGCTTATTTTTACAATAAAATTAGCAAAAGAATTGATATAGCCTCAATCGATGAATGTTATATCGATATTACAGATAAAATCGAAAGTCTAGATAAAGCATTAGAATATGCCAAAAAAATTCAACAAGAAGTTTTAGAAAAATTCAAAATACCAATTAGTATTGGTGTTTCATATAATAAATTTTTTGCTAAAATGACTACAAACTTAATTAAGCCTTTTAATGTAGGTCTAACTGATCAAAATAATTATCAAGAAAACTTTTGAAACTTGCCGATTGAAAGTTTTCATGGAATCGGAAGAAGAACTGCACCAAAATTAAAGGAGTTAGGAATATTAACTATTGGTGATCTAGCACAGTATAAAGACAAAACTAGCTTTCTCAAAGATGTTTTCGGCAAAAATGCTAAAGAAATTATTGAATGTCTTAATCCTACTAAACAAGAAAGAATTCCTTTTGCACAAAAAGAAGATCCTAAAGGTATAGGTAAAGAAATTTCATTTGATAGCAATGAAAATATTTTAGATGATCACGAAGAAATCTTGCGTTCAATTACATACGAACTAATTGAAAAATTAGAAATTAAGAAACTAGTTTGCAAAACAATCACAGTTATAGCAAGAGATAAGAATAAAAAGTGAATTAGCAAACAAATGAAGCTTTCTCTTTTTACACAAAAAGAAGAAGAAATATTGCCTAGTGTAATTAAAATTTATAGAGAAAACTTTGCAAATAAGGAATGAAAAGGTTTAGGCGTAAGATTAACTGATTTACAAGATGCACATCAGACTTACCAACCAGTTAATCTTTTTAATAATCAAGTAAAAACAGAATTAGACATTCCGAAAAACTCTAGTGTATCGCATTTAATTTTAAAAATCAATTCAAAAATAGGCTCTAAAAATGCGATGACATTAAAGCAATATCAAGAAAAACAAAAGAAAGAAAAAGAAGATAACTTTTTTGAATCAAGTGGCGGAATATTCAAAAAATAAAGACGAGGAAAATATGAAAATAGGAATTTATGGTGGTTCTTTTGATCCAATCCACATCGGGCACATTGAAGTTGCAAAGTATGTAAGAGATGAATTAAAGCTAGATAAAATGATCTTTGTACCTACTAATTGCTCTCCTTTTAAAAAGAAAGCAAAGAAAGCTAGCAATGAAGATAAAATTAATATGATTAATTTAGTTTTAGAAGATAAAATGGAACTTTCTGATTTTGAAATTAAAAAAGGTGGTGTGAATTATACAATTGACACAATTAGGTATTTTAGTAAAAAGTACCCAAATGATGAATTGTTTTTTATTATTGGTTCAGATAACTTACCACAACTTCATAAATGAAAAGAAATTGAAGAAATTTCAATACTTGCAAAAATTGTTGTTGTAAAAAGAAGTTCCAAAATTAATAAAACAAATCTTAAAAAATATAATTGCCTTTTACTCAATAATAAACTTTTTGATTTTAGCTCAACAGAAATCAAAAAAGGTTATTTAGATATGCTTGATCCAAAAGTTTTAAATTATATTCAAAACAAAGGTCTTTACCTTGAAATGATTATTCACAACTCATTATCAGCTTTACGTGCAAAGCATTCTGTTGCGACAGCTAGTTTTGCAGCAGAACTTGCTAAAAAACATGGACTAGATGCTAAAAAAGCATACATGGCAGGTTTAATCCACGACATTGCTAAAGAATGAACTTATGAAAATTCGAAAGCTTTTGTTAATGAGTTTTACCCTGGATTAAATATCCCGAAACACAAAATGCATCAACTTTGTGGCAAGCTTTGAGCAAAACATTGTTATGGTGTAACTGATTTGGAAATATTACATGCAATTGAATTTCATACTACAATGGACTATAATTTTAGTGACTTTGATAAAGTGATTTTTATTGCAGACAAAATTTGTGATGGAAGAAAATATCCTGGAATTCAAAAAGTTAGAGAAAAAGTATTTGAAGATTTAGAATTAGGTTTTAAATTAGTTGTTGAAAATAATTTAGAACAAATCAAAGCATCAGGTGTTACTTTGGATGATGAAGCTATCAAGTTGTATCAGTACTTTTTAAAATAAAAGAAGGTTAAAAAATGGAAAAAGAAAGATTACAAAAATTATTATCTAAAGCAGGAATAGCTTCGCGAAGAGAAGCTGAAAAATTAATTCTTGATGGAAAAGTAACAATAAATGGTAAAAGAGCAACTCTTGGAGAAAAAGGTACATTTGATGATGATATTAAAGTAAATGGTAAACCAATTTCTGAAGAGAAAAAAGTTTATTTTGTTTTAAATAAGCCACCAAAAACTATCTGTACACTCAAAGATAACTTCAATCGTACTAAAGTAACCGATTTAATTGACACTCCTTATAAAATATTTCCTGTTGGAAGATTAGACTATGATACTACAGGTGTCTTAATTTTAACTAACGATGGTGATTTAGCTAATAAATTAATGCACCCTAAAAATAAAGTGGTAAGAGTGTATCGTGCAAGATTAAATGAGCCGCTTACTAAAATTGAATTAGCAAAATTAAATAAACCTGTTTTTATTAATAATACACAAAGCATTCAAGATGTTATTCCGATCGAAGGAGCTCCTAAAAGTTATTTTGTAGTTCTAACAGTCGGAACATACCATCACGTTAAATTATTATTTCAAACAGTAGGAAAAGAAGTTATTAATTTAAAGAGAGTCGAATTTGGTGGAGTTACAGTTAAAGGTATACCTTTAGGTGAATATAGACCTCTCAATATGAAGGAACTCAAAACATTAAGAGCTATTGTTAAAGAAGATTAATTATTCAAAATAAGCGGATTTTAAGATCTTAAACTAGGACACGAAATATGGACACAACCATATTTCGTGTTTTTATATATTTAGGAGGTATTATGAGACAATTAAAGGCACATCAATGATTAGAACTATTCGCTAGTTACGAAGATTACAAAAATAATTTGATATCAAAAAATGATTTTGAACTTAAATATTATTCAATCAGAGGTTTTAGTTTTTTTGATAGAAAATTCAATGAGGCTAAAAAATATTTTGTCTTCAAGTATAACAGATATAATTTAGGAATGATAAATATAGAATCGCAAACAGGTAAATCATCTAAAAAAGGTAAAGGGTCAGGTAGACCAAAAAGGCAAAAAATTACTCCTATTGAAATTGTAAAAAAGGAATGAGAAAAAATGCCTAAGGAACAATTGATTGAAATTTTAGAAATTTATAAAGACTCTTTTGATAGAAATAATATTGAAGTTGATATTTCTAAAATTAAGAAATCTTCACTTTCTACAAGAAAATTGGGCCTATGCTTTAATAAATCTAAGTCAACAATTCACAATCTAAAAACTAAAGATCAGCAAACAAGAAAAAAATCTGTAAATACTAAATATGATGAATTAATAATTAAGTCATTTAAGAAAAATAAGGGTTTGTTTGGTAGAAAAAGATTGGAAAGTTATATTAGAACAAAATTCCAAATAGATCTAAATTATAGGACTATTGGTAGAGCGATGAGAAGATTAAACTTATTTTGTTTAATCAGAAGAAAGAAAATAGACAGAGAACAAAAGAACACAAACGTAAAATTTATAGATCTTGTTAATCGTGATTATCACGGAGAGACAAACCAAATAATTGCCACTGATGTTACTTATATTTCTGCACCAAAAGATTGCTTAAACAATTTTGTATTTTTATCTGTTGCGATTGATCACAAAAGCAAATTTGTTGTTAATTATAATCTTTCAAAAAGAAATGATTTAGAACTAGTAATGGAACATATGTCTAAAATCAAAATGGACAAAAAATGAATAGCTCATTCTGATCATGGTTTCCAATATTCTTCAAAAACTTATGTAGATTTAATTCAGAAAAACAATGGTGTTGTATCAATGGGTAGAGTTGGAAATTCTTTAGATAATAGAGAAGCAGAATATTTCTTTTCGATTTTAAAATCAGAATGTTTAAAATTAATCGACATTACAAAAATAACTTTTAATGAATTAAAATCATTGATTGATGATTTTGTGTTTTGATACAACAACGAAAGAATTCAATCAGTATTAAATTGAAAAACACCTCAAGAGTGTTGAGGTGTTTTAGCAAATTAAACTTTTTGTCCACTTTTCGTGTCCCAGTTTATCTTGCTTTTTTTATTTTTGAAAGAAAGAATAAGAAAAAAATGCACAAGCAAAAAATATCAAACTTCTTTTAGCAATGTTATAATTAGAATGCTAAAAAATACTTGACTAATGTTTGTTTTAAAATATAATTAGTCAATAAATTAAAAAAACAAAACATGTTAAATATTTATTGTAAGATATAGCTTTTTATGCTTTTATAATTATTTTTAGCCGATAAAAATGCAAATATACCTTATAATAAATTTAATTAAATATATAAAGAACAAAAGGAGAAAAAATGACAAAAAAAAGATTACAGGATGATTTTTACGATTACATAAATCATGACTGATTGCAATCAACTCAAATTCCTAGCGATAGACCAAATATTAGTGCTTTCGGTGAAATGGATTTAGCGTTAGAAAAACTATTAAAAGGCTTAATAAGCGACTGAGCCACAGGAAAAAAAGAGATCCCTAACAATAAACACTTGCAAGAAATGATTATTTTATACAAAATGGTTATGGATGTAGAAACAAGAACAAAATTAGGATGATCTGTTGCTAAAACTGATCTAGATAAGATTTTAAAACTTGAAAGTTTTCAAGATGTTGCAAAACAATATGTTGATCTTGATTATCAATTTATTGGATTGCCACTTGGATTTTATGTTTCACAAGATTTCATTAACAATAGAATTAAAGTGTTATGAATGAGTCAATTAGGTTCAATTTTACCTTCAAAAGAAAATTATGACAAAGAAGACAAAGATAAATTCCTTAAAGTTTGAAGTGATATGAGCTTTAAATTAGCTAAAAGTTATGGTTTAGATGATCAAACAATAAATCACATGATCAAAAAAGCTTTAGAATTTGATAATCTTTTAAAAGATTATTTACTTACAAATACACAAAAAGCAGACTATGTTTCACTATATAATCCAAAAAACATTGAATGATTTGCAGATAAATCAAAATTATTTCCAATCAAAGAAATTGCTGAAAAATTAGTAGAAAATCAAAAAGTTGATACTATTGCTATTGATAATGTCGTATTTTTCGAAAATCTTGACAAAATCTTTAATGATGAAACATTTGAAGGATATAAAGCATTATTATTCTTTAGAAACTTACAAAATACAGCATCATATATCACAGAAGAAACAAGAGAAATTGCTACATCATTTAGAAAAGCACTATACTCAATTGATCAAACACGTAGTTTAGAAGATTTTGCTTTTGATGTTGTTTCAAAATACTTTTCAATGCCAATTGGTTTATATTATGCTCAAACTTATTTTGGTGAACAAGCTAAAAAGAATGTTGAGAACATGGTTAAAAACATGATTCAAATTTACGAAAAAAGATTAAAAGCTAATAATTGATTAAGCAAAGACACTGCAGAAAAAGCAATTGTTAAATTAAATAAATTAGGTGTTATGGTAGGTTATCCAGAAGAAATTGAAAGTTACTATGACAAATTTATTTTCAAAACATATGAACAAGGCGGAAATTTAGTTTCAAATCTCAAAATTGCTTCACAAGTTCTTACAAAACATAATTTTGATCAATATATGCAAAGAACAAACGACAAATTATGAAGTATGTCACCAGCAGCTATTAACGCATATTTCCATCCATTTTTCAATCACATTGTCTTCCCTGCCGCAATACTTTCAGCACCGTTTTATGACATTAACGCTTCATCAGGTGCAAATTATGGTGGAATTGGTGCTGTTATAGCTCACGAAATTTCACATGCTTTTGACAATAATGGTTCACAATTTGACGAAAATGGAAGCTTAAAAAATTGATGAACTGAACATGATTACAAAGTTTTTAAAGATAAAACAAAAGCTGCTATCGAAATTTTCGATGGTATCGAAACAGAACACGGTAAAGTTAACGGAACACTTACTGTTTCAGAAAACATTGCTGACATGGGTGGTTTTTCATGTGCATTAGAAGCTGCTCAAAAAGAGCCTGATTTTAAAGCAGAAGACTTTTTTGAAAACTGAGCTAGAATTTGAAGAATATTATCAAAACCAGAAGCTGCTAAAAGACGTTTAGAATCTGACGTGCACGCTCCTGGAAAACAAAGAGCAAACGTACAATTAAGCAACTGTGATTTATTCTACGAAACTTATAACATTACACCAAGTGATGGAATGTATATCGAACCTTCAAAAAGAGTTAAAATTTGATAATAATAAAGCGAGCATTGCTCGTTTTTTTATTGCATGAAGATGAGCAAAAAACCTTTTAAAAATCGATTTATAAGCTAGATTGGTAACACATATTTGAGATCTTCATTTGATTTTTAATTTGAGGTTTCTTTTCTATTTATAAAATTGCAAAATAAAAAATACCCGAAGGTATTTTTAAATTATTATTTAGCTTGTTTTGCAATTTCAACTAACATTGAAAATGTTTTTGGTTCGTTAATAGCTAATTCTGAAAGCATTTTACGGTTAATTGTAACATTAGCTTTTTTAAGTCCGTTGATAAATGAAGAGTAGCTCATTCCTTCTGCTCTTGTAGCAGCATTAATACGAGCGATTCATAATTTACGGAAGTTTCTTTTAACTTGTTTACGGTCTCTAAATGCGTATGTTCAACCTTTAACAACTTGTTGTTTAGCAACTTTGTACCCGATTGATTTGTGTCCAAAGTATCCTTTAGCTAATTTAAGTCATTTTTTACGTCTTGCTCTTGTAACTGTTCCACCTTTAACTCTTGCCATATTTATTTTTCCTTTCTTAAAATGATTCTTATAAAAACGAAATATTTAATAACAAATTCAAATTATTAAATCAATGCTTTAAATCTTTTAAGGTCACTTCTTGACATAAGAGCAGATTTACGTGCTTGACGTTTTTGTTTTGTGGTTTTATTTTGTGCTAAATGAGAACGGAAAGCTTGTTCTCTTAAAATTTTACCAGTACCGGTAACTTTGATACGTTTTTTTAACGCACTTTTAGTTTTCATTTTTGGCATTTAATTCTCCTTCTTTAGTCTGTTGACTTTGTTCTTTTAGATATTTAGTGATTTTTTGTTTATTTGGTTGTAAATTCATATCCAAGAAACGTTCATTGACCAATTTAGGTTCTGTCGATTTATCAGCAATATCTTCCAATGTTGCAAAAAATTTATCTAAAGTATTCATACCTAAATCTTTACGTCCAATTTCTCTACCACGTAATTTTAAAGAAACTTTAATTCTATCTCCTTTGAGTAAAAACTCACGTGCCTTACGACTTTTTGTCATTAAGTCATTGTCTCCAATCATAGGAGTTAGACGAACTTCTCTATTTTGAACAATTGTTTGTTTTTCTTTAAGTTCTTTTTGTTTCTTTTTACGATCGTACTTAAATTTACCATAGTCGATAATTCTAGCAATAGGTTTAGGCTTAACGCTAATTAAAACTAAATCTTTACCTTCTGCTTTAGCAATCTCGATCGCATCTTTAGTGTATTTAACACCAATTTTTTCTCCATCAGAAGCAACTAAAAAAACTTGCTTAAATGGTATGTTGTTGTTAACGATATGTTCTTGTTGTGGTCTTTTTTTGTCTTGCATAAATTATTCATCCCCAAATATAAAAATAAAGTGGTTAACCACTTCTTCTCTACTAAAAAAGGTACCATAATTTAATTGATACATTAATTGTAGCAAAACCCATAGTTATAGACTATCAGGTGAGAAGTGAAATTCTACTTTCTGCAATTAATTTTTTATTGCTTTTATATTTTAACACATTAGACTAAATTCAAAAGAAAATAAAAAAAGGATTTTTTGATAGAAAAAAATATTTAATTGCAATGTTTTTTATAGCTTATTTTATGCTAATTTATGTTCAAAAAAGAAAATGGAATAATTTCCACTTTTTGGAGAAAACTTGTTTTTCTTTATGTTAATTGTTTTTATAATGTTGTATATTTTATATGGGACTATATGTCCCACCACTGTTTAATTAAAAACAATTTTGGTATTATCGAAAATTTTATTTTATTTTTATATTTAATTTATATTTTTTAAACATGTTTATATTAACTTTTTAATAATGATGAATTGTTTATTTTTAAATGTCGCATAAAAATAGACGCATATTCTCAACTTGTTTTTTATTTTCTAAATTAATAAGATATTGTTTTTTCAATATTCAATTTTTAATTAATGATTAAATTTTATTTAAAGGGACTAAACGTAAGTTTAGTTCTTTTTTTGTACACTTTTGAAATTTTTTTATCTACTTAATGGATGAAGAAAAAAATCATAAAAATTATTGGAGCAGTTGTGCTGCTTTGTTCTTTTAGTTTTTTGTTGTATTTAGCTAACTTTACACTTTATCAAAGTAACTTAAATAAAGTGAACTTAAACAAAAAACAATATATTTACATTTTAAGTGGTTGTACAAAGCAAGATAAGATTATTTCAAATAATAGCTTAAGTTTTAGGGAGTTATTTATCAAAGCTGAAATATCTTCCTTTGCGGATCTTTCATCATTTGAATTAAGTGCTAAAGCACCTACAAATAAAGAAATTTTTATACCTTTTAAAAATTTTAAACTCAAATGAACAGAAATCATAAATCAAAAACAATTAAGAAATATTGGCTTAAATTCAAAACTAATAACAAAATTATTGAACTTTAAGAAGAGTCAAAAAGGAAAACTTCCAACATGAGAAAAGATAGCATCATCCAAAAAATTTACATTTGAAGAAATACAAACTTTAAAAGCTATTTTGATTTTGAGCTAAAATGAATTAATTTGCTTTTGACTCTGTCTTTGTTTTGTTATTTTCTAGTTACTAAAAAATTGCCAGTTTTATTTTTAATTAGCTTGATGGTTTTTATTAATGTCTGACTTTTTGGTTGAAAAGTGCTTTATGTACTCTTGATTACTACCTTAATTATCATAACCTTCTTTTTTGTGAGAAAAATAATTGCAGAGAAAATACTTTCTAGTCAGAACGTAATTAAAAAGCTCAAAGTTATTGATATTACAAGTAATAAAGTAATTGCAAGCGACTTATTTTTTAACCAGTTTGAATTTAAAAAGCCTTCAAATATTCAACTTGATTTATATGAGAATATTCAAATTAGAGCAAAAATAATAAAGAATTTTAAGCCATTCAATAATCTAATAAAAATAAGTTTAGAGCAAATTGAAAAAATTGGCACTTGAGATATTAGATATTATTTTTTCAAATATTTTAATAATTTAGATCCTGACTATAAAGAATTTACAATTACACTCCTTTTTGGGTTTAATTTTAATTTAGAAAATCCAATGATTTTAAAAATTAAGGAGTTAGGAGTTTTACATTTAATTGTAGTAAGCGGACTTCACTATCTAATACTATTTAAAACCCTGAAGTTATTAACAAATAAATTTGATAAAAAAGGGATTTTAATATTTGTGTTTTTAATAATTTATTTTTGATTTGGAAAAAAACAGGTTTCTGCGTGTCGTGCAATTAGTTTTATTTTGATTTGAAACTATTTTCCTAAAAAAATCTTTAAAAAGAACTTTCTTTTTAGTAAATATAAATTACTGGCATTAATTGGCATTATTAATTTAGTTTGAAATCCGTTTCTCGCATTAAAAACAGGTTTTTGAATAACTTACTTTTTAGCTTTTTATTGAAATAGCCAAAATTTAAAATCTAAAAAGTGAAAAATTTATCTTGAAACAACTCTAATTAGCCTTTTTATTAACTTGATTTTTAATAACGAAATATCTTGATCAACATTTCTTTTCGCACCTTTTCTAACAGCTTTATTTGAATGTATTTTAATTTTATCTCTTGTTTTATTTTGAGCAGTTCCTATCATAATTTTGTTAAATAGAATTGTTTTCCAAATTATCAATATATTGCATTTTATGAACTTGTCGCTGCTAGTTGAACTGAACTCATTTTTTTATCACTTTATTTATTTAAGTTTATACTCTTTGTTAACGAAAAATTTTTGAAATTCGAAAGATTTAAGTCGTAAAAAATGATGAATAAAATATAATTAATTTATGACATTAATTTATGGTGCTGAACTTTTTTTGATTGAAAATAAAATTAAGAAAATTAAACAACAATATAAAACTGAAGATATAGTTTCACTCAAGAATAAAGATTTAGATTTAAATGAAATAATAAATCTCATTAGTTCTAAAAGTATTTTATCAAGCTCAAGATGCATAATAATGTATAACCTTGATGTTCTGAACCAAAAAAAGATCAAAAAAGAAGATGAACAGTTACTTTCGAAATTTTTAAAAATCTTGCAAAACGAAAAAGAAGATCAATTAATCATAGTTCATGAAAATGCTAAAATACAAGAAAATACATTTACAGATGAACTTTTTAAAATACCTGAACTTCAAGTTATCTACACCGAAACAATTGATTCAAAGATTTTGCCGAATGAAATAATTAAATATATCCAAAATAAAGGTGGACAAATTTCATATCTTGATGTTTTGTTTTTGATTGAAAAATTACCTGATAATTTAGGTTTAATAATACAAGAAGTTAATAAGTTATTACTGATTAATAAAAAAATTAATAGAGCAAGTATTGAAGAAGCAATTTCTGATTACGCAATAGTAACTAACTTTAGTTTGATAAACGCAATTCAAAGTGGCGATTTTCATACAATTTATAAAGAATATAAAAACAAAATCAATTCAGGAGAAACTATTATTCAATTAGTTTCACAAATTTCATGATCACTTATTTTTGCACACCAAATTTATAGCCTTAAAAAATTAAATATGTCAAATAAAGAAATAGCATCATTTTTAAAAGTGCATGAATACCGTATCAAGCTTGCTCTCGATCAAATTACCAAATACGGGATTAAAAAAATTCGCAAAATTATCAAAAACCTAGCAGATCTTGATTATAAATTAAAATCTAGTTCGTTAGATGAAGTAGAATTGTTTGAATATTTTTTAATCAATAACTTTATTTTCGATTAAAAAATAGTAAGATATAAATACATCAGTTGGCAGAGGTTACTTTATGTAATCTAGGAAAATCCGCACTAGCACTGCCTGCGACGGTAGTAGTGTTCATGCTAAGCCCAATAAGCTTAGGCCTAGACGACTAGTGCCACAGAGACGAGAATTGTGAAACGGGTAAACTCCATGAGCTAGAAACTCAAATTACGGTAGAGGAACCTGAAATAGGAAATGAACGAATTTCGGGAACGTATTTAATTAAGTACGTTAGATAAATTGTCAACACCTTATTAATTTAAGGCACAGAAAGCGGTTTATGATGTAATAAAAACCACCTTTATGGTGGTTTTTATTTTTTAATAACCTTGTTCAAAAATAGTTGTTGTTTTTGAACCATCTTCAAATCCATTTGGATAAATTTTTCGAAGGTTTTCACGATACGAACTAGTTTGTTTTGGGTATTTAGTCTTATCAGCTCCATCAATTAAATTGTAAGCATAGGCTATTTTACCATTAGCTAATTTAATATCTGTTGCTTGAATTAAAGGTGTATACGATGCAGCTTGAAGTAAGTCTCCATATTCCGCTCTTTGACTTACACCACTATAAATTCCTACTACTTGTCCAAAATCATTATAAACTACCGAACCTGAAGCTCCATAGTACAATGAAGAAAAGCGAATATTATAAATTAGTCCGTAAAAATCTAAAAATGGTCTATTTCAAAAACGTTTTACAGCTGGGTTGCCGCTTTGAATTTTTGAATCGAAATTATTTGTTGAAAAAGCGAATGCATCTTTGTTTTTTGGAGATTTAAAATAACTAATAATATCACTATTTCTTTCTGTTGGATTATTTTGCATTCAATAAACTAAATCATGTCTAGAAGCAGGATAACCAGCAACATAAAGGTTCTTGGCATTTGCAAGCGAAATATTATTATAGTCACTATAAGCTTTAGTTAGTTGATTTTGACCTTTCGAAACATAGTCTGCAATGTGAAAAGGAATGTCGCTAACTAGTCTGTTTGGTGAAACTTCACCTTTGCGTAAATTATAGCGATCAAGAGCATCAATTGCATTTTTAACTCAAGTTTTTAGAGTGCCAGATGTTTGCGCGGAGTTTAGATCAATATCGAACTCAAAAATAGCAAAATCAGAATAAAACGGAATTTTATTAAGTGATTGTGCATATCTTACTGCAGCTTGATATTGTGCCTCTCCATTTTCGTTTTTAATATATTCTATAGATTCCAAAAATTTAGCTTTATAAGCTGCTAAATCAAGCCCATTGTATGCATTAGGATCATTCATAAAATCCACAGCAGCAAAAACTATTTGAGGGCTTGAAATTCCGTTTTGTTTACCATACTGATAATTTACATTTCCACCTTTATCTTGAATATGATTTTTTCAAGATTTATTAGGAATGTCGTTAAAATTAGGTCGATTAATTGTTTTTCCTAACGCAAAATCTACAACTTGATTTTGCGTTGGATCTTGATAATTTAAAAGTTTAGGATTACTATGTGCGTTGCTAAAAAATTCAAGAACGTGCATATTTGTGGCCATGAAAATTTTATATTTATTAGCTGCATTTGTATATTTATGATAATCAATAATTCATGCTGTACCTTGAGCTGGTTCGAATGGTACATTTTGATTTTCCTTATTTTGAATCGAATATTTAAAAGTGAATGTACGGTCGTAAATCTCGCCATAAATCATTTCACTAGTAAGTGAATTTTTAAGTTTCTCAAATCGACTCATAAAGGAGCTATCAGGATAACTATTTTCTTTTGAAAAATCTTGGATTGGGAAGTTTCAAGGAAGTGAAGGTACATTTGAATTATCTTCACTTTCATCACCTGGATTTGGTTGTGAAGGATTGTTATCAATATTTGGTAGGTCTGGATTTTCAATCGGTGTAGAAGGAGCTATATCGCTAGGTAGTTTAGGAAGTGGTTCTAATTGACTTAATTTTAAAAGAATAACTTCACTAGATGTATCTTTAACTAAATGAACTTTTGAAAGTGTTTTTAGAGCGTTTTCTTTTTGTCGAATCTCATCAATATTTGCAATTGTATTAGTTAAAATTTTTTGGAGTGTATCATAGTCGTTTCTAATTACATCTTGATTTTGGAAATACTTTGTTTTAAGTTGAGCTAATTCTTGTTCTTTATTAAAAATATTTTGTTGCGCCTGTTTGGTCTTTAAATTTTCTTCATTCATTGCCTGTAATAAAGCAATTAATTGAGTGTTTTGAACTTTTTGATAATCAAGATCCGATAGATCGATTTTGACTTTTAATTTAGCTAAAGCATCTTGAGCTGGAGCATTATTTTTTCAAAGTGTATCTTTTTGATAATTAGCAATTTTCTCGTTGAGCTTGTCGTTTAAGACTTGGTATTGAGATTGAAAGAGTCTCACTTCAGATTCAACATTTGAAATGTCTCCACCAATTTTATTGTAAAAGTCAATTTTTTCACTTCAGTTAGCATAAATTGAATTGTAATTTTCAATGTCAGTATTTATTTTTGAACGAATACCGACAATTTGTTCTTTAATTTCTTGAATTTTGTTTTCTTGAGCTTTTTGAATATTTTGAGAACCGCTGTTTTCACTAAAATTAGCATCTTGAATTTTTGAGTAACATGAACTTAATAAAAAAGGTAAAGGAGACGACAAAAGAATTAATGACGCTATTTTTTTAGATGATTTAAAAAACTTCATAATCTTGCTCCTTATTTTTTAAATTTATATGCTTCAGGTATTATTTGTGTTCCTTTTTTGAATAAATTAGTTTTAAAATTTGAACCATAAAGCTTTTCGAGTGCTTGGCGATATGAAGTTTTCTGGTTTTTTCCACCACCATAAATTAAATCATATTGCTCAAGGTTATATTTACCATATTGTCCTTGGTAATCATAACCATTACTTCTTAAAGCTTGTGATAAGTTGATTAAAGTATTTCCTAGAATATCTCCAGAAGCAAAGTTAATTGCTAAAATATTTCCATCAATATCTCTAATTGAGCTTCCACTTGATCCACTCATTGGTTGTCAATTAGTAAGCACATACCCAAGTCCATAGGTTAAATATTTATCACCTTGATAAGTTGAACGTGGATCTTTAAAAACTTCAACACTAAATGGCTCATTTTTTTCACGATTAAAAACTGGCGAAGTGATTGTTAAATCAGTAATTCCTGGTTTATTAACAAAATTACGATAAGCAAAGTTTTTCGATAGCGAATGTCCATATTCAATAACACCTTTATCTTTTGATCTTGGTTTATTAGTTCATAAACTTGAAGTGTAATCTAATAATGCTCTTTGAGATGGTTTAAGTGATTTTGCGCTTAAATCATAATCTGTTCGCGAAGTCGGGAAACCAACAGCAATAAAGTTAACATTCATTTTGCTTACGCTGATATTTTTATCACCATCACGAACTTCGACCATTTGATTAGCTATATTATCATATTCAGTTAAAACATCATAATTAGCCATTCTTGAGTGCACCGAAGATCTTGTTCCTGCATAATCGTTTGTCATAATTTCAGCTAGTTGATTAACATTTTGTACTTTTGTAAAATTATCTGAACCATCAACTAGATTGCTTGAATAACCTATAGCATTTTCAAATGAATCAGGTTGTTGTTTGCTAAAATCAACCTCTAAAATTGCAAAATCAACCATTTCTTCATAATTAGCATTAGGGTCATCAGCAGCTAAATAATCGCTTGGACTTTGATTTAAAAAATCTGTTGCAGCATAAACTATTTTCACTTGATTTGGTCTTAAAGTAACTGTATCTATCCATGGATCTCACTTGTTAGGAGATAACTCTTTACGAATAGGTACATTTGTTCGAAACTTACTTAAAGTAATTGATTGTGTATAACCATAAACATTGTTTTCAGCTTCTTTTTTAGCTTTTAAAACCTTATTGTATTCTAAAATTCATTCTGAAGGATTATTAGCATCTACAATTGTGTATTTATTGAGTAATTTTTTATATTCAGCATTATTTTCACCATATTTTAATTTTAGTTGCTCCATTTTTTGCATTGCTTCATTTGACTCGTCGATCATTTGATTGTAACGAATGTTAGGTTCTCTTAAAGCGTCAGCTTCTTTTTGTGATTGAGCTAGATTTTTGTATGGCTCACCTTGCAATCCTGCTTGCCTTCTAAATGGCATAACAACGTGTAAATTCGTTGCGATATATCATTTAGTTGGGTACGATCCGTCATTTGTTGGTACATAGTCTAAAATTCAAGCAGTACCATTATACACACGCTGTTCGTGTTGTCCTCTAAAAGCACCTTTTTTACCATTTTTAATAATGTCATTTTGGTTATTGAATCTAATCTCAAAAGTCTCGATTGCTGCATTTTTGTAAAGTTCATTTGCTAAATATCTAGGTTTACCACGATCGTTTGCATCAGAACCATAGTAAGAACGTTTTAAATCATGCTGAAGCGGATTTAAAACAAGATGCGATCCACTTGGGTCAGGAATTGAATAATTTTTAAGAAAAGCATCTCTAAAAAATGGTTGATAAGTTTCTTTTGATTTATTATCAAAATTTGTAATAAAGTCAGCTGAATACTCTTTATATTTTTCAACATAAGGAGCCATATTTAAACGATTAATTAGTTCTTTTAAATAAATAGATTCATATTCAATATATTTTTTAAGACCTTCTTGATCCGGATTATTGTAATTTAATGATAAATCATCAAATTTAAAAAGTCTTGAATATTCGCTTGATATTTCAGGATTAGGCAATGGAATTTTACTTGGTTGATTTGTTTTGTCTTGTTCAAAGCCTGGAAATGAAATAGATCCATTATTTGGGTCATTTGGATAATCAACAACATCTCCACCTTCAGAACTTCCATTATTTGAGCCGCCTTTTTCTGTAATTGGATTTTTTGGTTCTGGCTCTGACTTTATAGTTTTACCAGCACAAGCAGCTGCTAATAAAGGAATTGAAGAGGATAAACTTAATAAAAGAAGTTTTCATGAAATATTTTTCTTCATAAACTACTCCTTATCTAGATTAAGATCTTCAACTGATTTGATGTATAAAAATTTCTCTGCAGGAACATCTAAAAATTCTCCGCTTAAAATTCTTTCAACAGAAGTAATTGTGTCTAATAGTGGAACATAAGCACCTTTTTCATGTGTAAAATGCTCTGTCATAAAAAAGTATTGTGAGAAGAAGTTTTGTAATTGCAATGTCTTTTTAACAATAACTTTAGATTCGTCGTCAAGCTCATCAATACCTAAAATTAAAATAACATCTTCGAGCTCTTTATATCTTTGTAAGATTTTTTTAGTTTCTAAAATAGCATTGTAATGTCTTTGACCAATAATAACTGGATCCACACTACTTGAAGTTGATTCAAGGGGATCAAAAGCTGGATAAATATTTTTTGAAGCAACATCACGTGAGAGAACTAAAGAACCATTAAGATGACTAAAAACAGCAACCGCAGAAGGGTCCGAAAGATCGTCCATTGGTAAAAAGACTGTTTGGAAACTAGTGATAGCACCATTTTCGTTACTAAAAAGTCTATTTTCAACTTGTGAAATATCTGTGTTTAAAGTTGCTTGATAACCACCAATTGATGTTTTTTTATCAAGAGAAACAGAAGTTTCACTTCCAGCTTGCAAGAAACGGAAAATATTATCAATAAAAAGAAGAACATTTTCTTTGTTGTTATCTCTTAAGTATTCAGCAGCTGTAATACCAACTGGTACAATTGACATTCTCGCTCCTGCTCTTTCGTTCATTTGAGCAATATACATACTTGAACTTTGCATTAAGTTTGACTCTTTAAGATCATTATAAAGCTCCACACCTTCTCTTGACCGTTCTCCAGCACCTATAAAAATCGAAGATGTTCTTTCTTGGTTTTTTGATAAGTTGAAAATCATTTCTTTCATTAAAACTGTTTTTCCAACTCCAGCTCCACCAAAAATACCTACTTTCGCTCCTTTTAAAATCGGAATGAAAAAGTCAATTGCTTTAATTCCGGTTTCTAAAATTACTGGTTCAAATGAATAATCTGAATTTGTAATAATAGTAGAATCCATTTCAACAAATTTAAAATTAGTTTTATCGCTAGTTAGTGATTTACCATTAATATTGAAAATTTCACCTTTTGAATCACTCCCAACAGGAACCATAAATGATTTACCTGTTGCGAAAATTTCTTGATCAATCACAAGATTTTCTCTACTCTCAACGATAATTGCTAAAAGTTGATTATCATTAAGTATTTTCTTAACTAAAAGTGAACTTAAATCATTTTTTGTTTTTAAAACATGGTTAATTTTTGGTAGAACTTCATTTTTAAAACTTACTTCAACAACGTCTGATCATATTTTTGTAATTTTTGCACTCATTATTTATTCTCCTTAAGTTCATATGAAATTGAAACAAGAAGTTCATCGCTTAATGGCGCAAAGCCTTCATCAACTTGAATATTTCAATTTAAATTATTGAATTTTGAAAATTCATTTAAAGCGAATTTGAAGAAGTTTTTAGCAAGAGAATCGCTTTTTTGTTTATTTGATACTAAATTTTCAAAAATTTCTTTAGCAAGCGGATCTTGCTCTATGAATAAATTCACAAATCTTAAAGCTAATTGTATATCAGTTACACCCACTAATGTTCCTCAAGTTATAAGTTTTGATGCTAAAAACATTGTTTTTTCAGAGTAACTTGAAAATCCTTTTTGAATAAACATTGTTTCAGCTAATGCCCCATTAGAAATAAGTTGGCTCATATCATCGTTGAGATCATATTTTAAAGATGCAAGTTTAATTTGTCTTTTATATGCTTTGTATAATTTCCCAATCTCTGATGCCACACGTGCTATGTAAGGTTTTTGCACATTTCCACCGATACGACTTACTGAAAGATCAATATCAACAGCTGGTAATTTACCTAAAGCAAAAAGTTCGCTATTTGTTACAATTTGACCATCAGTAATAGAAATTACGTTTGAAGCAACTAATGAAGTAATATCATTTTCAACTGTTTGAATAATTGGTAAAGCAGTAATCGATTTACGGTTTTTGAACTTACCACTTCTTTCGAGTAATTTTGAATGATTGTAAAACATATCACCAGGGAAAGCTTCTTTTCCAACAGGTTTATTAGTTAAAAGCGCTAATTCACGAACAACATTAGCATGATTTGTTAGATTGTCAAAAATAATTAAAACATCATCTTTCATTGATATATTTTCAGCATGAGCCATTCCGATATAAGGAGCTAAAAATTGTTCATAAGGATTCGAAGAAGAAGCATCGATTATAAAGGTATAATCTAATGCTCTATTTTCTTTTAGGATCTTATAAACTGAAGCAATTTGAGATTGTTGTTGTCCGATTGCAACATAAATACATTTAATATTACGTCCTTTTTGATTGATAATAGTATTAAGCGCAATGTGCGTTTTTCCTGTTTTACGATCACCAATAATAAGCTCTCTTTGGCCCTTACCAATAGGTATTAATAAATCAATATTAATGTATCCTGTATAAAGTTGTTCAGTAAGTGGTTCGTAATCTAATAAAGTATTATTAATATTAAAGATATTGTGTGATGTTTCTAAAAAATCTCCTGAAAAAGTAGAATATGCAGGATAAAGAATGTCACCATTTATGTTAATAATTTTGCCATAAATATCGCTTGGAGTTTTTACGATATCACTAAATGCAACTGGTTCTACTTCTGAACCAATAGCAATTTCGCCAAGACCTTGATTAGCTAAACAAAAAGCACGATCTTCAGTAGCTGAAATAAGCATCATTTGTGTATTTTGTTTTTGATTTTGAACTTGAAAAATTTGATTTTGTGCATAATTAAATTTCCCGCTTAATTCTACAACATAATCAAATATTGCTGTAATAATTGGTTTTTTCATTATAAAATTCCTCCGATGAAACTTAGGATTATTAAAGTTATTCCTAATAAGAATGTTAAAGAAGATACAACAATCAAAATAATGCTACTTCTTCTACTTAATTTAATTTTTTGGATTTTTGATAATTTTAATAAGATTCAGCTAATTAAAGTTGATAATCCAATAAAACTAAAGATTGAACCTAAAATTTGTAAAGTTGTTGTTTTTTTAGTTTTTTGAGCAATTGGTTTTGTGATTTTGATTTTTTCATATGCTTGCTCAAATTTTTTGCTAGGATTGTCGCCACTTGCAACACGGTCTTGTGGATTTAAAGAATCTGCAGTTGTTAGAATACTTAAATTAATTAATGTATTTTGAACTTGTTCAAGCACTAAAACATAATGATCATATTTTTTCTCGATATTAAAACTACTTGAATTAATAATAGCACTCAGAAGATCTAAATCATCAGTAAGATATTTAAATCCATTTTCAAGAACTGCAAGATCATAACCAAAATTTTTAAAATTTGATTTGATAATGCTTAATCTTTTTTGTTCAATCACTTCTTTAAGTTTAACTACAAGTTTTTTATATGTCACAATTAAATATTCAAAATAACCATAACCTGTATTATTTTTAGAGTTTAAATTATTGTTTTCAAGATTGAAAGTGAGTCGATCAAGAGAACCTAAAAAAAGGTTTAACAATTCTTTTTTATAGTTACCTTGTGGTAAAAGAGTTTTGCGTTCTTCGCCTTGTAATTCGTAATTTGCATTTTTATAAAGTCGAACTAAATTAAAATATTCTTTTTTAAATTGATCTTTTTCGCTTGCTGGTTTTAAAAGATTATTCGCAGCAACAATCATATTGTAAGTTGTTGTTACTAAACTTTTATTACCTAAATTCTTGATTTGAATATTTTCCCCAATTCCAAGCGCTTTGTAAAATCTCTTATATGTTTCACGCATTAAATTGCTTGCTGATTCAATACTTAATGAAGTTTTTTTATCTGTTGGTATTTCAAAAGTAGTTTTATAAAGACGAGTTTTTGCTACATTTAAAATATCTCTAATTTTGACACTCACAATAAGCTGTGGAGTTGCTACACTATTATTCCCTTCCCTTTCAATTGCTAAAGATTGAATTTTATATTCATATCTTGTGAAAATAGGGTTATCAAAGTAAAATCTATCATTAAATAAACTAATGTCAGAATTACTTTCTTGCACAAGTTCTTCATAGTTTGCACTATTTTTAAGTTTTTGTGCATAAGTTTCGAAAAATTCATACTTAATAATTGGTTTTAGTTCAGGCACAAATTTAAATTCACTTTCTTCCAAAGGATCGTTTGGTGCTTGATCACTTGTAATTGGTGGAAAAGGATCATCTTGATCAATATCATCATCATTTGAGTTTTGAAGCAAATCAAAAGAAGTGAATCTTTGAATTACTTTTGAGCGAATATATTCATCTCAACTGTCGAAACCTTCAGGAACTGAAATTGTAACTCCTTGGTGAGAATCATCAAACGACATTGAAGTGTTTATTTTTCCTAAATTAGAATTTTCATCAGCAGATTTTAAAGTTGGTATGTCATTTTTATTAGCAAAAATGTCAGCAAATTCAGTGTTTAATTCATCATAATATGTATAAACTTTTTCTGTTAAGTAATCAAGTGAAATTGTATTAACTTTTCCACCCTCTGTTTCGTTAGGAAAAACTTCTTCAGTAGGATATGAAGCTGTAACTCCATATTTAATACTTGGGTATTCTTGATTTTTGTAATGAACAGTTGCTGTATAAATTTCTTTATTTAAAGCTAAAACTTTTGGATAAACAATATTAAATCCATACTTTAGTGGGTTTTCTAAAATTGCTTCACGATTATCTTCTAAATAGTCAGCTACTTTTTGCAAATAAATAGCTTTAATAATTTCATTTGATGATGCAGAAGCAATTTGAACTAAATCTTGCGCCTTACGACGGAATTCAAGAATTTGGTTGTCTATAATTGTTGATAATCTCTCTTGTGTAATTTTATCTACAACTTCACCAAAAGTATTAAACGAAGGGTTAATCGTAGGTTGCGAGTTGGAATTATCTCCATCTGCATTATTTGTATTGCTCGATTCATTATCCCCTGTGGCAGATAAAGTTAAAACAGTTGGAAAAACAGTCACAGGAGTAACAAACGAACCTAAAAATAAGTGAAATTTAGATTTTTTCATTATTTACACTCCTTTACTAATTCAAAATTCAGTAAAGCTGTTTCATAAAAAACTTCTTCTCTCAGTTTTAACATTTCTAATGTATCAAAGAAATAAATGTTATTAGCTTCATACGATTGAATAAGTTGAAGTTGTTGTTTTTTATGAATAAGCTGCGAATTCTTATCTTTTAAAGTTTTTTTATTCATTTTTTCATGAACATAAAACTCTAGTTTTCCCTTGTATCTCAGTTCAATTTCGTTTTCACTATAAATAATAAAAGGATTGTTTAAAATAAGATATTTGGTAGCATTATTTTCGTTTTGATCTTTAATACCACTTAAACGGAAAAATCCTTTTCGTATGCTTGCAACAGAATTAGGTTTAAAAGTTACTCAATAATCTTTTAATTCATTATTAATTTCAAATTTTGTGATCTTGAGTTTTTTGATTTCGAAAGATTCGGAAACAAGTTTTAATGTGATTTTGCTCATTACTATTTTTCCTTTCTTTCATGAAGTAAGTCTTTCTTTTTACTTAAAAGCGAAAGCTCTTCAACTTCTAATTCACGTTTTCCACGTAGCATATGTAAGTTCATTTGTTTATATTTCTTTTCAAGATCATTGATTTTTTGGTTTTGCGCTACTAATTTGTATTTAAGATAAATTAATGATGACTCATTTAATAATGTATAGAAAATATACGTTAAATAACCAACAAGTTCTGCTTCCACAAACTCTTTAACATCAGGATAGATTTTCATCTTTTGAACATCAATTGCTTTTTCAAATTTAAGACTTTTAACATTGAGGTTAAAATTTAAGTTTTTCATAGGAAGAACATCTAAATGATTGTTTTTAATTTTGGAAGAGTTAAGAATAAATTTTAAATCATGAAAACCATATGTTTGATAATAATTTTCAATAAGTGAAGGTAAAATTGTCGACAAAATTTCAACATCGTTTTTTTGTGCACTAAATAAAATATTGTAATTTGCACTTTTTGCAAAACGTATTGCTCTTTCACCTATCGCGATAATTAGGTCCTCTTCTTTAAAAACAGAACTAAGATGTTTTTCTTGCTTAAAGTAAGAGTTTGTAGAATATTTTTCTTCTTCTGTGATATAAACTCAAATTGTTTTGTTAGTATGCTTATTGTTTAATTTTTTTAAAACTGCAAATTGATTGTTTAATAGTTTATTTGAATTTAATAATGGTGAATCAACATTATGATTTTCTAAAATAGATTCAATAACATGTTTGGTTTGAATCGCTCTTTCATAGTAAATGCTAATTTTTTTTGATAACTTTAAAATATCAATCAAAGTAATATTTTTCTTTGATTCAACTATTTTCATTAATTTGGATAAACTAACTAATTTTTCTTTAATTTTTTTAACGTGCATCTTTTAAAAACTCTTCACTAAATAAAACTGTAAGTTTATCTAAATTTTTATCAAAAAGCAAAATAACATTTGGAAAAATCTCAACATGATAACCATTTTCTAATAAATCAAAAAGAATATTGTTAAATTTATTTAAAAAGTCTTGTTCCAATTCATTTTCAACCTTTGAAAAGTTAAAAGTGAGGATTTTAGAGTTAGGTGTTTGGGAAATATTAGGAACCAAATTATTCAAACTAAAACGTAAATCTCTCTCAAAACCAAGAATAAATTTTTGGAACTGTATTTCATTGTTAGCTAGGAAGTTTTCATAACCTTTTTCATAAAATGTTTTTCAGATTGATGATTTTTTAGATAAGTTTGCAACAAGTAACACTTGATTGATAAATGATTCATTTGGGATGAAATGACTTTGTTTTGATTCGTGATAATTTTTAAAGATCTTCTCTTGATATATTTTTTGTTCATTTGACATTGATTTTGTTTTTTTCTTGATAATTGCCATTTAAACCTCCTTAGTTCACATTTCTTTTAGTTTTAATTTTTTTAGATTCTACTTTTTGCATTAAATAAAATAGTTTAAATAAAGCATAAAGTCTAGTTACGACTAAATAGAAAATGAAAACTAAATTAGTAATGAGTAAAATATCAGAAATATGAATTAAAACGAAAATTGATGATAATAAATTATTATTTTTTTCAACCATAAAAGTATCTATAGTTTCAAAAAAGATTGCTATTCCTAAAAAGATAAATAGTGTTGAAAAAAGAATATTGTGAATTTTATTTGTATACTCATTTAGTGCAAATAAATTTTGATAAACAAATAAAACTAAAACGAAAATTGAAAGTAAAAGTAAAATTAGATAATTGTTAAATTTATCAAATTCAATTGCTCTTAATGCTATTGCTAGACCAAAAGGAATTAATAAATTAATAATCAAAATGAAACTATCAATGTTGTAGTATTTAATCTTTTCTTTAAAAATTTTGGTTACTGTGATATAGCTAGATAAAAGTACAACTAAAACAGCAAGAAAAATTGTATAACCAAGATGTGAAATTCTGCTATCAACGATAAAAGTTAATTGTTTAAGGCTTTGTGGTAAGTTTACTAAACCGAAAATTAAAAGCACTAAAATTACAACTAAAGAAAACTTAATAAGATCTTTTGAAAGTAAATTTCTATTATTTAAAGCGGTTCTTTGTAAAAAGTATGGATAAAATGAAAAAACAACAGCACCTAAAATTAGGCTAGTTAAGATAAAATGATAAATGAAACTAAATGGATTTGAAATAGTATTAAGATTTTTATCAATAAGTTCAAAAATATGGTTTTTTGGACTAAATAAAATATAATCGATTGCTGATTCTTTATTTTGAACTTCTATCCCTGAAACAAGAAGGTATAAAAGAAATGCACCAAAAAGTCCTAATATAAGCTTTATTAAAGAAGAAGCAAAAAACGAAATGTTAAGAAGTTTTGTTGCTGGTGAAGTTTTTCTTTTGATATTAAATAAAAGAAATTCAAAGAATGTTTTTAAAGCTAATAAAACAATAATAGGTAATGATTTAATCACTAAAGTTTTTGGATTAGTTGAATGATTAATTGGTCAAGCTCAAAGTAAAATAATTGCAAGAATTCCTATCGCTGTAAATAATAATGAAAAAATGTAATTATAAGTGTTTTTAAGTGTATAACGTCAAACCCGATATGCACTATAGATTGCATAAATAAATGTTCCAATTAAGGTAATAAAATTAAAAATAATAACAAAGTTTCTGCTCTTATAAATAGGATTAGATAAGTTAAATAAATTTTCATAACCTAAAAAAGGTTTTTCACCATCTTGTCCTATATATCTTGAGAAAGTAAATAAAGCAAAAATTAGACCGAGAAATAAAACGATAAGTAAAGTACTTTTATAAACTTTATTAATTAAATTTACTCTAATAAGTTTGTTGCTTCTTTTTTGAATTGTATTAGTCAAAATCAAGACCTCCTTTGTTTTTATCTTCTTCTGTGATTACATGAATTTTAGCGCTGCCATAACTTCATGCACTTGAACCTTGTAACACTCTTTTAACATCTTCACTATCTACATAAATAGTATCTACATTACCAGCATTTTTAATACCAATTAATAATGCTTGGAGTTCAGGAACTCATTTTCCACCGCTCTTAAGATCTTTTAATGTACCTTTAAGGTGAATCTTGCTTGTTGTTGAATCTGCAAAAATAATTTTAGGTTTTTCTGTTGGTCCTCAAGCAGCTAAGATTGTGCTGTATTGAGCTTTACCTAAATCTGCAATATTTAGAGTGAATTTTGAACCGCTTGAAGGCAATTTAATAACTCTAAATTTGTGTTTTCTAAGATTAATTTCTTTAAGTGAAGTGAATTGAGTTTCTGAAAGATCGATTTTAATTGGGTAACCTTGATCACCGAATTGACCATTAAATACTCTTCAATCTTTTTTGGTATCAAGCACTAAATCAAATCCTTTTTTCACATCCTCTCAGGTTGTATCTTTACCTGGACGAATAACGTTAAATTGAATTGGTCCATAATAAACGGATGATGATCCTTGGTTATCTCACCCTTTAGTAGCTATTCAATCATGAGCTACATAAGAAACATTTTGGAACGCGATAGGATCAATTCCTCATCCATAGTTATATCTAGGTAATGATGCATCGCCAATGTTATCATCCGCATTTCTAAGACTTGTAAGAAGTTCAACTTGAGTAAATGTTTTGTTTCTAAGTTCTCCAAGTCCTAGGATTTTTTGAGTATCAAATCCTAATGATAAGTTTTTGATTTGACTTGGAATATCTCTTAAAATATCTGTAATATCTTGATCTGGATTTTTTGTACCAATGTTTTTGATAAATAAACCAGTAATTTCTGGGTGTTTATTTAAAAAGCTAATGATTTCTCTAACAGCATTAGGGTTAGAAGCATCCATAAATGCCATTTTTTGTTTACCTTGTTTAAGCCCTTCGAAGTTATCATCATTTGGTGTATATTCTCAAACAGAAATTCCACTTCCTTCAATTCATTGTCTTCCACTTGAATCATTTTTTCAAGTAGGTGCTTTTCCGTTTGGATAGTATTTTCTATCAGTTACCATTTTTTTGCTTCATCCTGGATAATCACCTTTAGCAAGTTGATCACCATTTCTTCCATATTTTGCATTTGTACCACTGTGAGCAAAACCACGTTTTTTAGCAAGTTCTTTTTGTCTTACATAAGCTGGGTTATCATCATCTGAAGCAAAACCTCATCTTGGGTATGGGTTGGTAAAATCTGTTCCAAACACTAAAATTTGTCCTTTAGCCAAGTATTCATCAGCCTTTTCCAAATATGCATTCATTTGATTTTGGAAACTAATTTTTTGCTGTTCAGCTGTTAAATCTGGATATGGGAATGCGGTAGCTGTTCCTAATTCTTTTAAAGTTGCACCATTAAGAAGTTTAGATAATCTCTCGAAGAACAAATTAGCATCCTCTGTTGAAAGATTAGAAGTATCATAAATAGGTCTTAAATCCTCAGCGTTAAATTTGTAATTTGGATCAGAAGATAATTTAGAGAGAATATTTCTAATGCTTTGCATTTTAGCTCTTTGGCTTTTTAGAAGCTCTCCTGAAATTGCACCTCTTTCAACATTAGGCATTGTAGTGGGTTTTTCGTAACGTTCATTTTCAGGATTAATAAGTGCCCCTCCTTCAGAAATAATCTCTGTAATTTCTGGAGTTTTTTCTTCTTTAGGAACAACCGGAGTAGGCTCGGGTTTTGGTTCTGGCTCAGGAGTTGGAGCTGGCGTAACAGTAGGTTTTTCTTCTACTTTTGGCGGTAAAGTAGAAACTACATAAATAGTGTTTTCGACTCCCCGGTTAATTTTATCTGTTTGGCTAGGTGCTAATTTATAACCATTTGGAATGTGGGCATTTAAATTGATTTGAACATCAACAAATTCAGTAATAGTTTTTTCTAAAACTAATTTTTCAGCACTTTCAGATTTTTCTTTAAAAATTAATTTAGTAGTATCTTTTTGTCTCGGTTCTTCTAAAGGTACAATATTTTCACTGCCCATAATAATTGTGTTAGGATCAAAGTTTTTTGCAATTTCAAGATTATTTGGTTTATAAAGTTTAAGTTTTTCAAGTGTAATCACACTATTATCACCATAAGTGATAAACACTTTACGTGCTCGCTCGATTCCGTTTAGTGCATAAATAATTGTCGTACTATTTTCAATTGGTGTTTTACGGATATAAAAGATGTACTCCTTACCTGCAACAAGATCTGCAACTGGTTGTGGTTGTAATAAGTCTTCTAAAAATTCATATCCATTAGGTAAATAATTGTTTGGATTGACTTTTGCATCATCAATTGTTAAGATATCTTTTTGTACGCAAATAGGAGTTTCGGTGGCTTTATCTAAATATGAAATTGTAGTACGGTATTCTTTATGAATTGGTTCAATTTCAATTCTGTTTAATTCACCAATTGCTATATTAGGCTCGATTGGTTCACCATCTTCATTAGTTTTTAATTTGTAACCTTCAGGGATTAATGATTTATATTTTTCAACTAGTTCTTCAACGCTTTCAAGTTGAAATGAAACAGAATCACCTATTTGTTGATTACCATTATAAAATTCAAAGATTGTAATTGGAACAACCTTGATTGCACGTAGATAAATTTCGTTTGTTTCACCCATTTGCACAACAATCTTATTTCCTTGATAATTTTTATTAAGTTCAGGATCTAATTCGTAGCCATCAGGAATTTTGTCCGTAATATCATATTCAACTTCTTTATCACTAGTAGTTTCAATTTCAAAAGAAACAAGAGTTTTTTTATCACTATTTGGCAAAACTTCGACCAAGTTGATTGTTGTAACTTTAATTTCTTCAAAACCTTGATCTGCTAGCGATTCAGAGCCAGGTTTAATTACGATCAAAACACCATCAATAAGAGTTGGTTCAACTATTTGAGCGTTAATGGCACTTGATTTTTCAACATCACTTTTTTGTCTTGTGAAGTAAATTCCTGATGTAGCTACACCAGTTACAAGAAGCGAAGTTCCTGCTACTAAAATTGATTTTAAGATCTTGTTTTTCTTGGCTTTAATCATTTTGCACCACCTTTTTTTAAACGTGTTAAGAATAAAAAAAGAATTAACCTTTTATTATATCCTCTTAATAAAAAGGAAAGTTCTTTTTACTATATATTAATTATACCTTTTACACTTTTTTTTTTTTTTTTTAGTGAGAAGTTTTCGAAGAAAAAGTTATTTTTTATCTAATAATTTCTATATAATATTACTTTTTTATTTAAAACCTTAAATTCTGTCAAAAAAGACCTTATTTGTGGAAAAGATTTTCTTTTTTGAAAAAAATAGAAAAACTACCGCCTTCGCGATAGCTTAATGATTATTTATTGAGGAATAATTAAAGTTCTTCTACTGAACCACCAACAGCTTCGATAGCTTGTTTAGCAGATTCACTAACTTTGTGTACTCTAACTACTAATTTTTTGCTTAAAGTTCCATTTCCTAAAACTTTGATAGGTAATGTTCTTTTTACTAAACCTTTTTCAAAAAGAGATTCGATTGTAACTTCTTCGTTTGCTTCGTAACGTGTTTCTAATTGGTGTAAGTTAACTACTTGGAATTCGATGTGGTTAACATTTGTGAATCCACGTTTACCAATACGACGGAATCATGGTGTTTGTCCACCCTCAAATCCTAATCTGTGACCTTTACGTTTGTTTTGACCTGATTGACCTTTTCCAGCTTGTTTACCTTTTCCAGCAGCGTGTCCACGACCTTTACGGTGTTTTTCTGGTCTTGAACCTTCTGTGAAAGATAATTCGTTTAATCTAATTCTTGACATATTATTCAAAGTCCTTTACTTTTTTGTCTCTAATATCAGCAATTTGTTCTACTGTTCTAAGCGCTTTAAGAGCTTCAACTGTAGCTTTAACGATATTAGATTTTGAACGTGAACCGTATGTTTTTGTAACGATATCTGTATATCCAGCAAGTTCTACAACTGCACGCACTGTTCCAGAAGCGATAAGCCCTTTCCCTTTTGCGGCTGGTTTAAGCATAACTCTTGACGCTAAGAATTTTGCATTTGTTTCATGTGGAACTGTACCGTTTACTACAGGAACTGTTACTAAGTTGTTTTGAGCATCTTTGATTGCTTTTTTAATTGCATCTGGAACTTCGTTTGCTTTTCCGTGTCCGTATCCAACTTGTCCTTTTTTGTTTCCTACTACAACAAAGGCTGAAAAGCTGAATCTTCTTCCACCTTTAACAACTTTAGTTACACGAGCAATATCAACAACTTTTTCTGAAAATTCTGATTCAACTCTTACACGACGTGGTTTTCTTTGTAATTGTTGACGTGGTCTTCTACCTTCTTGGTCATTGTTTCTTGAATCTGCTTTAACAACTCTTTTAGCTGAAACTTCTTTTGTTCCAGTTGTTTGTTCTAAAGCTTTTTGGTCTTTTGTGTTTTCCATTAGAATTTAACTCCTTTTTCTCTTACACTTTCAGCAAATGCTTTAACACGTCCGTGGTAGATATATCCAGCACGATCGAATACAATCTCTTTAATTCCTAAAGCATTAATTTTATCTCCCATTGCTAAACCAAGGTTTTTAGCAGCTTCAACATTTCCTCCATATGTTCCTGAATTTAATGTTGAAACACTAGCAAGAGTAATTCCTTTTGTATCATCAATTAATTGTGCATAAAAGTTTTGGTGTGATTTAAATACATTTAAACGTGGTTTTGTTGCTGTACCAGAAATGTGTTGACGTAAACGAACGTGTTTAACTTTTCTAGCTTGGTTTCTTGATAATTTTGCCATATTTTATACCTTAATAGCTCTAAATTATTTAGAAGCTGTTTTCCCTTCTTTACGTCTAATTTGTTCACCTTTGTAAGCAATACCTTTTCCTGAGTATACACTAGGTTTTCTAACTGCACGAATAACTGATGCAAAGTGTCCTACACTTTGTTTATCGATACCTGAAACAGAAACTTCTGTTGGTTTTCCAACTGTAACTGTAACATCATTTGGGATTTCTAAAACTACTGGGTGAGAGTAACCGGCAGCAATTTCGATTTCTTTCCCTTTTAATGTAGCTTTATATCCAACCCCTTTGATTTCAAGGTCGATTTTGTAACCTTCACTTACACCTTTGATCATGTTTGAAATGTGTGAGTTTGTGGTTCCATGTAATTGTTTTGTGTGTTTTTCTTCGTTTGCACGAACTGTTTTAACTAAATTATCTTCTACAATAACAGAAATAAGTGGACTAAATTCTCTCTCAAGTGTTCCTAATTTACCTTTAACAATAACTTTTGTTCCATCTACAGTAACTGTTGTTCCTGCAGGGATTGTTAAAATACGATTTCCAACACGAGACATAAATTTACCTATCAAATGTAAGCGATGATTTCACCACCTACATTTTCCTTTCTAGCTTCTTTTCCTGTCATAAGTCCTTTTGATGTAGAGATAATAACTGTTCCATAACCTGAAAGAACTGTAGGGATTTCTTCTGCTTTAACATAAACTCTAAGTCCTGGTTTTGAAACTCTTTTAATTCCGACAATAGCTGCTTGTCCTTTTTTGAATTTTAATGTAACAACAATTTCTTTTTCAGTAACTTTTTCACCTTTAACTTCATATGATGAAATGTACCCTTCGCTTTCAATTAACTTAACAATAGCTTCTTTTTTAGCTGAGTATGGAATTGATACAGTTTTGTGTTTTCTAGCGTTAGCGTTTTTAATTCTAACGATTAAATCTGAAATTGGATCTGTAATAAACATAATTATCAACTCGCTTTCTTCATACCTGGGATTTTACCTTCGTGTGCAAGGTTTCTAAAGCAGATACGACATACTTTATATTTTCTTAAAACTGCATGTGGACGTCCACATAATTCACAACGTGTGTAAGCACGAACTGCAAATTTTGGTTGACGTTTTGCTTTTTCGATTAACGCTTTTCTAGCCATTATTTAGCTCCTTTTTTCTCGAATGGTACACCTAAAAGTTCTAATAAGCTTTTGGCTTCTGCATCTGTTTTTGCTGTTGTTACGATAAGAACGTCTAGTCCTTTAATACGACGAATTTTGTCAAATTCGATTTCTGGGAAAATAATTTCTTCTTTAATTCCTAAAGCATAGTTTCCTCTTCCGTCGAAGGCTTTAGGGTTTGCTCCACGGAAATCACGAATACGTGGCATTGCAACATTAATTAATTTTTCTAAAAATTCTCACATTCTGTCTCTACGAAGTGTCACTTTTCCACCCATAGGCATTCCTTCACGAAGTTTTCATGAAGCGTTTGATTTTTTAGCTTTTGTTTGAAATGGTTTTTGTCCTGAGATTAATGTAAGTTCGTTAAGAACTTCCTCAATAGCTTTTGAGTTTGAAACTTCTTTACCAGCTGTCATATTAAGAACAACTTTTTCAATTCTTGGAACTTCCATAATAGATGAGTAGTTGTATTTTTCTTTTAAAGCAGGGATTACTTTTTCTTTATATGTATTTTTTAACATAATTAAATTTCCTTCTTAGTTTTTCTTACAACTCTCACTTTTTTACCATCTTTGTTTCTTGAAAATCCAAGTTTTGAATATTGTGCTGGAGAGTTTTTGCTTGCACTTTTTACTAAATATGCAACGTTTGAAGCATGAATTGGAGCTTCTTTTTCAGTTATTGAACCATCTTGATTTTGTTGAGTAGGTTTGTTGTGTTTTGTAACGATGTTAATGTCTTTGATAATAACTCTGTTTGTTTTGTGTAATACTTTTTCAATTCTTCCAATTTTTCCTTTTTCTTTACCAGCAATAACGATTACTTCATCATCTTTTTTAAATTTCATAATTTATCTCCTTAAGTTGACTAACTATAATACCTCTGGTGCAAGAGAAACGATTTTTGGATATTTTTCACGGATTTCACGTGCAACTGGCCCAAACACACGTGTTCCACGTGGTGTTCCATCTTCTTTAAGTATTACAACTGCATTATCATCAAAACGAATGTATGATCCATTTCCACGGTGAATTCCGTAACGTGAACGAACTACAACCGCTTTAACAACTTGACCTTCTTTTACCATACCGTTAGGCATAGCTTTTTTTACTGAACATACAACTACATCACCGATTTTAGCGATTTTTTTCTTTGAACCACCTAAGATACGGATAACACCGATTTCTTTAGCACCTGTGTTATCAGCAACGTTTGCTTTTGAAAGTTCTAATAACATAACTATTCAGCTCCTTTAACAGCAGCTTCTTTAATTGAAACTAATCTAAAGTGTTTTGTTCTTGAAAGTGGTCTTGTTTCCATAATAACTACGATATCACCAAGTTGTGCTTCGTGGTTTTCATCATGTACTGCGAAACGTTTTGTTGATTTGAAACGTTTTGAGTAAAGTGGGTGTTTTTTGTATGTATCTACAGCAACAATAATTGTTTTTGCTGTTTTACCAGCTGAAACAACTGTTCCTACTAATGTTTTTCTTGTGTTTCTTTCCATGACTATTTAGCTCCTTGCTTTTCATTTAAAGCTGTTAAAGCTTTAGCAATGTCTTTTCTAATAACTGAAATTTTGTGTGTTTCTTTTAAGTCACCTGTAACATTTTTGTATCTTAAAGTAAATAATTCAGCTTTTAAGTCCTGTACTAATTGAACAAGTTCTTCAACTGATTTGTTTTGTAAGTCTTTGTAAAGCATATTATTTATCTCCTTCTCTTCTAACAATTCTTCATTTTACAGGTAATTTGTGACCAGCAAGACGTAAAGCATCGTATGCTACTTCTTCTGGAACTCCGGCAACTTCAAACATCATTGTGTTTACTTTAACAGCTGTGTATCATAATTCAGGTGCACCCTTACCAGATCCCATACGAACTCCGATAGGTTTAGATGTTTTCGAAAAGTGAGGGAAGATACGAATAATAACTTGTCCTTCACGTCCCATTCTACGTGTAGCTGCAATACGAGCAGATTCGATTTGTCTTGCTGTAACTCAAGCTGATGTAACAGCTTGAAGTCCAAACTCACCAAATGCTACTGTGTTTCCTTTTGTAGCTTTACGTTTGTCATGTTTAACTAAGAATGGTTTTCTGTATTTAGTTCTTTTTGGTTGAAGCATTATTTTTTATCTCCTTCCAAAATTTCACCTAATGATACTCAAACTTTAACTCCGATAGCACCATATGTTGTTCTAGCTGTTGCTGTTGCATAATCAACATTTTGTCTAAGTGTGTGAAGTTTCATTTCTCCTTCAGAATATCCTTCTGTACGAGCCATATCAACACCGTTTAAACGACCACTAACGGCAGTTTTGATTCCTTTTGCTCCAGCACGCATAGCACTTCTAATAGCTATTTTTTGTGCTGAACGGAAGCTTTCACGGTTTTCTAATTTTGTCGCAATCATTTCTGCAAGTAATTTTGCATTTAATTCAGGTTGAGCAAGTTCAACAACTTTTAAGTTAATGTTTGCTTGTCTATTTTTTAAGAATTTTTGTAAGGTTACAGTTAATTCTTGAATGTTTTTACCTTCAGTTCCTAAAAGAGCTGCTGGTTTTGCTGTGTGTAATACTACAGTAATTTTGTTGTGTTGGTTTCTTTTTACTTCAACTTTACCAAGTTCATATTTACGTACTAACTTATCGAAAAATTTGTAAATTTTAGCATCTTCTACTAAATATTTTCCAAAGTTTTCTTTTTCTGCAAATCATTGTGTATTGTGTTTTTTAGTAATTCCATAACGGAATCCATTAGGATTGACTTTTTGACCCATTAGTTTCTCTCCTCTAATACTACTGTTAAGTTAGATGTACGTTTTAAAATTGAATATGCTCTTCCTTGGCTTCTTGGTTGAAATCTTTTTAATGTTGGACCTTCATTTACATAAACTTCTTTAATAAATAATTTAGATGCATCCATCCCGTGGTTGTTTGTTGCATTTGCGATAGCAGAGTTGATTAATTTGATAAGCATAGGAGATGCTTTTTTGTTTGTATTGTGTAAGATTCCAAGCGCAACTTGAACGTCTTTTCCTCTAACTAAGTCAGCAACTCATTTAGATTTTTTAACGCTTGTTCTTTGTAATTTAACATGTGCTTTTGCTTGCATTATTTTTTCTTACCTTTATCAGCACCATGACCTGAGAAAGTTCTTGTTGGTGCGAATTCTCCTAATTTGTGTCCTACCATATCATCTGTTACATACACTTCGATAAATTGTTTACCGTTGTGAACTGCAAATGTCAACCCAACGAAACTTGGGAAAATTGTTGAACGTCTTGATCAAGTTTTAATTGGTTTTTTAGGCGCTTTTCCTTCAACGATTGCATCAACTTTTTTAAGTAAATGATCGTCTGCAAAAGGACCTTTTTTAAGACTACGTGCCATTATTTAGCATCCTTTCTTCTTCTTAAAATAAGTTTATTTGAAGATTTTTTAGTTTTTCTTGTTTTAACACCAAGAGCTTTTTTACCTCATGGAGTAAGAGGAGCTTTACGACCAACTGGTTGTTTACCTTCCCCTCCACCATGTGGGTGATCTACTGGGTTCATTACAGAACCACGTACTGTAGGTCTAATCCCTTTGTGTCTATTAATTCCAGCTTTACCAACATTAACAAGTAAGTATTCTTCGTTTCCTACGATACCAACTGTAGCACGACAACGAGCTAAAATACGACGTGTTTCACCTGATTTTAATCTTAAAACAACGTATTTTCCATCGTCATCTTTACCTAAAATTTGAGCTGAAGTTCCAGCACTACGTGCTATAATTCCTCCACCTCCTGGTTGCATTTCAATATTGTGAACAAATGTTCCTTCAGGGATGTTTGCTAATGGTAATGTGTTACCAACAATAATATCAACATTTGTTCCTGAAATAACTGTTTGACCTAATTGAATACCTTTTGGAGCTAAAATGTATCTTTTTTCTCCGTCTGCATATGCTAATAAACAAATGTTTGCTGATCTGTTTGGATCATATTCAATTGTTTTAACAATGGCAGGAATGTTATCTTTATTACGTTTAAAGTCTACTAATCTGTAGAATCTTTTAACACGTCCCCCGTGATGTCTAACAGTAATCTTACCTTGGTTGTTACGACCTGCGTGGTTTTTTAAGTTTACTAAAAGTGATTTAGTAGGTGCGTGACCAGATAAGTTTTGTTTGTAATCAAGAGAAGACATATTTCTACGACCATTAGTAGTTGGCTTATAGTGTTTAATTGCCATTTTGTCTTTTCTCCTTTTGCTTAAAAATAATTGCGGCGATGTCTTTTAAGCAAGTTTTTATTCCGCATTTTAATAATTCAATATTATTTTGTGAATTTTTTAATAGTGTGTGTAATAGTATAGTTTTAAATAGTGTGTATGAATTTTGTGTTTAATAAAGATAACGGAAAATTATTCTCCACCAACTTTACGTTTTGTAGTTGCTTGTTTAACAGGAGCTTTAGCAACTTTTGTAGCAACAGCTTTCTTTTGAGCTAATTTAGCTGCAACTTTGTTTTCTACTTCGTTTGCTTTAGCTGCTTTTTGTGCTTTTGTTTCTTCTGATTCGATTTCTGTAGCTGAATCTTCTGGTAAGTAGTTAAGTGATTCACCTTCTGCTATTCAAACCATTGCTTTTTTGTAACGATTTGTAAATCCATGGAAACGACCAACGTTTTTAGGTTTCTTTTCGATTTTAATTGTGTTAACTTTTGTAACTTTTACACCAAAGATTGTTTCAACCGCTTGAGCAATTTGAAATTTGTTAGCGTGGTAGTCAACTTTAAATGTGTAAACACCAGCTGATCTTTGAACATCAGTTTTTTCAGTTAAAACAGGAGCTTTAATAATTCTTGTAAGTTCCATTATTTAGCTCTCCCTTCAATTAATTTTAAACTTTCGTTTGAAACGATCATTACATCAGCACCAATTAATTCCTCAACTGTAAGTGAGTTTGCTTTTGATGTAGCAACGTTTGGTAAGTTTCTAGCTGATTTAAAAACATTGTAATCTTCTGTAACGATTAAAACACGTTTTAAATCATTTACTTTAAGTTCTACAAGTTTTTCAACTAATTTTTTTGTAGAAATTGAATCTAAACTTAAATCGTTGATAGCAATTGCTTTGTCTTGAGCTAACATTGTTAAAGCAGATGTGAAAGCTGCATATTTAACTTTTTTGTTAACTTTAAGTGTATAGTTTCTTTCTGATTGTGGTCCGAAAGCTCTACCCCCACCAACTCAGATTGGTGAACGCATAGAAGAGTGACGTGCACGCCCTGTTCCTTTTTGTCTTCAAGGTTTTTTACCACTTCCTGAAACTTCAGCACGGTTTTTAACTTGGTGTGTTCCTTGACGTCTTGAAGCTCTTTCTGAAAGAATTGTGTCGAAAATTGCTTGTTCATAAATTTTTTCGCTTGCAAAGATGCTTGAAGATAATACTGCATCAAATTCTACTTTAGCAACGTTTTTTTCGTTTGCTACTGTTACTTTGTTAGACATTATTTTTCTCCTTCTTTAGCTTCTGCTTCTGCGATTAATTTTTGAAGTTCACTTGAATGCATTCCAACTGTAACTTCAACATTGTATTTTTTAGCTTTTTCAACTAATTCATTCATTAACATCACTTCTTGAACATCAACAAGTGTTGTAGCTTCGTGGTTTGGAAGACCTTTAACAGCTTTTTTAATAACAACAAATCCTTTTTTAGGTCCTGGAATTGATCCTTTAATTAAGATTAAGTTGTTTTCTAAGTCAACTTTAATAACTTCAAGGTTTTGAACTGTTGTTTTAACATTTCCAAGTTGTCCTGGCATTGTCATACCTTTAACAACTTTGTTACCTGAGATATCCCCAAGCGACCCTGTTTGACGGATAGGTTGAGATCCTCCCCCTCCACCGTGCGATTTAGGTCCAATGTGTTGGTTGTGTCTTTTAATTGTTCCAGCAAAACCTTTTCCTTTTGATGTTCCTGTTACATCAACAAGTTCTCCTGCTACAAAAATGTCAGCAGAAATTGTTTGTCCAAGTTCGTATCCTGACATGTCACGAACTTCTTTTACGTAGCGCTTAGGTGTTGTGTTAGCTTTAGCAAAGTGACCTGTTTCAGGTTTGTTAGCACGGCTAGCTTTTTTATCAAAAACTGCAAGTTGTGTTGCTACATAACCGTTTTTGTCAGCAGTTAAAACTTTTGACACAACATTTGGTTGTACTTCTACTACAGTAACTGGAATTCTTGATCCAAATTCACTGTAAATTTGAGTCATACCAACTTTACGTCCTAAGATTCCTTTCATGTTTTCTCCTTAAAAATTGATTTTGATTGATTTTGTAAATATTAAGGTATTCTTACTATTTAACTTTAACTTGAATTTCTACACCTACTGGTAATTCAAGTCTTTTGATTTTGTCTTGTGTTTGAGCAGATGGATTAGTGATAACAACTAATCTTTGGTGTGTTCTACTTTCGAATTGTTCACGACTTTTTTTGTTAACGTGAACTGATCTTAAGATAGTCACCTCATCTCTAATTGTAGGCATTGGAATTGGCCCACTTACTTTAGCACCTGTTTCTTCAGCTGTTAAAAATATTTTTTTAGCAGCTTCATCTACTAAAGCATGGTCAAATCCTTTAACTTTAATGTGTAATTTGCTCATTTGTTGTCTCCTTTGTTCTTTAATTGAACATAGCTCCCTATAAAAACTTAAATTGTCCTCAACAACATTTTTGGCAATTTAACAACCTTATAGATCATGGCTATAGTTGCTTATATATTATAGAGTAAAAATTTTAAAAACAAAAGAGAAAATTTAAATAATTTTTGGCTTTATTTTTTTAACAACGCATCTTGGTGTATCGCATTTAGTTTGGTTAAAAAAGCAGCTATGCAGCTATGAGATTTTTTTATCAATTCAAGATTCAAGAATCTCGCTTGGAATATATTCAAAGCCTTTTTCAACAATTTCTTGCCCTTTAATTAATAATAATGTTGGTGCTTTTAATACTTTTCATTTAGTATCTGGGTTTCTAAACAATTGTGCTTCCTCTGCATCAACTTCCATAAAAGTGATGTTAGCATTATCTTGATATTTAGCAGCCACTTGTTTAACAATTGGTGCCATCATTTTGCAATCACCACATCATGTTGTTGTAAATTCTAAAAAAATAAGATGATTAACTGGATTGTTTTCCAAAATCTTTTGCGCTTCTTCTCAATTATATTTCTGTATCATTGTCTTCTCCTTGTTTTTCTTTATCTTGTATGTCTTTAATAAGTTTTTTATTAAATTTGGTTTCTAAATTATTTTTGATTTTTCCAAAACCAAATGAAAGTTTAGTTTGTTTATTTGCACTTTCACCAGTTTTTAATTTTGTTTCTATAATATCAGTATCTAACAAACCAAGTAATTCAATATTACTATTATCAGCTAAAATAGAGTTTTTGATTGTTTCTTTCTTATTAAATTTCTCGTAAAGCATTTCAAGCTGTTTGGTATTTTTAATATAGGTAAGTAAACTATCAATAATTGACATTTTGAATGGAAAGGTGTGAGATTCTTTGAGCTCTTTTTCTAAATAAAAGTAAAAATCGAATAACTTTAAAACTCCACTTGAAAGATAAAAAGCTTTATTGTTTTGTAAATAATTAAGATACTCATGGTAATTTGAGATTCTTTTACTTTGTTTTCAAACATCATAAAGTGGCTTACAAATCGCTCATGCCATTAAAGGGTAAAGTAATAGTGCAACAAAAAGTAAAAGTAAATGCGAGCCTAAAATTAAAGTTAATAAATTAAATAAAGTATCAATAATAAGTCCTAAATGATTTTGATAATGCTTTAATGTTACAAAAGATTTGTATCAACCATTAGCAAATAATTTAAGCGCTTGTTCATGACTAAAGATAATAAATTGTCCATTTTCAGATTTATTGCCTAAATAAATAAAAATAATTAATGAAAGGCAAAATAAACCAATAACAATTCATAGCCTTTTTCAGTAAGTTGCAAAACTTAAGTGTAATCATTTATAAAAAATACTAATCGTTGTCTTTTTTAAGAAAATCTTACCAAGCATGCTTAAAATCGGCAAAATCATCAGAAATGGCATCATTCAAACAAATGATCCAAAATTGAGATCAAAAAGATAAACATAAAAATACTTATAAATTTTAGTATTAGTTGATTTAAAAAGAACCGCAAAAAGAAAAATTACAAAGCAAATCGAAAAAAGAATCAACTCAAGTTTAAATTGAAATGGTTTTTTCTTCAAGTTTTCAAGCGGATTGTTCTTTTGGGTATTTGCAATTCTTTTAATTTTAAAAAGTTGATAAATAGTATTTCTATTCATAAAAACCTTCTTAAATTGTCGTTAAAGTAAGTGCAACCATTGGGTCTTTGTCAGTAAGTTTAAAAATCTTTTTCCGGATTGACTTACGAATTTTTTCATTTAGTTCACGCATTGATGTAAACTCTTTTGTTTCAAAAATTTCAGCAATCACAGATTTAATTAACTGATCAATTTTGTCTTGTTCAGTAAGATCAATTACTCCAACATAATTTATGTGTAGTTGGCCTAAAATACGCTTTGTTTTAGGACAGTATAAACCATTAATAATTACAACGCCTTCACGTCCTAATGCTTCTCTTTCATTAATAACTTCACTTGAAATATCACCAACTCCAAATCCATCGATGATAGTGTCTCCAACTTCCTTAATTTTTCCATTTAAACTAAATAGTTTATTGTCCATAAAGTGAGCTACTTTACCATTTAATAAAATAATTGGTAAAGTAGTTTTTTTAGCTTCTTTGTTTCCTAAAATAAAGTTAGATGAATCAACTAAATAACGATAAAGACCTTGAGTAGGAATGAAGTATTCTGGTTTTAATTCTAAAATAAGTTTAAGCAAATCAAGACGTGTTGGTCTTGGTCTAAAATATTCATTGTCTAAAACATCATAAAGTTTTGGTGCTATTTTCGCAATTTCATCAAGTGTAAGAGCTGCTAATGATTCTAATCCATTAACAGGTGGCGCAAGCATAACGATTGTATCAGTTTGATGTAACTTTAAATAAACATCTTTATGATCTGTAATTCTTAAAAATCTAAGATATAAACGATCGATTGAACCAGTTACTAAAATAACAGCATTATCATGCTTTGCAAGATTACGATAATCAATAATTTCAGGTAATGATAAATTTGGATTATCTTTAATAATGAAACGAAGAAGCTGTGCATATGTTTTTCCATATGCAACAACTGGACGATTATGTAAAATAGCTAAATCTAAAACTTGCTTTAAAGCTGGCATTTCTTCGTCGTATGCACCAACAATAATGCGATGGTTTGAATCAGTTGTTTTAAATGCTTCAATAAGTTGTTTTGATTGATTAAATTTATCAATTGAATAACCTGCAATATTACTTTTACCAGCATCAGTGATTAAAGCTGTGATTTTACGATTTTGAAAATAATTTTTGAGAAATTGTAAATCTGTTTTACCATAAATTCCTAAATTACCGATTGTATAATTGAACATAAAAAGATAATTTCCACTTCCTGTATTGAAATTAAAACCTAAATTACCAGGCATACTTCCCGCAAGTTCAAGTGGTTCGATAATTAAGTGATGGTGTTTCAGCGGTTTACTAAAAGTAATTATTTTGTAATTATGTTCTGAAATGTTGTATTTGTTTAATCTTTCATAAATTAAAATTTTATTAAATAATGAAGTATAAATTTTAATACCTGGAATTTTCATCACAAGTCATGGAAGGGCACTAAAAGATTCATTTTTTACGTCTGAAATAAAAATAGCCTTGATCCTATTTTTGTTTTTTTCTAAATAGGAAAAATCAGGAATTAAGGTGTCAACCCCATTTTGTGAATTAATTGGAATTTTAACCCCAGCATTAATAATAAAAATATCATTACCATATTCAAAAACATAGCAATTTTTACCATTCTCGTCTTGTCCGCCCAAGGCAAAAATATTGATATTCTCTTGGTTTTTCTTGTTCATATTACTCCTTTTTAAAATTATTGGTCGGGAAATATATTTAATAGAATATTAAATATTTGTTTTATTATATCAAACTATGTTTTATTTCTTAATGCTTAATTTAGACAAAAAAATAGCCTATGCGGCTACTTTTAATCTAATCCATTTTTATTTTTAAAATTAAGTTGTAAAGGACAACCTGTAAAATCAAATGTTTCTCTTAATTGGTTTTCAAGAAATCTTTGGTATGAAAAGTGTAAATACTTTTTATTATTGACAAAAAATGTAAAAGTTGGAATTTTCCCTCTTTCTTGACGTACATAGTAAATATTCAATCTTCCGCCATTATATGGCTGTGCAGGTTGAATGATTTGAGATTCGAGAACTAAATTTGAAAGTAAATTGGGTTTAATATCACGTTCTAAATTGCTTCTTACTAAATTGATAGTATCAAAAAGTTTATTAATTCTTTGGTTATATTTTGCTGAAATAAAAATAAATGGAACTCAAGGCACAAAGTGAAATTTGTTTCTCATTTTCTTTTCAAATTGAGCCATTGTATTAGTTTCTTTTTCAACTAAATCTCACTTATTAACAACTACAATAATTGGTTTTTCATTATCCAATGCATAACCAATTATACGTGAATCAAAGTGTGAAAATTCTTCTTGTGTTGCATCGATCACAACAAGCGAAAGATCAGCTTCAGCAAGTGAGTTCATCGCTCTCATTAAGGCATAATGGTCGACACTTTCAACTAATTTAGATTTTTTTGTAATTCCAGCTGTATCAATCACATTGTATTTTTTACCATCAATTTCAATAATAGATTTAACACTATCACGAGTTGTTCCAGCAATATCTGAAACAATAGATCTATTTTCTTTGGCTAAATTATTTAATAATGAACTTTTTCCTGCATTTGGTTTTCCGATAATTGCTAAATTAAATAAATCTTCTTTTTCAGCTTCTTCAAAATTTAAATAACTCAAACACTTGTCTAAAACTTCTCCAACTCCTTCACCATGTAGTGCACTAATTGGGTAAATATGATCCACTCCAAGACGATATCAACCATAATCAAATTGTTGGTTATTTTCTAATTTGTTAGCAACAGCAATAATTGGTTTGTTACTTTTTCTTAGAATGTTCATAATAAACAAATCGTCATTAGTAATCTCGCTATTTCCATCAAAAAGAAAAATAATTACATCAGCTTCTTCAATTGCAATCTTCGCTTGAATTTGAATTTGTTCTTGGAATGGGCGATTTTCGATTTCAATTCCACCTGTATCAATAATCTTAAGTTCTTTGCCAGATCAATTGATTTTTTCATATAAACGATCTCTTGTAACACCAGGTTGATCGTGTACAATCGATACTTTACGACCAATTAAACGATTGAAAAAAGTACTTTTTCCAACATTTGGCTTTCCGATAATAGCAACTACATTTTTCATTTTTTCTCCTTTGCTATTACTTAACTTTTTCGTTAACTAATTCTATAATTTTTTGAACAACCTCTTCTTGATTCATATCAGTACAATCAATTAAAACAGAATCTTCTGTTTTATGAAGTGGGTCAACTTCACGATTCATATCTTGAGCATCTCTTTTTTTAATATCATAAAGAACTTCGTTATAATCAGCATCGCTGCCTAAACTTTTAAGTTGGTGAAATCTTCTTCTTGCTCTCTCTTCAGGTTCAGCTCATAAGAAAATTTTCACTTCAGCATGCGGCATTAATTTAAAAGTTGTATCACGTCCATCAATAATAAAACCTTTGCTTTTCTTGGTAATGTGTTGGACAAACTCTACAACGAAGTTTCTAATTTCAGGTATTTTTGCAACATTAGGTGTAATTTGTGAAATGTATTCTGCACGAATTTTTTTTGAAATATCTTCGCCATCTAAATAAACTTCGTCAGAGTTTCCTAAAGTGACCATGTCATGGTGTAAAGTAGAAATCACACCTTCTTTGTCAGTAGATCCAATTCCTTGCTTAATCGCATTAAAAGCAATCGCACGATAAATACTTCCGCTATTAATAAATGTGTAACCTAATCTTTTAGCAATTTCATTTGCGACCGTTGACTTACCGGCACCGCTTGGTCCATCGATTGCAATGTTAACTTTTTTGCTCATAAAATCCTCTCGTGTAACTTAATTTTGAATAAATTTATTTGGAAAAATTAATAAAGAAAAACAACACTAAAAATTAAATATCCAATTTATTGACTATAATTTTAGTGGTGTTATTCATGTTATTTTTCTGTTCTTGATTATTCTTGTGACTATTTGGATCAAGAAGAGAAAGCGATAAATTCTCTTGTTCGCTTTCAAAATTATATTTATCCATAAAGCAGACAGTTTCTAGGTTCAGCTCATTTTTTAAGTCCTCAAAATTGTTTTCTAAAGTTTCAATTTCGTGATTTAAAAAAGTCTCGATATCAACACCATGTCTTGTGACTTTGACAATTTTATCTTCAAAATTTGGTGTAATATCGCTAGCATCAACAATTTTGTTCATTCATTTAAGTTCATTTTTAATCAAATCATTGTTTTTAAGTGCTAGATTTTTCATCTCATTGAATGAAAAATGTTGATTACTGCCTTTATTCATAACATAATTTTACTTTAAAAAAAATTTTTTTATAATAGTTTTTTATATTATAATTAAGAAGCCATTAGAACAATAACCTACTAACCTGGTCAGGCCTTAACCGGAGCAGCCATATGAAGAAGTGTTGTGTCTAGTGGTTTTAATTTAAAAAAATCAAAATTTTCTTAAATTAAATTATTTTTTAAGGTAAAATTATATTACAAGTGGTCGCGTAGCTCAGTTGGATAGAGCATCAGCCTTCTAAGCTGGTTGTCACAGGTTCGAATCCTGTCGTGATCGCCATTTTTTTATTTCTTTTTAATAATAAAACTAGATATGCTAAACATTTTATTTAAGATAAAATCGTTTAGCATTTTTTTACTCTAAATTGCTATAATTTTGATAATATAAGTGCTTTTTATTAAGGAAAGGAGCAAACATGTGACAAATGTTTAGAATTTTACCTACAAAAATCAAAATGTTTTTTGGTTTAGGTGTGATTTTCGTTTTAATTAATGTAGCATTAACAATGGTTTTACCAATTTTTTTATCACAATTTATCCCGCTGCTTGTTCAAGATAAAGAAAGTTTATTGCACCCTAAAAACGAAGAAATAATTAGAATTTTTAACACAATGATAATTTTTAAAGGCACAAAAGATGCTGCCTTAAGGTTTTTAATCATTACTTCATTAGCAATTATTCTATCAGCTACAATTACTTCAATTGTTTCATTACTAATTGTAATTTGAGCCGGTGAAAATGCTTCTAATTTTTATCGTGATACATTATTTAAGAAATATCAAAAATTAAGTTTAAAAGATATAAGTGTATTAACTCAAGAAAGTTTAATTACAAGAATTAATGATGATGTAGCTGTCTTTTGAGAATTTTTAATCAATGCAACAACAGCTTTAATCAAAGCTCCACTATATATTATTGTTGGTCTTGTTTTTGCATTTTATACCGATAAAAATTTCGCTCTTGTAATTGTTGGTATTATTCCTGTTTTAGTAGTTGTCTTTTTAATTATTTTTGCTAAATCTAACCCTTTAATTAAGAAAAATAGAATTAATTTAGACAAGATTACAAAAGAAGCAGAAGAAACTATCGTTGGAGCGCGTTTTATTCGTGCAAATAACTTACAAGAAGAACAAAAGAGAAAGTTTTTTAAGATTAATAAAATGTGATTAAAAAATGAAACTAAAGTTTTTAAAATTTTTAGTTTTGGAACACCTGCATTTTTCGCAATTGTGAATTTAGTTATCGTAGCTATATTTATCATGGCTGCAAAAATTGGACATTTTGATAAACAATTGCTTGCTAAAATTAACATTTTCGTTGAATTTGAATTTATTTTAGCACTTGGAATTATGATTTTTTCACAATTTATTGGTTCTGCAATTAGAGCAAAAATTAGTTCAAAAAGAATTACAGAAGTTTTAAATTGAAAATATGATAATTTAAATGTTCCAAATGGTTATATGATTACAGAATATTTTGGACAATCAAATGATATGAAAAACTACGGGATTGAATTTAAGGATCTTAGTTTTAAATATTTTGAGTCCTCAGCTGATTATGCACTTAAAAACATTAACTTCAAAATTGATGGCAGTAAAACGTTAGGTATTATCGGACCAACAGGTAGTGGAAAAAGCACAATCGCAAACTTGATTGTGAATAATATGAAATATACCGAAGGACAAATCTTAATTAATAATAAACAGGTTAAAGAAATTAACAGTAAAGATCTTCATGAGAAAGTTGGAATCGTATATCAAGAAGCGAAATTATATAGCGGAACAGTTAAAAGCAATCTTCTGTTTGCTAAAAAAGACGCAACACAAACTCAAATGGAAAAAGCACTTAAAAATGCTTGCGCAGATTCGTTTATCCAAACTTTTGAAGATCGTCTTGACCACAAAATTGAACAAAAAGGAAAAAATTTAAGTGGGGGACAAAAACAAAGATTAAGTATAGCGAGAACACTTTTAAATGAACCTAAAATCTTAATTTTAGATGATTCAACAAGTGCTTTAGATAATATTACTACTAAAAAATTAATTAATAATATTAATACAAATTACAATTGCACAACCGTTATTATTTCTCAAAAAGTTAACTCAATTAAACATGCTGATTTAATTTTAGTGATGGATAAAGGAGAAATTTTAGCTAAAGGTAAACATGATGAACTACTTGAAACTTGCGAATGATATAAACAAATCAATGAAAATCAACAATTCCAACAATAAGAGGTAAAAATGGACAATTTAGAAACAAGAGAGATTTCAAAAGAACTCAATAAACCAGAAGTTGCAAAAAATAATTTTCAAATTTTCAAAACATTATGTAAATATTTATTTTCAGAAAAGAAAAAATTCATTGGTGGAGTTGTTTTCAGTTTATTAAATTCAATTTTCTATATCGTAGGTAGTTTTCTTATTGGTTATATTGTTAAAAACTTTTTTGAGCCCGCAATTCATGGTCAACCTTTTAATAAAGTAGGATTTGCTATTCATGTAGTTTTACTAACAGCTAGCTTTTTGATTTATGGTCTATTTAGATACCTTGAAAATTATTTATATACACAAGTATCATTTAACGCAGGAGCAAGGTTAAGAAATGAAATTATCGAAAAACTTCATAAATTACCAATTGGTTTTTATGATAAAAATAAAGCTGGTGATTTAATTTCAACATTAATAGTTGACGTTAATAATGTTGCAAACTCTCTTTTCCAAATGCTGTCACAAGTAGGAACTGCAGTCTTTTCGATCTTAATTTCTGTGATTGTTATGTTTTTAATTTCATCATCTTTAAGTTTGATAATTATTCCAGTTACATTAATTTTATTTGGTTTAATTGCTCTCTTAATGAAAAAATCACAACCATATTTTATTAAGGTACAAAATTCATTCGGCGAACTAAATGCATTTGTCGAAGAGATGTTATCAAACACTCAAGTTACTAAAGCTTTTAATCAGCAAGAATTTGTTTATCAAAACCTTCAAAAAATTACAAAAAAAATTAGAAATGAAGCTTATGGTGGTGACGTGATTGCTAAAAGTTTTGAAACTTGATATGGTCTTGTCTCAAACCTAGCAATTTTAATGATTTGTTTTATTGCTGCACTCTTTTATGTTCAAAATTGACCAATTTTAGGAATTGACTTTTTTGGTGCTGAAAATGGTAAAGCTAACGCATCTTTAATTGTTATGTTTATTTCGCTTTGTTGAAATTACATTGGACCATTTCAAAGTTTACTTAATAGTAGTTTTAGTTTACAAGTTGGAATAGCTTCAAGTGCTCGTTTATTTAAATTATTAGATATTAAATTACCTGATAAATCTAATGAAACAATTGAACTTACAAAGACTTTAGATGGTAATATTAGCTTTAAAAATGTTTATTTTAAATATTTACCAGAAAGCAGAGATTACCAACTAAAAAACGCTACATTTCAAGTTAAAAAAGGTCAAACAGTTGCGATTGTTGGGCCAACAGGAGCTGGTAAAACTACAATTATTAGTTTATTAAGTAAATATTATGATTACCAATTAGGAAACATTAAAATCGATGGTATGGAACTTAAAAATATTAAAACTAGCGATTTACGAGATAATTTAACAATTGTGCTTCAAGATTCGTTTTTATTTAATCAAACAATTCTTGAAAACTTAAAATTAGCAAATCCAAAAGCAACTGAAGAAGAAATTATAAATGCTGCAAAGCTCACTGAAGCCCATCACTTTATTATGAGCACAGCTAATGGTTATCATACAATGATCGAAAATAATGGAGCTAATATCTCGCAAGGTCAAAAACAACTCCTTGCACTAACTAGAGCCATCTTGCAAAATAAAGCAATCTTAATTTTAGATGAAGCAACAAGCAACATTGACTCAAATACAGAAAAAATTGTTCAAAAAGCAATGTTGCACTTAATGAAAGATAAAACTTCTTTTGTGATCGCTCATAGATTAAGTACAATTCAAAAAGCAGATTTAATTATCGTTGTTGATAATGGTTATATTATCGAACAAGGTACTCATCAAGAGCTTCTTGACAAACAAGGTTTCTATTACGATTTATTTACATCGCAATTTTAAAAGAAAAAAGATCCCTATTTAGAGATCTTTTTTTTGCTACTTTTCTGTATTATAGCGTTTAATTTCTGCGGCACAATCGTCAATTACTGCTTCTACATCGGCAAATGAAGTTAAAATCGCTCCAGAAGCTCTTTCGTGTCCACCTCCGCCTCATTTAACAGCTACATTACGCACAATTGGTCCATTTGAACGAAATTCAACACGAATTCTTCCGTCCTCTTCTTCTGTAAATTGAACTCAAATTGGATGACCTTCAATGTTTGCAATTGAATTTACACGAACTGAAGTTTGTGGTGTTTTTCCCATTTTTAATGTATCTGTCAAGCTGTTTTGGATATAAGCAACTCCATCACGTGTTTTAAGTGTACTTAATAATCAAGAAGAATATTTTAAATCGTCCAAGCTTACTCTAGCTAGATTTTGGTGTACAAAATCAGTATCTAATCCTGCATCATATAGTTCTGCAGCTAATCTTAAAGTACGAGATTTAGTGTTGTTGAATAAAAATCTACCACTGTCAGTGTTAATTCCTAGATATAACAAATTAGCTGCTTCTGGTGTGATTTTTCATTGGTTTGTAACTGCTATTTCAGTAATCATTTCATCAGCTGCTGAATAACTACTATCAACTCATCTAACACACTCATCTCCAAGATCATCTTCATTAGGATGGTGGTCAATTCTAATTACTTTTTTAAAGATATTTTTGTCTAAAACTTCTCTGCATTCAATTCTTTCTTTAAAGTTAGCGTCAACCACAACACCTAGTGAATTAGCAAGTATTTCATCACTTGGTATTTCGTTCATTTGAAGATTAAGAAAAGGAAATGAACCTTTAGCATCTCCAATTGCATACACTTTTTTGTTTGGAAAATTATCTTCTAAAAGTTTCTTGAGTCCAAATTGTGAACCAAGGCAATCTCCATCAGGTCTAATGTGGTGAAAAATAACTATCGAATCATACTTTAAAAGTTCTTTTGTAACTAATTCTAAACTACCAATTTGCATTATTTTTCTCACTCTTTAATAGCTTCATTTAAATCTGCAAGAACACTTGGAACTAAATCTCATGAAGGTAAAGTAATTCCGGCAGCATTATCGTGTCCACCACCACTGTATTTATTAGCAACTAAATTTACAAGTGGACCATTTGATCTAAGTCTTCCTCTAACTGTTCCATCTTCAAGTTGTACAAAAAGTGCTCAACAAGAGTTATCTTCAATGTTTGCTAATTCATTAACAAAAAGAGCAGCTTCAAGTGAATTCATACCATACTCTTCTAAAATTTCATTTGTAATTTCGTAGTAAAGTACTCTTCCTTCTTTTTTAAATTCACTCAAGATTTTTCCAACAAACTTAATTTCCTTGAAAGTTCTTTTTGAAAGTTCTCTTAAGATATCTTGTGGGTGAAATGCACCTTGTTCCATTAAAAATGCCACAAGTTTATGTGTGCGAGCAGAAGTATCTGGATATAAAAATCTTCCACTATCGGTGTTAATACCTAAATAAATATGTGAAGCAGCTTTATTAGTTACTGTTCAATTTGCATCATAAGCTAATTGCGCAATCATTTCTGCAGCTGCAACGTAGTGTTCATCAATCCAGTTGTACTCATATTCAATATCAGCACCATTTGGATGGTGATCGATTCTTAAACGAGCAGTTGTTCTTTTTTCGTAAAGTAAATCTGCACATTCAATTCTGTTTCCGCTCGAAGCATCAACAACAATAGCTAACGAATTGTTAAAATCAATCTCATCATACGAGTTGAATTTATAATCCATAAAGTCAAAAACGTGAGTATTATCTCCTACTGTATAAACTTTTTTGTTTGGGTAATTTGTTCTAATTAATTCCGCAAGACCTGCTTGTGAACCAAGACAGTCTCCATCAGGTCTAACGTGGTGAAAAATAACTATTGAGTCATATTTTTCAATTGCATCAATAGCCACTTTTGAGTTTCCTATTTGCATTATTTCCTTTCATTTTCCTTAAAAATTAATTTCTTGATAAAAAATAAAAAACTTATTTTTCAAAAGTTTTGTATAGCTATCTAAAATTAACTGTTAAAGAAATTTTATTGTTAAAAGTTACTTATTATTATTTTACTATAAATTGTCCTTATCACTTTTAGGTTATGAAGTTTTATAATTTCTAGCTTGTCATTTTTCATATTAGAATTTATTAACTAAAAAATAAAAAACCTTCAATACAAATTGAAGGCTAGATCATAAAGAAATTATTTAATTGTAGTAAATTCATATAAAACTAGTGTTTTACTTGCCATTTCTGAAAGAGTTTGAATTTCTACTGCAAATTCCTTGTTTGAAATATAATTTTGATAATCTTTGTGACTTGATCATCTTTCTAATAAAACAACTTCATTTTCAGCAGGCATACCATATTCAAACGATAAGTTCATTTCAAGCATGCGAGTTTTTTTAGTTAAAACTAATAAATAATCTAAAAATGGTTTTGCTTTTTCTGGGTTAATAACATATTTTGTTGCTCTTACAAAAATCATGTATAAAAACCTCCTTTTTTATTTTTTACCAAGTCTTCCGAACAACATAAAAGAAGCCGCCTGATTAATGTTATCAAATTTTTCGAAATTATCAATTAAATCAAGTGAAATTTTCGAAATTCCAAGCGCATTTCTCACTTCTTCCATTTTTTGCGGCATAACAATATTTAGGTATGTTGTAACTGCATAAATTCCATTTAATAAACGGACTAAAATGGCCTCAAGTCGATCTAAATCTTCTTTTAATGTTCATGGTTGAGTTAAATCAATATACTTATTAAGTTCACTTGATAGATTAATCGCAACTTTAAGTCCTTTGTCAATTTGGAATGCATCTAAATAAAGTTTAAATTCATTTAATGATGATTTGATTTTGTGTTCAATTTCAAGATCAAGATCGAAAGAACTCACTTTATATTTGAGTGGTTCTGCAAAAGAATTTGATTTCATTTTTAAACTACGAGATACTAAATTACCAAAATTATTAACAAGATCAGAATTAATTACTTCTACAAATCTTTCTTCACCAAATAAACCATCTTCACCTAAAATAATTTGCGAAGCTAGGTAATATTTAATCATTTCAGGATGATATCTAGACAATAAATCATATGGATCAACCACATTATTTTTAGATTTAGACATTTTTCCTGTTGGCGTTACAATTCATCCGTGTGATTGAATGTGATTTGGCATTCTTAAATTCAGTGCTTTAAGAAAAATAGGTCAATAGATCATATGAAATCTTGCAATTTCTTTCCCTAAAAGATGCACTATTTCTGTATTTGGATCTAATCAAAATTCATTAAATAATTCTGGTTGTGTTTTAAGATTTACATCATAACCTAAAGCTGTAATATAGTTGCAAAGCGCATCTAATCAAACATAAAGAGTATGTTTGAAATCTTCATCAATTTTAATCCCTCACTGTACATTCGTACGTGTAACTGATAAATCTTCTAAACCTTTACCAAGAAAGTTACTCATCATTTCTTTAACAATTTTTGCTGGACGAACAAAATCTGTATGAGTTTCAATGTAGTTAATTAATCAACCTTCAAATTTTTTCATATTGAAAAAATAGCTTTCTTCAGAAACTAAAACTAATTCATGGTCACTTGTTGGATGATAAAATTTTCCATCCCTTTTAACTGCTTGTGATTCAGTTAAAAATTCTTCATCACTAACTGAATAAAGACCTTGATATTTGTCCTTATAAATAAAATCGTTTTTTAAGAAGTAAGAAAAAATATGTTTTACAGATTCTTTGTGGTGTTCATTGGTTGTACGCGAATAAATATCATATTCAATTCCAAAATCTACTCACATTTTTTTATATTTAAGGCAAAGAGCGTCTACAAATTCTTGTGGTGTCTGATTGCTTGCTTCTGCTTTTTGTTGAATTTTTTGACCATGCTCATCGCTTCCTGTTAGAAAAAGAACTTTATAACCAGACATTTTTTTGTAATTAGCAAGTGTTCATGCTAATGTTGTTGTGTATAAATGCCCTATGTGTAAGTTTCCGCTTGCATAATAAATCGGCGTTGTGATATAAAATTTTTTCATTTTTGCTCCTTTATTTTTTAGATTCAATTTTTAAAGGTTTATAGAGTTGTTTAATTTCTGGTAAGTAATCATGATTTTCAATATCATTATTGTCATGAAGATATAAGTTAGGTAAAAAATGAGTCCCTCACCCTGAACGGTAACGAGCTTCAATTAAAACAAATTTAGGCTTTTCTTTGGCTCGAGTTAAAATTTGTTGAATTCTTTTTGGCTCAAAATGGTATTTACGTAAAAGTTCAAAAGCATCAACCATTCTTTCAACCGGAAGAACAAGTGATAAAAATCCTTTTTGTTCGATAATTTTTGATGCCCCGAAAATTAATTGTTCCAAATTAAGATGTATTTCATGAGTAGCAATTAACTTTTCTTTGGAAATATCTTTTTTGACTTTAGTTTTATCAAAAGGATAAAATGGAGGATTAGCAAAAATTATTTCGTATTTGGGTAAAGCTTTTTTGGTATGTGCTTTTCAAAAATTATTAAAATCATCGCAAATCACATTAATTTGAGAGTCTAAATTATTCATTTTAATATTTTCAATTGCTAATTTAGCGGCTTTTTCTTGAATTTCCAATGCATCAATTGAAAGCGTTTGCAATCTAGATGCCACAAAGATACTTAAAGCACCATTATTTGCACCTATTTCTAATGCTCGTTTCATTTTAGAATTTAAATAGATAAAATTACCAAGTAAAATTGTATCAACAGAATAATTAAACATTGTTTTATCTTGATAAACATATAAATCTGAATCAAAACCAAGAGAATTTTTAACTAAAAATGAATTATTTTTTGAATTGTTTTCTGTCATTTGATTTTTCAAAAGTTTTCTTTTGGTTATTGATTTTTTCTAAATTAGCTAAATAGCTTTCGTATTGATCAAGTAAAACACAATCAACTTTTCCTTCAACTAAATCCACACCAATAACAACAACTTCAACAAAGTCTCCTAAAGTAAAAGTTCTTTTTTCAGAAATAAATTTAGTTAAATTCTCATTTGGCTGATATTCACCATCAAAAAGATTAGCACGATGAACTAAACCGCTTGCTTTAAAGTCAAACTCGATAAAGAAACCAAAGTTTAAAATACTAAGAATTTGTGCTTTAAAGGTTTTTCCTACTTGATTTTTAAGATATTCGGCAAATTTGAGATCATTCACATTTCGTTCAATTTGAACTGCTTTTTGTTCGCTTTTAGTGTTTAAATCACCAAAAATTGGTAATTTATTACTGAATTCTTCTAATTTGTCTAAATTTTTATTAAGAATAAAGTTTCTAATAATACGGTGAATGATAAGATCCGGGTATCTACGGATAGGACTAGTAAAATGGCAATAAAAATCACTTGCTAACCCAAAATGCTTAATATTATCTGGAGAATAAATTGCTTTTTGCATTGTTCTTAAAAAAAGTAATTTCACAAAGTCATCATTACGGTTTGCTTTGACATATTCAACTAATTCACTAAATTTTTGTGGGGTAATATTTTTATAATTTAAATCACCCATTGATAATCCAATTACACTTAATGAGTTTTTTAAATTTTCTAATTTATCGGCATCAGGTTTCTCATGAACTCTATAAAGAACTGGTAGTTTATTATCATATAAATATTTAGCTACAGTTTCATTAGCACGAACCATAAAATCTTCAATTAAAACTTCTGAAAAACCACGTTTATTAATAATAATTTCTTTAACTGAACCATCATCATTAAGTTTAATTTTAGGTTCATCGATTTCAAAATCTACATAACCCTCTTTAATTTTGTAATTATGTAAAATTAAACTTAATTCTCTTGCCTCATTAAGCATATTTTTAAGTTTCGAAAGTTCTTGTTTGTCACTATGTGTTTCGTTGATTTGTCCTGTTTCAAAATATTTATCAACTTGTTTATATGTGAGTCTGAATTTTGAATTAATAATACCTTCAAAAACTTCAGTTTTAACTGTATTACCATTTAAATCGATTTCCATTTCACAACCTAAAACAAAACGATCTTCATTTGGATTCAATGAACAAATACCATTTGAAAGTTCCACTGGAAGCATCGGAATTACACGATCAACTAAATAAATACTAGTTCCTCTATTTAAAGCTTCCTGATCAATTTCTGTACCTTCTTGAACATAATATGAAACATCTGCAATATAGACACCTAAAAAATAGTTTCCGTTTGGTAATTTTGATACTGTGATAGCATCATCAAAATCTTTAGTATCATCCCCGTCGATTGTTACAATCATCTCGTTACGAAGATCTTTTCTGTTTTGAATATTTTCATTTTGAATCGTTGAAGGAATTACATTAATTTCATTATTTAAAATCTCTGGAAAATCTGTTGGAGCTTTAATTTGCTCTAAATAAGACTTAACAAAAACCATTGGGTCTGCTTCGTTTGTAATTACACGATCGATACTAATTAAAATAATTTTATCTTCATATTTTAGTATTTTAGCGACAACTAAATCATTTAATTTGGTTGGAACTACTGATTGAAAAATTTTATATTGAATAGTTTTATAACGTTCATCAACAGGAACAAAATATGTATTTTGATTTTTTTGTTTGATAAAACCAACTATTTCGTCATTTCCTCTTTCAATAATTTGAGTTACAACTCCATGTGTTAAATCTTGTTGTTTGCTTTTTGGATTCACATAAACATTAACATAAACAGTATCTCCATTAATTGCTCCATTAAAATTAAAGTTCTTAACAAAGACGCTTTTCTTTGTTTTGTTTTCTTCATCAATGTCATAATCAACAAAACCAAAAGCTCCTTTTGCTGACACGTTTAAAACACCTGTAATGCTTTCTTTGAGAATTGGAGCATAGTATTGATCCTTGTTGTTTTTGAAAATCTTGTATTCTTTTAAAAGTTGAGATAACACATTAGTTAAATCTTTATTATTACGTACAGAAATTCTAAAATGTTTTGCTATATCTAAGAATGAGCACGATTCAAATTTTTGAATATACTCATAAATTTTTTCTTTATTCATTGATATTTTCTTCCTTTCAGTGTGGACATTTATATAAAGTGATAAATATTTTTGTATATAAATTTTAATGTATTTTAAAATAAATTTGTAGATTATACTTATTTCTTAATTTTACAAAATAAAAACTACCTTCGCGGTAGTTTCGGTCTTAAAAAAGATATGGTGCGCGAGAAGGGACTCGAACCCTTATGCCGAAGGCACTAGAGCCTAAATCTAGCGTGTCTGCCAATTTCACCACCCGCGCAAACATTTCAAAAATAAAAAAAAAGCTTAATGCTTAATGGTGCCGTCTATAGGACTCGAACCTACGACCTACTGATTACAAGTCAGTTGCTCTACCAACTGAGCTAAGACGGCTAATGGTGGAAGATGAGGGGCTCGAACCCACGACCTCCGCCTTGTAAGGGCGATGCTCTCCCAACTGAGCTAATCTTCCAAAATGGCAGTCTGTACGGGGATCGAACCCGTGCATGCATGGATGAAAACCATGTGTGTTAACCGCTTCACCAACAGACCATAAATGGCGCCGATTATTGGGATTGAACCAACGACCAACTGGTTAACAGCCAGCTGCTCTACCGCTGAGCTAAATCGGCAAATTTACTTGTGATATTATTATATACTTTTTTAAAAAAAGTCAATAATAATTTTTTATTTTTTTATCTCAGCTTTAATTGCTTCAACTTGCTTAATTATTATAACAAAGAAAAAATAAAACAAAGCAAAAAAATATTTTTTTATTAAAAAAGCCGCTTTGAATTAAAGCGACTATAAAGAAATTAAGCAACGTACTTTTCTGGGTGTAATTCTTGCATTTTTTTGATAAAGTCTTTTTTATCCATTTCACCATATTTATTCATAAGTTCAACACACTCTTCATATTCAGCTAATGCTCATTCAGTGTTTTCAAACCCACCAACTGATGTAATGCCTGGTCTTTTTCAATTTTTATATGTACTAAAGAATGTTTCAACTGTTCTTAAGAATGGTTCAGGTAAATCATTGATGCTATTAATGTGATCAAGTCTATAATCATCTGCATGGACAGCAATAAGTTTTGTGTCTGTTTCACCATCATCAATCATTTTCATTGCACCAATTATTCTAGCATTTAAAACAACGCCAGGAATAAAAGTTTCTTCAGAATAAAGTAAAACATCAAGTTCATCTCCATCTCAATCTAATGCATTTGGAATAAACCCGTAATTACATGGATATTTAAAGTCTCCTCTTAAAATTCTATCAACTTCAATTTCTTTAGTTTTTCTATTATATTCATATTTAATTTTTGAATCTTTTTGAATTTCAATTTTTACTGTAACAATATTTTTCATAAATTAATGATATCAAAAAACAAAGAAAATAAGATGCATATTTAATAATATGTGTTAAAATAATTAAGCACTAAAAAAATAGTGTAATTAATGCATATAAAAAAATAAAAAATATTTTTGTTTTTTTGATAAATTGTATTATAATTATTAAGCAAACAAAAAAGCCCAGGTGGCGGAATGGTAGACGCAAGGGACTTAAAATCCCTCGGTAGCAATACCGTGCTGGTTCAAGTCCAGTCCTGGGCACCATAATGTGCGTCCTTAGCTCAGCAGGTAGAGCAAATGGCTTTTAACCATTGGGTCAGAGGTTCGAATCCTCTAGGACGTACCATTTCAGAAATGGCCAGAATAACTCGCAAGAGTTATTTTTTTTATACTTTTACTATTTAATTTGTTTGATGTAATCTAATTTGAAAAACAACTAGGAAATTGTATCTTTGTTTCATCTATTTCAATTGATTTAATAAGTTGTTTAAATGAATATTATAGTATTGTAGTGAGTTAAGTAATAATATTTTAAAGTATCATTTTTTAGTTATTTAATTCAATAATAAGAGCGAAATTTATTAGCTATTTTAATTTTAATGCTGCATTGATGTAGTTATAACTAAAATAATTCTTATTAAAAAAGAAAATAAAAAAAAGCCCGTTTGGGCATTGCTTTTTCAAAACTGAATAGTAAATAATAATTCATTAAAATGTCTTGAATAAACATCTTAACTTTTAAACCTATCAATTTATTAGTAATGGTCAGCTGAATGTATTACTACACTTACACTTCCATCCTATCAACCTTGTCGTCTACAAGGAATTTCAAGGGAATACTTATCTCTGAGGAGGCTTCCCACTTAGATGCTTTCAGCGGTTATCCTTTCCGTACTTAGCTACCCAGCTATGCTCCTGGCGGAACAACTGGAACACCAGCGGTACGTCCACTCCGGTCCTCTCGTACTAAGAGCAGCTCTCATCAATATTCCAACGCCCACATCAGATAGGGACCGAACTGTCTCACGACGTTCTGAACCCAGCTCGCGTACCGCTTTAATTGGCGAACAGCCAAACCCTTGGAACCGACTCCAGCTCCAGGATGCGATGAGCCGACATCGAGGTGCCAAACCTTGCCGTCGATGTGATCTCTTGGGCAAGATAAGCCTGTTATCCCCAGGGTAACTTTTATCCGTTGAGCGACTGCCGTTCCATGACGTACAGCCGGATCACTAAGTCCTGCTTTCGCACCTGCTCGACTTGTAGGTCTCGCAGTCAAGCACACTTCTACCTTTGCGCTCTACATACGGTTTCTGACCGTATTGAGTGTACCTTTGAACGCCTCCGTTACCTTTTAGGAGGCGACCGCCCCAGTCAAACTACCCACCACGCACTGTCCCCCCACCGGATAACGGCGGCAGGTTAGAAACTCAACATACCAAGGGTGGTATTTCAAGGACGACTCCATTAAGGCTAGCGCCTTAACTTCAAAGTCTCCCACCTATCCTACACATGTTAGGCCAAGTTCCAATACGAAGTTGTAGTAAAGCTCCATGGGGTCTTTTCGTCTTGATGCGGGTACCCAGCGTTTTCACTGGGACCATAATTTCACCGAGTCCATCGTTGAGACAGTTGAGAGATCATTGCGCCTTTCGTGCAGGTCAGTATTTAGCCGACAAGGAATTTCGCTACCTTAGGACCGTTATAGTTACGGCCGCCGTTCACCCGGGCTTCACTTCAACGCTTCGCATAAAGCTAACGCATCCGCTTAACCTTCGGGCACTGGGCAGGCTTCACCCCCTATACATCACCTTGCGGTTTAGCAGAGAGCTGTGTTTTTGATAAACAGTTGCCCCTCACAATTTACTGTGGCCAACTAGAAGTTGGCTCCCCTTCTCGCGAACTTACGGGGTCATTTTGCAGAGTTCCTTAACGATGGTTTTCTCGCGCGCCTTAGAATACTCATCTTGGGGACGTGTGTCCGTTCTCGGTACAGGTACCAGTTACTTTAACGTTTAGAAGCTTTTCTTGGAAGCATGAAATCACATAATTCGGAACCGAAGTTCCTATGCATCGTAGATTCCGGTTATAGAGTACGCATTTAACTATACTCACCAGTCGCTACTTACCCCCAAATCCATTAATGGGTAATGCTATCCTTCTCCGTCACTCCATCACTAGTAATAGGTAGTACAGGAATATTAACCTGTTGTCCATCGGATACGCTTTTCAGCCTCTCCTTAGGTCCTGACTAACCCTGGGTGGACGAACCTTGCCCAGGAAACCTTCCCCAATAGGCGTTGTGGATTCTCACCACAAATCGTTACTCATACCGGCATTCTCACTTCTAAGCGCTCCACCAGTCCTCACGGTCTGGCTTCGCCGCACTTAGAACGCTCCTCTAACGTGTTTTCACACCCGTAGCTTCGGTATCATGTTTTACTCCCGTTACATTATTGGCGCATGATCTCTTGACTAGTGAGCTATTACGCACTCTTTAAAGGGTGGCTGCTTCTAAGCCAACCTCCTAGTTGTTTATGAAATCACACAACCTTTCTGACTTAACATGATTTTGGGACCTTAGCTGACGATCTGGGTTGTTGCCCTCGCGAGCCGGGACGTTAGCACCCCGGTTCCGACTGCCTGATAATACACAATGGTATTCGGAGTTTGATTATAGTCAGTACCGCTAGGCGCGGCCATTCCATATTCAGTGCTCTACCACCAAAGTTTAACATCAGACGCTAGCCCTAAAGCTATTTCGAGGAGAACCAGCTATCTCCAAGTTCGATTGGAATTTCTCCACTATCCACAAGTCATCCGGGCACTTTTCAGCGTACTACGGTTCGGCCCTCCACTTGGGGTTAACCAAGCTTCAGCCTGCTCATGGATAGATCACATGGTTTCGGGTATATATCAACATACTAAACGCCCTATTAAGACTCGATTTCTCTACGGCTCCGTTTTTCTCCACTTAACCTCGCATGTTAACATAACTCGCCGGTCCATACTGCAAGATGTACGCCATCACTCATTAACGAGCTCTGACTAATTGTAAGTAAGCGGTTTCAGATTCTATTTCACTCCCCTCCCGGGGTTCTTTTCACCTTTCCCTCACGGTACTAGTTCGCTATCGGTGTCTGGTTAGTATTTAGCCTTACCGGATGGTCCCGGCAGATTCAGACAGGGTTTCACGTGCCCCGCCCTACTCAGGATACTATCAGAAGTCTTTGCTATTTCGCGTACGGGAGTTTCACCCTCTATGCTTTAGTTTCCCAACTAATTCTGCTATAACAAAGATTTGTAACTTCGTGTAGATAGTCCTACAACCCCGACTTATGTCGGTTTGGGCTCTTCCACGTTCGCTCGCCGCTACTAATGGAATCATTATTTATTTTCTCTTCCTGTTGCTACTAAGATGTTTCAGTTCACAACGTGTCTCGCAAATGCAACTATTTTATTCATTACATAGCAACTAGAAATTACTCTAGTTAGGTTTCCCCATTCGGAAATCCCCGCTTCGTAGCTTATATCCAGCTCCACGAGGCTTATCGCAGGTAATCACGTCCTTCATCGACTTCCAGACCCAAGGCATCCACCACAAACTCTTACTTATTTAAAAGTTGTAACAATATATGACCTATTGTTGATGTATATTCAAAGACATTTCAATAAATTATTATATTTAATAATAATTACTCGGTATCAATCAAAACAAATTAACCAATTTAATTTATTTATTTTATTTGATGTCGTTGTAATATCTTTACTATTCAGTTTTCAAAGAACAATTAGAGAGAAAGTTCTCTCAAAACTAGATATATCTATGGACTATTAACATAGTACATGTGTCATTGTAACAAATAATTTTAATAAAAATAGTCTTAAGTATCCTATTAATATAGGTAATGTACTCCGTAGAAAGGAGGTAATCCATCCCCACGTTCTCGTAGGGATACCTTGTTACGACTTAACCCCAGTCACCAGTCCTGCCTTAGGCGGTTGTTTCCGTAGTTAACAAAACCGACTTCGGGCATTACCAGCTCCCATGGTTTGACGGGCGGTGTGTACAAGACCCGAGAACGTATTCACCGTAGCGTAGCTGATCTACGATTACTAGCGATTCCGACTTCATGTAGTCGAGTTGCAGACTACAATCCGAACTGAGAACGGTTTTTTGAGATTTGCTCCACGTCGCCGTCTTGCTTCTCTTTGTACCGTCCATTGTAGCACGTGTGTTGCCCCACTCGTAAGAGGCATGATGATTTGACGTCGTCCCCACCTTCCTCCCAATTACTCGGGCAGTCTCCTTAGATCATCTAACTAAGGACAAGGGTTGCGCTCGTTGCAGGACTTAACCGAACATCTCACGACACGAGCTGACGACAACCATGCACCATCTGTCATTCCGTTAACCTCGACTATATCTCTATAGCTTTGCGGAAGATGTCAAGAGTGGGTAAGGTTCTACGCGTATCTTCAAATTAAACCACATGCTCCACCGCTTGTGCGGATCCCCGTCAATTCCTTTAAGTTTCACACTTGCGTGCATACTACTCAGGCGGATGATTTAATGCGTTAGCTGCGCCGATGGTTCCCATCAGCTAATCATCATCGTTTACGGCGTGGACTACCAGGGTATCTAATCCTGTTTGCTCCCCACGCTTTCGTCTCTCAGTGTCAATATGTGCCCAGTTAGCTGCCTTCGCCATGTTGGTGTTCTTCCTAATATCTACGCATTTCACCGCTTCACTAGGAATTCCGCTAACCTCTACACAATTCTAGTATGCCAGTATCCAACGCGATTTGGGGTTGAGCCCCAAGTTTTGACGTCAGACTTAACACACAACCTACAGACGCTTTACGCCCAATAATTCCGGATAACGCTTGCAACCTATGTATTACCGCGGCTGCTGGCACATAGTTAGCCGTTGCTTTCTGACAAGGTACCGTCAAGATCATGGCATTTCCTCCACGATTTTTTCTTCCCTTATAACAGCAGTTTACAACCCGAAGGCCTTCATCCTGCACGCTGTGTCGCTCCATCAGGCTTTCGCCCATTGTGGAAAATTCCCTACTGCTGCCTCCCGTAGGAGTCTGGGCCGTATCTCAGTCCCAGTGTGGCGGATCAGTCTCTCAACCCCGCTAAACATCATCGCCTTGGTAAGCCATTACCTTACCAACTAGCTAATGTTACGCACCCCGATCTTCTAGTGAAGCTTTAAAGCTCCTTTTATATATAGTTCATGCGAACCATATAAGTATCCGGCATTAGCGCTAATTTCTCAGCGTTATTCCAATCTAGAAGGCACGTTAAGTACGTGTTACTCACCCATTCGCCGCTAAGTTCCGAAGAACTCCGCTCGACATGCATGTATTAGGCACACAGCCAGCGTTCATCCTGAGCCAGGATCAAACTCTCGAAAAAATTGACTGTCATGTATTGTATATATCTAGTTTTCAAAGAACTTTTGTTTTAAAATGTTTGCTTAATTATTATACGTCACTTTTTTGAAAAACCAAAATAATTTTTTTATTTTTTTAACTTAAAAATATATAAACAGCAACATTTAGTTTTCAGTAATAAAGAAGAAAAAAATATCCCCATCAAAAGAAGATATTTATCATATAAATTATTTATTTTATAAGTTCACCAAAAAGACCGTTTTGTCTTTGCGCAACCGTTCATAAAAGTCCATCTTGTCCTGAATCTTTAAATCTATAAAAGTCAGCGATGTAAGCAATTTCTACACATATTAAAACAAGTAAAACGATGATCAATACTACAAGTAAAGCGATTCAAATTTTTCTTTTTTTGTTTGAAGATTGTTCAATATCTTTTTCTTGTTCTAATTCTTGCACTTCTGCTGTCATAATTATTCTCTCCTTAAAATTTGTAATTTTATTAAATAATAATAACAAATTTTTTATTTTTTTATTTAATTTTTAAAGTTTTATTTTATTTATCTCTAATAAATATATTATATAAAAAAAGTCCACATTTCAAAATGTGAACTATTTTGTAATTTAAAAATTAAGATAGAACAAATGGAAGTTTTCCTAAACCCATTAATACCATTATGATAAACACAATAAAAACAAGTAAAGCAACAGTAATTAAAATAATTTTTGAAAATTTAATGAAATTAGTTAGAAAGTATTTTTTAAAATAAAATCAAAACATAACTATCCTTTTGTTGCAACACCTTGTCTTGAAATTGCGTTCATAATTCTTTTTCTAATTACTGCATACACAACAATAAGAGGAAGGAGAACTAATATTGCCCCGGCCATTCTGATGTTTGTGAAAACTCTAGATGCTTCACTTCCTGTTTCGTTATCTTTTCCTGTTGAGAAAAGTCAAATCGATAAAAGTGGCGCATCAGCTTTACCATCATAAACTGTTGAAGGTCATAAGTAACTGTTTCATGATGCAAAGGCAGTTAAGATGGCAACAGTTCAAATTGTGGGTTTAATCATTGGGATAGCAATTTTAACAAAGAATTTTAATTCACTTGCTCCATCAATTTTAGCCGATTCTTTAACACTATCATTAATTGCCTCAAAAGCATTACGGAACATAAATCCTGAAAAAACAGAAGCAACAAATGGAATAGTTAATGTAATTAACATTCTAAACATGTCAGCTTTATCTTTTCACTCTAATTTTGAAACGATAATATATTGTTGTCAAAGCAATGCTAATTCAGGTAAAACAAGTAACGATAAAAAGAAGAATCACATTGCATTTTTAAGTTTTCATTGTTTTAAACTGAAAGCATAACCAAAAGTCATTGAAAAGAAAATTTTACCTGCAATACTAATTGCTGTAATTAAAGAAGTATATAGTAAAGCTTTACCATATCCTTCTTGAAATGCTTTAGCATAGTTTTCTCAGTGGAAAGAAATTTTGTTTGTATCAATTTCTCTTGGTATTAAGTGAATTTCACTTTTATCTAATGAAAGATCATTACTAAAAAGTGAGTTTGTAATCATGAAATAGAAAGGGAAAAGAACGATTGCTCCAAAAAACAAAATAACAACTAATTTAAAGAATAAAAGTAAAAGTTTGCTAACAATTTTTGTTGTTTCAACTGGGTTTGATACTTTTTCTTGTTTAGATTTTAAATTTTGTTTCAGAAACATTTGCTTTATTAGCAATTTTGTTGTAAACATATCTTTCTCCTTTCTTGTTTGCGATTGTGAAAATTGAAGCAATAAGTTTACGTAATGTAAATGAGACTACAATACCGATAACAACTAAATAAACCGAAAGAGCTCCAGCCATATAGAAGTTACCTTGGTCTGTAATGTAGTAGTAAATAAGTAACATTAAGGAACCACCACCATTATTAATAGCGTCTTTTGCTTGGTTATTGAAAATAGCAAGTGGGAATACCTTAATACCACCAATAAGACCAACTGTGATTAAAAATGAAATAGTTTTTTGAATTGAAGGCAACGTTACAAAGAAGAATTGTTTTGATTTGTAAGCTCCATCAATCGCAGCAGATTTGTATAATTGTTTATTAACACCTAACATAGCAGATGTTAAGATTAAGATTTGGAAAGCTAAGTTTCCTCAAACTCCACGAACAAGAATAACAACAAATGGTAATCACGATCCCATTTCACCAGATTTTAATCAAGGAATTTTACTTCCAAAAATCATATTGATCAATCCTCTGTCTTGAGTTTCTGTTCCACCAAAAAGGTAGTAGAAAGTAAGACCAACAGCAATAGCATTAGTTACATAAGGAAGGAAGAAAATTGTTTGTGCAGCTCCTCTTAAATATTTATTTACAATATGGAAAATGGACGAAGCAATTAATATTGAAATACATAACGAAATAGGTAAAGCTGCAATTGAGTAAACAAATGAGTTTCTAACAGCTATATAAAATTGTTGACCAGCTCTTTCGCTTGGATCTAAAATTTTTCTAAAGTTGTCGCTTGTTCAAACTGTTTCGTTGTGGAATCCTACTTTAGATTCAAAAGCAGTAATAATAGTTAAAATGAAAGGGATAATTGTGAAAAGTAAAATAATTAAAATAGAAGGAGTTAAAAGTAAAAAAGGTTTTCAAAAAGGTGCTTTAGCATCAATAATTCTTAAACTTGATTGTTTTTTTGCTACAGAGAATTTAGATCTAAAATATTGTCTAAATTTAAAACAAAATGTAGATAAATTAAACATAAATTCTTTCTGTTGTTTCTTTATCGAATAAGTGAAGTCTTGATACTTTAGCAATACTCATGTAGATTTCATCTCCTACAGAGTATTCGTCTTTTTTATTTAAGAAAACGTTAGCAATGATGTTAGGTTCTTCAAAAACAATTTGTGCTTGAATTTCTTTTCCTAAATACTCAACGTTTTTAATTTTACCTTTGAAAAGCGCTTCTTTTGCACTTGTTTCAACAAGGTTTTCTCCACGGATACCAACTCTAATTGGTTTGTTTGTCATTTTTGGAAGTGGCATAACTTCTTTCCCGTTAATAACAAGTTGTTCATTTGCAACAACAGCATCAAAAACAGACATTTCTGGCATACCTAAGAATTTAGCCACGAATTCGTTAGCAGGTTCTCTATAAAGTTCCATTGGTGTTCCCATTTGTTGAACTTGTGCCATTGACATACAAATAACTTTGTCACTAATTGACATAGCTTCTTCTTGGTCGTGAGTAACGAACACTGTAGTGATTTTGCTTTCTTGTTGTAACTCTCTAATTCATTTTCTTGTTGAAATTCTAAGTTTTGCATCAAGGTTTGAAAGCGGTTCGTCTAATAATAAGATTTTTGGTTTTTTAACAAGAGCACGAGCAATAGCAACACGTTGTTGTTGTCCACCACTAAGTTGTGTAGGTTTTTTAGCTAAATTTTTAGTAATATCAACACGTTCTGCAACTTCTAAAACATCTCTTGCAATAGCTTCTTTCATTGAAATCATATCTTTTGATAAATCTTTAATTTCTTTTTGTAATTCAATTGGTAATGTAAGAATGATCTCGTTAAGTTTTTTGCTTACGTTCATTTTGTTGTAAGAAACTTGAGCGCTAGCAAAAATTAAATCAGCAAGTTCTTTTTGAGCTTTTCTAAAATTATTTTCATTTAACTTATTCTCTGACTTCATTTGTTTTTCTGAAGTAGAGATAATTTCATTGATTTTATGATTTTTAGCAAGTTTTTTCATAAAACTTAATTGAATATCTAAGTTTTTAAGAATTTTATTGTGTTTGCTTTTTACATAACTAAAGAAGTTTTTGTATAGAGCTTCGTTGATTTTGTTTAATAAGCTAATTTCGTAACCATAAACAATTTCTTTTGGAGAAAAACCAACGTTTTTTTCATAAACTTTAGATTTATATTCTTCAAGCTTAACAAAAAGGTCATCTCTAATTTTGTAAGCTTTTTTAATGTATTCATCTAAATTATTTAAATATTCTTTTTGAATAAAGTCTAAGTGAACAACAGTTTTGAAAAATTTTGCAACTGGTAATTTTGCAACATTTTCACAAAATTCAACTTCGTGTTTGTATTGTTGAACGATATCGTCATTTTCAATTTTTGGTAATGATTCTAATGTAAGAATTGGTGTCTCTTTAAGAGCAAATAAAAGATTTTTTTCTCTTTGTAAAATATCGTTAAGTGTGTAATTAAATTCAACTAAAAGAGATGAAATTTCTTCTTGTTTATTTTTATAAATATTTGTAATTTCTTCTTTAATTACTAAAGGTTCAATTTCAGATTTAATGTGTTTTTGTGCAAGAGTTTTTTCATTAAACATCTTTGCTTTTTTGTAAGACTCTAATGAATCTTTAACAATAAAGTTTTTATCTGCAGCAGCTTTTGATTCTGCAATTTCAACTAAATTAGCTTGGTTTTGATAAATATCTTCTCTTCTAGTTTTTAAATTTAAAAGAGCAACACGGTTTTGTTCTTTAAGTGTATTTCTAATTTCAAAACTTTTTTCTACATTGTTAATAATTTCTGGATCAATATTAAAATGTTTAGCAATTAAAACTAAAATAGTTTTGTTTGCTTTGTCATAATTTAATTTATAAGTGTCTTGTCAGTGTTGGTCATTATAAAGTGGGAATGCAATGTTATCAAAAACATTCATGTGTGGATATAATGCATAGTTTTGAAACACTAATCCAAGTTCTCTTTGTTGAGGAGAATATTTTGTAACATCAATTCCACTAAAGTAGATTTTACCGCTACTTGGTTTTAAAAGTCCTGAAATAGCATTAAGAGTAGTAGTTTTACCACTACCACTAGGTCCTAAAAGTGTAACAAGTTCACCTTGATTAATTTTAAATGAAACATTATCAACAGCAACAGATGTACCAAAATCAATTACTAGGTTTTTGATTTCAATAGCTGGGGTTGATAAATGTTTTTTATTTTTATTTTCCATATTTTCCTTTCATTAGGATAAAAATTCAAAATTAAGAGAATTTAATTTGACTAATTTTAAATATACCGTTTATCTTGTAAAAATTACTATTTGTTTTTAAAGATCTAAATTCAGATTCGTCAGGAAGCATTAAGAAATCTTTTGAATCTGAATAGATGTTACCATGTTCTCCGTAAAATTTCGATAATTCAAGAGGGGTAGAAATTCTAGAAGAAATAGAATTTGGATATTTAGATTTAATTGATTCAAAAACTTCTTGTGAATAAAATCCTTTTTGTTGTTTGATTCCATAATTAAATGCATTGACAATATAAGGCATTACAAGTGCACCAAAAGAGTCGCTATTTTCTTGTTCAGAATCAAGTTCTGTTTGTTTTTTATAGTTTGAAACTTCTGTATTTGTTAATCTTGGTAAGGTATAACCATTTTTAAGCATCTCTAATGAGAATAATTTTCATTGATTTGTTGTTTCATCTTGGAAAAGAATGTGGGCAACACTTCTTTCATATGATTTATCTGCTCAGTTATCTGAAATTAATTTAACTTTCTTTCCAACAGGTAAAAGTTTTCTAGCGTATTCTGTATCAAAATGCGATAAAGAACGTTCAACTCTATTAATTTCAAGTTTATTTCTTAAATCATTTAATTTTGCTGTTTTTTGTTGAGCCGTATTGTTATCTCCACTACTTTTTGCTTGTGCAATTTCGTTTTCTAAATTTTTGAAAATTTGATCAATTTCTGCTTGAGGTTTCTCTTCTTGTTTTCTATTTTCTGCTAAAACAAATTCTGTTATAACATATGCTTCCGGAGTGTCAATAAAAGGAATACGAATATTAAGTTCTTGAGTGCTAAAAGCATTAGATTTACCAGCTTGCTCGTTAGCTTTTTCAATACTTTCAAATGTAACTTTTACTGTATCACCATCAATAACATGCGAAATAGTTGCATCAACAGCTTTATAAAATTCTCAAAAAGTTTTTGTAACTTCTGTTTCTTTTGATGTTCAAGGATCGAAAACACTATATGTAATATTTTTGGAAAAAAATGCATCTATACTTTCAAAATATTGATCATTTAATAACATTGATTTTGATTCTTTATCTTGATTTTTATCACTATTATTTTCAGATGTACATTTTGTAGCAATAACTAAAGATGTTGCAGGTATAAGAAAAACACTTGCTGATAGAGCAAGGATTTTTCTGTATTTTTTAATTAATTTATTCATTATTAATCAACTTTAATAGCTTTAACAAAAGTTTTTAATTCATCTTCGAATTTTTGTCCACCTTTGTTATCGACTCTGTTTACAATAGCTTTAGCTGCAGCTGTTATGTTTTTTCTTACAATGTCAGCGTTTGGTGTTCCAGGATCTTCAACTAAAAAGTTGTGTGTAGGATCTGATGTAATCGATTTGAAAGCTTCAAACATTTCATGTTCAATTGTTCCTGCTTTAGCATAATTTCCATATGGTTGAGCAAAGAATGTCTTTGTAGTAGATAAGTAATTTCCGTGTTTATTGAAAATATCAAAAGGTGACATATTTTGATAAGTTTCATTTTTTGTATCTGAAACAGCAATTTGAATAGAAGGAATTGTGCCTGTTAAGAATCATTCAAGGAATCTTTTTGTTGATTTATCTTCTTCATCATTTGCGTGAATTCCAATAATAGATGGCCCTTGACCTACATAGTAGTTATTTGATTCTGTAGCTGAAGATTTTGGAGGCGCCATTAATGAATATGTATCTTCTGGGTTTACAAGTGTATTGTTACTTTGAAGTGATACACGAATGTCTTCTGAATCAATGATGTATAAATCTTTATCTTTTCCTCTGAAATCTACAGTTCCAACATATTTACTTTTATCACTTAATTGAATGTTTTTAAGAGTAACAGTTCCATTAGCATGTGTTATAACGTTATTGTCAGCGTCAGCAAAGAAAATTACAAAGTTAGTTTTATCTCCAACAGATTTAATAACTTCGTCTTGTGTGGCACCTTTAGATTTTGCATTGTGGTTTCCAGCATTTTTATTAATTCCTGATAAGTATACGTGATTTGTGTAAGTTCCATCAATGAAACCTAATGATTCAATGTCTTGTGAATTTTTAACTTTGAGAAGACCTTTAGAAACAAAGAATTGAACAACTTTTTTATCTTCGCCAGTTAAAAGTTTATCAAGCTGAGTTTGTTCTTGTGTTTTTAAAACAGTAATTTCAGATGGTGTTTCACCTTTACTACTAATTGTATTGTATGAAAGTCCAGCACTTGAACCTATTGTAAATAAGTATTCGTGTTTTTGGAATCTTGTAGATCCATAAGAACCATCACCACCAACTTGAAGTGCATGTAGATTAATTACTTGGAAGAATTTACTAAATACACTTTGGAGTTCATTGTATTCTTCTGTACCTGCAGTTACATATGATTTAAAGTCAAATCCACCATAGACTTCTGTACCAGCAGCATTTGTTTTAGGGAATAAATTTTTACCATCTTGAGCAACTCTTGTGTAAAAATCGTTTGGAAGAGCATCTGTTGATGCAATATAATCTACTCCTCCATTTCCATGTTTAAAGAAACTTCTAACAATTACAATAAATTTAAGATAATCATCTGTTGTTTTAAACACATTATCAGTAATTGTGTATCCATTTCTTAAAGTTGCACTTGAATTTCAAGTAGTTTCGTTAAAAGCTTCTACTGGTCATTTTTGAAGAATAACAGCTTTTTCGCCTTCAGAAGCAGCTTCTCAAGCTTTTAATGCCTTTTGAATAATTGGACTAGCTTCTGTATTATCAACAGTAGCACCTTTTTCAATCATTCTTGTTAAAACACTTCCTAATAATGGTAAGTTTATTGTTAAAACAGATGTTGATTTAGAAATTGGAAGAACAACAGTTTCTCCATTTTCAATACCTGCAATGTTTTTGTTAATTTCTAAAAATTGTGGAGCAATAGTATTTAAACCATTAATTCCTGTAAAGTCTAATTGCATTCTGAAAGATGCAATTTGTGAAGCAGCAGCTGGATAGTTAAAAATTAAGTTTCCAACAGCTCCTGTTTTATCTGCAGCTTTAAGTCCTTGAACCAATGCAGATGTTGAATAACCTGAAGTTTTTTCTCATTTAACAGGATATTCACCTTTATACCCTGAATTTTCGTCTTTAAGAACAGTGTTGTTATAGTAATCGATAAGAGCTTGTAAAGCACGACCTTGTCTGTTTGTACTTGAAAATCCTGCTGAAACGTTAATAGTCCCATCGTTTCTTTGCTCATAACGTTGAGCTCCGCCAGCACAAGCACCTGATAAAATTGGTGCAAATCCTAGTGCAGCAGAAGCTGTTGCTAGTAAAATTTTGAATTTTGCTTTCATATTTTCCTCTCGAATTTAATTACATTATTTAAATACATAGTATATTATATATTATCCGTAATGAATCGAACGTATTTTGTGCTCTCTAAATGAAAATATGAAAATTTTTAACAATTTGTGAAAATAAAAAGAAACTCATTTTCATGAGCTTCTATATGTAAATGTTTTCAAAGTTTAAAGGAGCGATTGAATTTTGACTTTTTTCATCGTTAAATTCAATGATAACCGAGTTGAATTGAGTGGAATTTTGGCTAACTGTGAATGGTTTTTTGCTATCAAAACGCATTTTTTCATAAACTTCTTCGAAATTCGCACCAATAGCTGAATTTTCTGGACCAGTCATACCAGCATCTGTTATAAAACAAGTTCCATTTGGTAAAATCTTGTAATCATTAGTTTGAACATGAGTGTGCGTTCCACACACGGCATCTATTTTTCCATCAACATAAAGTCCAAAAACGTATTTTTCGCTTGTTGTTTCTCCATGAAAATCAACAAAATGATAATCAGCTTCGTTTTTTTCAATTAATTCGTCGATTGCATCAAAGAAATTATTCGCTACTTCTTGTTCTCAAGGTTTCATTAATTGATTAAAGGTTAACCCTAAAAGAGAAGTTACTCTTAATTTTTTGTTATTTTTAAGTAAGAAAACTAAACTTCCTACGCCTGGATAATTATTTTGAATGTTATATGGCCTAATTACATTTGAACTATCAATGAAATTATAAATATCTTGATTTGCCCAAACATGATTTCCCATTGTTAAACAATTCACACCAGCTTGCATTAATCTTTGATAATCCTCAAAGTTAAGTCCTTTGCGTCCTGTGACATTTTCTCCTTGAGCAATTACAAAATCAATCTTATGTTTTTCAATTATTTCAGGTAATAGTTTCTCTACTGTTTTGACACCAGGGAGACCAAAGATATCTCCAATAAATAAAATTCTTGTTTTAGACATATTTTAATTATATAAAAATAAAAAACCCAAGCGGGTTTTTTATCTAAAAACTTCTTAATATCCTTCTTTTGAAGTTTTTCCTTCGATTATTGCGATTGAACGGCTTGTTCCAAATCTTGTTGCGCCAGCTTCGTGCATTTTAATTAAATCATCTAAAGTCGAAATACCACCTGCTGCTTTAATTAAAAGTGAATCCCCACAAACGCTTTTCATAATTTGAACATCTTCGAGTGTCGCACCACGGTAGCTAAATCCTGTTGAAGTTTTAATAAATTCAGCTCCTGATTTCATAACAATTTCAGTTGCTTTTTTAATTTCTTCATTTGTAAGTAAAGCTGTTTCGATAATAACTTTTAAAACATGTGAACCACAAGCTTCTTTAACTTTTTTGATGTCGTTTAAAACATATTCGTAGTCACCTTGTTTAAAACGACCAATGTTAATTACCATGTCAATTTCGTCTGCACCATGGTCAATAGCTAATTTAGCTTCGTGTGCTTTAGCTTGCGTAATCATTGATCCAAGCGGAAAGCCTACAACACTAGTAATTCCTACATCTGCTCCTTTTAATTTATCTGACACATATTTTACTCATGAAGAGTTAACACAAACAGTTTTGAAGTCATACTTAATTGCTTCATCAATTAATTTATCAATTTCTTTTTGTGTTCCTTCTGGTTTTAAATATGTATGATCAATCATTTTATTGTAATTCATAATTTATTTCCTTTGGTTGTAATAGTTTTAAGTTTTATTTTAATTTATCGAGAATAATTTTGTTTTCAATTTGATTTTCGTTAATTTGATAAGCTGTTGCTAGTTCATCAACTAAATTGGAATCAATAGGATTTGAAGAGCAAAGTGTAAAAATAACATCACCTTTTTTTACTGGATCATTAGTTTTTTTGTTAAGTGTAATTCCAGCCTCAAAATCAATTGAATCCTCTTTAGTTCTTCTTCCGGCACCTAGTTTCATTGAAACTAATCCAAAAGTAAGAGCATCAAAAATTTCTAAATAACCATCTTCTAAAGCAGTAATTTCCAATTTGTGTTTTGGATTTCAGAATAAAGGATCTTGAAGAGCTTTAACATCACCGCCTTGAATTTCAACAAACTCGTAAAATTTAGCAAGTGCGCTTCCATTTGTAATCACTTCTTGTACTTTTTTAATACCTTCTTCATGTGTCTTTACAATTTGCGCTTGTTCTAAAATAGTTGCACAAGAAGAATAAACAAGTTCATTAAAATCTTGTGGACCTTTTCCTTCAAGTGTTCTAATTGCTTCTAAAACTTCATTTTTATTACCAATTTCCTTACCAATTGGTCTAGACATATTTGTAATTTCAGCTCTGACATCAACTTTTAATTCTTTTCCAATATTAATCATTGTTTGTGCTAGAGCACGAGCACTTGCAAGATCTTTCATGAAAGCACCATTACCGCATTTAACATCTAGTAAGATAGCATTTGAACCTGTTGCTAATTTTTTCGACATGATACTTGAAGCAATTAAAGGGATAGATTCAACTGTAGATGTAACATCTCTTAAAGCATAAAGTTTTTTATCAGCTGGAACAAGTTGTGCACTTTGTCCGATTACAGCAATTTTGTGTTTTTTAACTTGTTCAATAAATTCCTGTTCTGTAAGTTCAACATTAAATCCAGGGATAGATTCTAACTTATCAATTGTTCCACCAGTTTGAGCTAAACCACGACCACTCATTTTAGCAACTGGAGCACCACAAGCAGCAACGATTGGTGCAACTGCTAAAGTAGTTTTGTCTCCAATTCCTCCAGTTGAGTGTTTGTCAACTTTAATGCCCGGAATTGCACTAAGATCCATCACATCCCCAGAATGCATCATGTATTTAGTCATTGTTGCAATTTCTTTCGAGCTCATTCCGTTAAACATAACAGCCATTAAAAATGCACTCATTTGGTAATCTGGCGTTTCATTTTGAACATAAGAATTAATTAAAAACTTAATTTCTTCTTGTGAAAGTTCATGATTCAAACGTTTTTTTTCAATTAAATCTACTACACGCATATTATTTTGCTAAATTTAAAGCAATCTCCATCATTTTTGTAAAAGCTAATTGACGTTCTTCAGCAGAAGTCTCTTCATGTGTGATTAAGTTATCGCTAACAGTTAAAAGACAAGCAGCTTTTTTACCTGTCACTTCAGCGTTTGTGAATAAAGCATAAGATTCCATCTCAACTCCAATACTTTCAGAAAGTCTAATTCTTTCTTCAAGTGGAACTACTGAGTAAAATACATCTGAAGAGTGAATTCTACCTTCATTGATTTTAATATCGAGTTTTTTAGCTATTTGTCTAATTTCATCATTTAATTCAGGATTTGGTTTAGCTACTTGCTCATCTTTACCAAGTGCTAATCTTCTAAATGCACTTGAGTCAGCATATGCATCTTTAACTAAAACAACTTCGTAAAGCCCAAGATCTTTTTGGTAAGAACCCATTGAACCAATTCTTACAATACGATCTACATCATAAAATTTAAAAAGTTCGTATGAATAAATTCCAATTGAAGGACATCCCATACCACTTCCTGCAATTGTAATAGGTTTTCCTTTGTAAGTACCTGTATACATAAACATATTTCTAACTGTATTTACTAATTTAAAACCAGGATCTAAATATGTTTCAGCAATAAATTTCGCTCTAAGCGGGTCTCCTGGCATAATAACTGTTTTGGCAATTTCGCCTTTTTTTGCATGTATGTGTGGTGTCATTTTTTCCTCCTCAAATTTTAAATAAAATGTAACACTAATAATTTTGGACTAATTGTATCTTACGTTTAATATAGTCAAATAAATTTTAACATTTTCGCCTTCTTTTTTGTCTATTTCTATCTTTTTCATATATATTTTCATAGTTTCAAATGGTGCAAAAAAACAAAAAAACATAGAAATTTCTCTCTATGTTTTAGTAAATAAAATTAAGCTAATTTTGAGTTTAATAAAGCTAAAACTTCTGATTCATTATCTAATTCGATTGCTTTATTTGCTAACTCTTTCATTTCTTTATATGAAAGTGAGTGAACAAGTTCTCTTGAAGATAAAATGCTGCTTGCAGACATTGAGAATTCATCAAGACCAAGTCCTAAAAGTAATGGAAGCGCTCTACTATCTCCAGCCATTTCTCCACACATTCCTGCTCATTTTCCGTGTTTGTGTGCTCCATCGATTACCATTTTAATCAATCTTAAAATCGAAGGGTTAAGTGGCTGATAAAGATATGAAATATTTTCATTCATACGGTCAGCTGCCATTGAGTATTGAATTAAGTCATTTGTTCCAATTGAAACGAAATCTGCATATTTACAGAATTGATCTGAAAGAACAGCTGCTGCAGGGGTTTCCATCATAAGTCCAACTTCAATTTCATTTGCAGGAGCTACATTTGGGTAATCACGCACAACTTCTTCGTGTGCTTCTAAATACATCTTTTTAGCTTCTAAAAATTCTGGGACATTAGTAATCATTGGGAACATGATAGCAACTTTACCAAATTCACTTGCACGAATTAAAGCTCTTAATTGAGTTTTGAAAATTTCTGGATTTTGTAAACAAAATCTAATAGCTCTATATCCTAAAAATGGGTTTAATTCTTCTGGGAATTTAAAGTATTTTAAAGTTTTGTCTCCACCAATGTCTAGTGTACGAATAACAACTCTTTTACCTTGCATTCCTTCAACAACTTTTTTGTAAGCTTCAAATTGTTCTTCTTCTGTTGGTCAGTGATCATTATCCATGTAAAGAAATTCTGATCTAAATAACCCAACTGCTTCACCGTCATTTTCAAGCACAGAGTCAAGATCTTTTGGTGTTCCAATATTTGCAGCAAGTTCAACATGGTGACCATCTGTTGTTTTAGATGCTGCACCTTTTAGTGTTTGAAGTTTTGTTAAGTAGTCTCTATATTCTTGTTCTGCTTTTTCGTATTTAGCAATTTCTTGTTCTGTAGGGTTTGTAATAACTTCACCTAAACTTCCGTTTAATGCAATTAATTCGTCATTTTTTACATGCTCAGTAATATTATTTGTACCAACTACTGATGGAATTCCTAGACTACGTGCCATAATAGCTGTATGAGATGTTGGTCCACCGATGTTTGTTACAAATCCTTTTACATATTTTTTATTAAGTTGGACAGTTTGACTAGGACTAAGATCTTCAGCAACAATAACAACTTCATGATCGATATTAGCTAAATCTGGTTCTTCAATTCCATTAATAGCAAAAAGTAACTTTTTAAGGACATCTTTAATATCGGCCGCTCTTTCTTTGAAGTATTCATCTTCCATTGCTAAAAACATATTAGCAAATTGTTCATAACAACTTTTAGCAGCATATTCTGCTGTGTGTTTATTATTTTGAATATCTGCTGTAATTTGTGAAATAGCTGCAGGGTCATTTACAATTAACATATGTGCATCAAAAATAGCTGCATGCTCTTCTGAATCAGCTAATTTTTTAGTATCTTCAAGTTTTTGTAAAACTTTAGCTCTTGCTGACTCATATGTTTTTAATTCTTGTTCTATATCTTGTGCATCTTTTGTGATTTCTACTGGTAGTTCTTCAATTTTGAAAACTTTAGCAATAGCTACACCCTTTGATGCTCCTATACCTTTTATAAGCATAATAATTCTCCTTAATATTCTGAGTATAATTAAATTAATTTTAATTCTTTATATAAGTTTTTTACAAATCAAAACTAACCCGAAAAATAAAATATGAAAATATTTCCCTTTTTATTTTAGAAAAATAAAATCGCAAACGCGATTTTATCTTTTAGATTTGTTATACGGAATTCCCGCTGCTGCTGGTCCTGATGAATTTTTACTTGTAAATAACATAATAATCAATGTAATCAAGTAAGGTAGAATTGAAAGTAAATCTTTGTATGGTCTAAATCCAGAACCAAAAAGACTAATACCACAGAACGAGAATGAAAGTAAAACAGAGAAGAATAAAGCAACAACAACCGATAAACTAACTCTTCATTTTGCAGTAATCATAATTGCTAAAGCAATATATCCTAAACCTTGAACATCCTTATTTACACTAAAGGCTCCAATATTAAATTGAGAATATAAAGCACCTGCAAAACCTGCAATAAATCCAGCTAATAAAACAGCTTCTCATTTAATTTTATTAACATTAATACCAGCTACATCAGCAGCTTGGGGGTTTTCGCCAATTGATCTAAAACGAAGTCCTCATCTGGTTTTTCGAAGTGCAAATCATGAAGCAAAGATGATAATAACTGTTGCAAAAAACTTAAATGAAATGATGTTTTTTCATGATGTTTCAGTTCCAAGAGCAAGTTCCTTAATATTAAATGAAAGAGCAATTCCTGATTCTTGAACTTTTAATAAGATAAGTACAAGAACAGAGACAATACCAATACTTAAAACATTAATCGCAAAACCTGAAATTGTTTGTTCAGATTTTAATTTAATGGTTGCAAAACCAAATAGAAGCGCAAATAAACTTGTTAACCCTCCTGCTAGAATGGTTAATCAAATTTGATGTCATGAACTTGAAAAATCAGGAAATAGTTTTTGGACAAAAACGTTAATAGCAGCATACATAATTGCCCCAAAAACCATGAAACCATTGATCGCGATGTTAACAATTCCTGCTCTTTCTGAAAAGATACCTGAAATGGTTCCTAAAATCAAAATGCAAAAGAAGAAAAATGAGAATGCTAAAATTGTTTCCATGATTAATTTTCTCCTTTCACTTTTAATTTGTCTTTTTTAAATAAACGAGATGTAAATTGTGTAAAAAGTTCTTCTTTAAAAGTCTTGAATTGAGTTTTTCTTAAATAAAGAGTGTTTGAAAATTTATTTTTCTCATCTGAATAATCATTAAGTCCAAAATCAGATTTTTTCTTGAGAAACTCAAATTTACGTTTTGACATTTCATCATAAAGATCAAGAAGCTCATTTTGTGATAAAAGTTCTGATCTTTTCTTTTGTGACTTAATTAAGGCTAATTTTTCTGCCACATAAGTTTCATATTTTTTAGCTTCATGTCTAAATTTCATTTTAAGTTTCAAATTATTAAAGAACATCTTTTTAATTTTAAATTTTTCTTTTAATAAAATGGTTCAGTATTCTTTAATCATTTTTGTTCTATATTTTCAATATTCTTTTCGTGTCAATAAGTAAAGATATTTACATGAACCACGAAGAGGTTTGAAATTATATAAAATGAGCGAAAGTGCAGACATGAACACAACAATACCAGTAATAATCGAGAAAAAGTCTGGCGAAATTTTTTGCGATCCTTGTAAAAGTTGGAACGAAGCTTGACCATTATAAATTACAGCATAAAGAAGTGAAGAAATTAATACACCAATCGGATTATTGAGTGCAATTAAAGCAATAGCAATTGCTTCAAAACCAATTAAAGTCGGTGTTGGTGTTGCAGGATAATTTTTTTGCGAAAGAATAAAGAAAAAGAATCCAGCAAGTCCTGCAAGTCCACCCGAAATAGCCATAACGATAATTGTTAAAAGTTTTTCATTAATTCCAACATATTTAGAGTTAGTTTTATTTAAACCAACCATTTTCATTTTATATCCAATTGTTGTATTTGAATATAAGAATCAAAATCCAATTGCTAAAATAGCTAAAACAACCATACCCATTGCAATGAATAATGTCTTTTGACCAGTTGTAAGTAAAATTCTAGATGTTCCTTGTACTGTACCTAAAAAAGCATCAAGGTCTGGAAAATCAGAAGGTAGAAGTGTAAAGTTTGAACGTGTAAATAATCAAACTCCAACATATGTAACTATTCAGTTTAAGAAAATAGTAGTAATAACTTCATGTACATTAAAATAAGCTTTTAAAAATCCTGCAAATCCCCCAAGTAACATTGATACTAGGAAAAAGACGAAGAACATTCCGAAAAGATAACTTGTCGAAACCTCATCGAAGTTCGTACGACCAATGATAAGAAATAGGAAGAATAAGATAGCAGGTAATTGCATTTGTCCTGAGATACCAATATTAAATAAACCAGATTTAAACGCAATTGCTACTGCCATACCAGCAAAACCAAAAACAAGGAAGTATGTGTATAAGCTTTCTCTTAAGTTTCCATCTGGTTGCAATGCAAATTTAAACAAATTGATAATGAACGAAAAAGGATTAGCCGGGTTGTCTCCTGTTAAGGTAATAATTCAGTAAATAATCGATGCAGTTAGAAAACCAATAGCAACCGCTCAAACTGAAGAATACACTTTTCTTCTTGTGTTAACGCGATCATCAAACATTAAGAATTTTTTAAGTCTTGTTAAAAAAGATGTTTGTGTTTCTTTTTTAGTCATTATTACCCTCCTCTTTTGTAATTTGAACAGATTCGGAATTTGTTTTATCACGAGCCATGTAAACACCTATTTCTGTTCTAGTTAAGTTTTTAGCTTCTTTCACCATTAAGATTTCACCTGAATTAATTACTGCGATTTTATCAGCTAAAGCTAAAACTTCATCCAGTTCATATGAAATTAGTAAAATTGCTTTCCCAGCTTCTTTTTCAGCCAAAATTCTTTGGTGAATATTATTAATTGCCCCAACATCTAAGCCACGTGTTGGTTGCACAATTAAAATAAAGTCGTGAGGCGAATTCATTTCTCTACCAACTATAAATTTTTGTTGGTTACCACCAGATAGTGATCTAGAAATTGAAAGTCCTCTTCTTGCGCCACGAACATCATATTTTTCAATAATTTCATTTGTTTCTTGCTGGATGTTATTGTTTTTAAGAAATGTAAATTTCTGATATTTTTTGTCTCAAAGACGTCTTAAAATTGAATTTAATTTAATGTTATAATCAAGTACTAATCCATGTTTATGTCTATCAGATGGAATGAATGAAAATCCTAATTTTGATACATCATAAACTCCATAATCTGAAAGACGAATGAAACTCGAATCAGTTTCCTCTTGATTTTTATTACCTTCTTTCGCTTTCTTTGCGTTAATTTTTTGTTTAATCTTTCTAATTAAATGAAATTTTCCATCTAAGCCTAAAAAGAGGAATAATAAAGCAAGAAAACAAGAAATTCCACCATAAATTTTTAAAATAGCTCCTGTGTCGCTCCGTTCTGATGGAATAGCAAAGAAGATAATTGTAAGCACTAAAAGTAAAGCAAATAAACCAAAGAATAAAATGATTTTATTTTGTTTTTCTTTGCTTAATTTTTTGTATCTTTCATCAATTAAAGTTGTTTTTTTGTATTCAATGCTTCCTGAAACAATTGGTTTCATTCCGCTAATTGCATACTCTAAATCTCTTTGACCATTACCTTCAATACCAGCAATTGCCATAATTTCGCCAGATTTAATTTCGAGCGAAATGTTTTTAATTGATTTCTCTCCTTTTGTAGAGACATTTGATAATTTTAAAATAACTTTATTTTGTGATGTATCAGTATATTTATTTCTGATATTTTCAACTTCACCACCAACCATACGAGATGCCATCTCTTCAATTGATACTTCAGATACTTTAAAATTACCTACAACTTTACCGTGTCTTAAGATTGTTGCGTTATCTGCAACTTCTTTAATTTCTCCAAGTTTATGCGAAATAAAAACAATTGTTTTACCTTGTTCTCTAAAAAGTTTAAAAGTATGAAGTAAACCTTGAATTTCTTCATCTGTTAAAACAGCTGTTGGTTCATCGAAAATTAAGATTTCCGAATCACGGTAAAGCATTTTCATAATTTCCACTTTTTGTTGCACACCAACAGTTTCTTTACCTGTAATTTGGTTTAAATCAAAATGTAAGTTGAAAGCGTTTTGAATTGTTTGGATTTTTTGAATAGCATGGCTATAGTCAATCATTCTGGTTGCTTTATTGTAATTTTCTTCACCTAAAACAATGTTTTCTAAATTAGTATAAACATCTACTAATTTAAAGTGTTGGTGAACCATTCCAATTCCTAAAGCATTAGCATCATTAGGTCCTTTAATAAGAACTTCTTTATTGTTAATTTTAATAATACCTTTATCTGGTTGATAAAGACCAAATAAAATTGACATTAAAGTACTTTTACCTGCACCATTTTCACCAATAAGCGCATGAATTTTACCTTTTTCAACTTCAAAACTAATATCTCGGTTAGCTTTTATTTCTCCAAAATACTTGGAAATATCTATAAATTCAATTGCGTTTTTTATCATAATATTTCCTTTCTTTTTGTCTTTATAAAAATAAAAATAATAGTTTTAACTATTATTTTTAGTAATGAATATTATTCATTAATTTTTGTTGCATATGCATTAAGTAAATCTTGTGGGGTTCCTGCTGTTCCATCAGGAAGTGTATCAGTATTTACCTTAGTTTTTTCTTCAGCTGATAATGCTTGGAATTTTGATAAAGCTTCAGCTAAGTGTGTATCATATTTTGTTCTAAGTTCATCATTAGCAATGTGAGATTTTGTGTAACCTGCTCATTTTTCGGCAAGTCCGTTTGTTCAACCTTTTGTAGTTTTTGTTGGCGTATCAGCGAATAAGTTTTTAGAATCGATGTTAAATTCAGAAGCTAAAATTACATCATAAACAGCTTGTGCAATATTTTTTGTAATACTTGTTAAAAATCTCTTGAATTGTTTTGAACCTTCTTGGTATGAGTAAGCTTGGTCGACATCTACTCCAATAACTGTTGCATCACTATATGTTTTATCTTTAATAAACATTTCAACTGTTGTATTGGTTGCAGGTCCAGCTACTGGTAAAACAACATTTGGTTTTTCACTTAAAACGTTAATAATTACGTTTTTCATTGCGTCGTTAGGTATAAATCCTGAATCTAAAGGAACTCCAGTTTTATTTGTTTTTACTTTTTTGTCAGGATTTGCTACATTTCAAGCTAAAAGTCCTTTTACAAATCCTCTGTTAAAGTCAGTAACACCATTGAATGGTCCTCCACCAAATGATGAAGCAATTCTTTTTTCTGGGTTGTTAGGGAAAAGATCGTTTAAATATGCACCTGTTGCATAACCAACAATTCATCCTGGTTCTGAAACTTTGAATTGAAGTGAGTAAGCATAGTTGTATACTGTCTTATCGATAGCAAAGTCAACACAAATGATTTTAACTTTAGCATCTTCTAATGCTTTTCTATTTGTTGCGTTTGCTAAATATTTTTTAATAGGGTTTTCGTGTTTAAATCCTGAAAGAATCCAAATATTTCATCCTTGAGTTCTAGCTGCATTGTATGCTCCATCATATCCTTCTTGTGATGGTTCAATGTAGTTAGTTTCACCTTTGTCACCTATTTGTTGTTTAATTACTTGTAAAGCTTCTCATGATGATTGGTTAAATGATTTATCTGTTACATGTCCTTCGTCTGTAATAAGAATCATTTTTGGTTTTCTAGTTACCTGAACATCAGATGTTAAACTATCATTTTTTTCTAATGAAGATAAAATTTTTAATTCTTTTTGTTGTTTTTTATCTTCACTACATTTCATAGCAATAGCTAACGGAGCAACACCTACAACAACAGTGCTAAGTCCTAAAATAATATTTCTTATTTTTTTCATACTAATTAATAAACTCCCAATTATTTAAAAAACTCATTTATTTGTAAATTACCTTCAATGAGCAATTTTATTATACTTTTTTTAGGATTGAGAAGTGATAAAAGAAAATAAAGTGCTTTATTTTGGAGCTTTTTCCATATTTTATTTCATTTTTATTTTTGTAAAAAATAAAAAAGAAAAGCACCTAGTTAGTGCTTTAAAAGATATTAAACTAAGTCAAGAGAAAAATTCTTAAAATAATAGCTAAAAACATAAGAGCCAGCCCTAATGTCATCATGCTATATTTTAAAAATTTCTTAAAACCTCTTTCTTTTGTTTGTTTAAAAAGTTCAAGGTCACTTGAACCAACTAATGCCCCTGAAAAACCATTTGAATCCGGAGACATAAAAAGAGAAATAATTATCGAAAGAAAGCCAATAATTATTAATAAAGAGAGAACAAATAGTTTCATATAACCTTCTTTCTTTTTTATTATTTTATAACATAAAACAAAAATCTTATTTATTTGGCAAAAATTGTTCAAGATATTTGGCAACTGCACTTTCGTCACAAGTTCAGTCTAAAATTAAATCAGCCTGTTTTTTAAGATCTTCTTGTGCATCTTTAACAGCAACTAATTTACCAATTTTACCTTTGGTAGAGGCATCATTTAATGAATCCCCAATGTGAATTGCATTTTTTGGATCAAGCCCTAAATAATTGCAAAGTCAAACTTCAGAAGTTCCTTTCGAAATACCTTTTGCCGTAATTTCCATTATATTATTGTTTTCGCCAGCTAAAGTAATTTCTAATTCATCACCAAAAAGTTTTTGTAATTCAAGATTTAATTTAGCTAACTTCTTATGCGAAAAAGGATTAATGTTTCAAACTAAAACTTTTTGCATTAAAACATCATTTTGGTACTCGCTATAGTGTTTTGCGTTTTCATTATATTTAGTCATTAATTTGCGTGTGAATCAATTATGAGTATATGAATGTTTTTGTGGCATTGAATTTAAAACTATATTCATTTTCGAATCAGCTAACTTTTTAAATAATCTAGCTCCAAGTTTAGGTTCAATAACGTATTTTTGGAGTAACTCACCATTTCTTGTAATTTCTGAACCATTTCAGGTAATGAATGTATCTAATCCTAATTTTTTTACAATTCTTTGAGTATTAGCGTTCGCACTTCTTCCAGTCGATACTACAACAGGAATAGTTTTATTGAGCTCACCAAGCACTTTACAAGTATATTCTGTTGGATCTTTGTGATATCACTTTTTAGCAGGTCCATCTAAAGTTGTTCCATCTAAGTCAATAAAAACAATTGAGGGTTTATTCATATTTTCTCCTTTAGTAGATTAGATAAAAAAATAGTAACTATTTAAGTTACTATAAATTTTACTATTTTGCTTGATTTAATTTATTAAATTTAATAGCTTTTTCAACGGCTTTTGCTTTTGCTTTGTTTTCCATATCTAAAGCTTCTAAAATTGGGACTCCAACAATATCATTATTAATAATTCCGATAGCAAGCCCACTTTTACCAGCAAGTAAATATTCAACAGCTTTCATTCCCATTAAAGTTGCTAAAATACGTTCTTGTGCAGATGGTGTTCCACCTCTTTGAATGTGGTTTAATGGATTGCAACGTGTATCTCATCCTGTGGCAGCTTGCACCATTTTTTCAAGTTCATTAATTTTGTAGCATTTTTCTGAAACAGCAATAATGATACTTCTACGTCCTTCTTGTTTTGTAAGTTCAACAGCTTTAGCAACAATTTCTTCTTCTGATAAACGATATTGACTTGTAGCAATAATTTCAGCACCTGTAGCAAGACCTGAATATAATGCAAGATCACCACACATATTACCCATAATTTCAACAATCATGATTCTTTGGTGACTCTTTGCTGTATCTCTAATTTTATCAATAGCATCTACAATTGTATTTAAGGCTGTGTCATATCCAATTGTATAATCACTTGAAGCAATGTCGTTATCAATTGTTCCAGGAAGTCCAATTGTTTTTACACCTAATTCATGTAACAATTGAGCTCCTTTATAACTTCCATCTCCTCCAATAACAACTAAAGCTTCAATTCCTCTGTTTCTAAGGTTAGCTGCAGCTACTTCTCTAATTTCTGGATTTTTGAATTCAGGAAATCTTGCAGAATAAATGAATGTTCCACCTTGGTTTAAATAACTATCCACGTCAATGTTTTTTGCACTAACAATATTGTCGTTGTATAAACCTTTATACCCTTCATAAACAAGAAAAGCTTCCAATCCATTTGCATGCGCTTGTTTTACAACAGCACGTACAGCATTATTCATTCCAGGTGCATCTCCACCTGAAGTTAAAATCGCGATTTTTCTCATATATTTTGCTCCTTTTTATAATTTTGTTTTGTTTTATTATCTAAAAATATCAATTAAATTCTTTAAAAGACAAACGACCGTCATAGGACCAACACCACCAGGAACAGGGGTCATTGCTGATGCTTTTTCTTTTGCGGTTTCGTAATCTACATCGCCGTAAAGCTCTTTTGTAAGTTCTCCATCTAAATTTGTTCCAACATCAATAACAACTGCACCGTCTTTGATATTTTCGCCTTTAATATATCTAGCAACCCCAATTGCAACAATTAAAATATCAGCATTTTCAATTCCTTTAATACCTGTATTTTCATCATATGTTGCAACATTTGCGCCCATTCTTTTGATGATGTGTGCAAGCGGCTTACCAACAAGGTGACTTCTACCTACAACACACACTTTTTTGTCTTGAACATCAATTTTGTAATGTTCCATTAATTCTAAAACAGCTCTTGCTGTTGCAGGCACAAAGTGTTTTTGTCCTGTGTCATTATATAATTTAAATTCATTTTTAGTACTAAGACCATCAACATCTTTGTCATATGGCACGGCATCTAAAATAACTTGTTTTGGAATATGAGTAGGTAGTGGAAGTTGAATAATAATTCCATCTGCATATTCATTGATTACATCCATCTTTTTTAAAAGACGATCTTGTGAAATATTTTCATTAAATTTGTGAATTAAAACTTCAATTCCGACTTCTTCACATTTTTTTCTTTTTTGTTCTACATATTTGTTTGATGCAGGATTATCTCCTACTTGCACAATAGCAAGTCTTGGTTTTCTTGGTAATTGAAGATCGATTAAGTCTTGTTTAAGTTTCTGAAGCTCTTCACGAGCTAGTTCTTTACCACTTAATATTTGCATTTTAATTCCTCCTGGTATTTCGCGAGGTCTTCTTTATATTTTTCTAACTTTGTTTTTTCTAAATTAATTTTTGCTTCTGGCGCTTTAGCTAAAAAGTTTTCGTTTGAGAGAATATTTTCTGCTCTTTTGATTTCAGCTTCAACAAAAGCAATTTTCTCAAGTAATAGTTTTTTATTTTGCTCTTTTAATTCAGCGTTTTGTAAAATGTATAAATTTTGTTCACCAAGCGAAATTAAATAATCTTTATTTTCTTTATACTCCGCAAAAGCTAAATTATTAATTGTATCAATTACATTTTGTTCTAAATTGTCATCTAAAAAGTAAAATACTTTATCTTTTTTCGATAATTTATTATCTTCACGATATTTTCGAATTTCAGTCACAATTTGAATAACTTGATCAATGAAATCTGTATCAACTTTATTTGTAAATTCTGGTCATTCATAATCTAAAAGCTCTTCATTAAAGATAGAACTAAAGATTTTATCTGTAATAAACGGCATAAAAGGATGTAAAACAATAAGAGTTTTTTTAAGAACTTCTAAAGCTCCCTTTTTAGATGGATTCGTTTTTAGAAGCTCAACATATCATCCACTAAGATCATTAAAAATGTAACGATAAATTTCTGTTCCCATAATTGCAAATTCATAATTTGACATTGTACTTTGAATTTTTTCTGAAAGATCTGATAGTTTATTTAAAATTCAATGATCAATAACAGTTATATTATTTTCATCTTCGTTCATATCTGAAATATATTTAGCAATATTTCAAAGTTTATTATTAACTCTTCAAGCACTTTCAACTTTTTCTGTTGAAAATTTAATATCAAGACCCGGTGATGTATTTGTAATTAAAAATCAACGAAGCGCATCAGATCCATACATTTCAATCATATCCATAGGATCTACACCATTATTTAATGATTTTGACATTTTCCGCCCTTGACTATCACGAATAAGTCCGTGTAGAAGTAAATCATTAAATGGTTTTTTCTTCATAAACTCTAGTCCAAAAAGGTACATTCGAGCAATTCAAAAGAAAATTAAATCATATCCAGTTACTAATAAACTATATGGATAATATCTTTCTAGATCAGGATTTTTTGTAGGTCAATTTAAGAATGTAAAAGGGGCGATCCCTGAACTAAATCAGGTATCTAAAACATCAGTGTCTTGCTCTCAACCTTCTCCTGGTGAATCGATTTGAACTTTCATTTCTCCATCTTTATATCAAGCAGGGATTCTGTGTCCTCATCATAATTGTCTCGAAATCGTTCAATCATAAACGTTTTCCATTCACTGTTCAAGTGTTGTTCTAAATCTTTTTGGATAAAATTCAACACCATGTCCAGAATTTAAATCCTCTAAAATTAAATTTTTAAAATGATCCATTTTCACAAATCATTGTGGTAAGACTAAAGTTTCAACAACGGTTTTACTACGCTCACTATAACCAACATTTGAAGTTGTGAGTTCTTCTTTTTCAAGAAGATCATTTTCTTTTAAATATTGAGCGATTTTCTCACGTGCTTTAAATCTTTCAAGCTTATCAAAAAGACTTCCAGGAGCATTGATGTATCCTTCTTTGTCAATTGTCTCTATAATTTCTAAATTTCTTTTTTGAATAATATCAATGTCAACTTCTGCGTGTGCACTTAACTTCATTACACCTGTTCCAAAAGCAGGATCTACATAATCATCTTCGATAATCGGTAAAACTTTTTTTGTTAAAGGGTGAATAATATTTTGTCCCACATATTTTTTATATCTATCATCTTGTGGAGAAACAACAACAGCAACATCACTTAATAAAGTTTCTGTTCTAACAGTAGCTACAACTAGATAATCATTTGAATTTTCTAAAAAATATTTAATGTAGTACATTTTTTGTTCAGTTGGCTCATTATTTACTTCAATGTTTGAAAGCGCTGTTTGCAATTTAACATCTCAATTAATTGCTCTTACACCTTTATAAATAAATCCTTTGTTGTATAAATCAACAAAAACTTTAAGCACAGCTTCATTAGCTGCTGAATCTAAAGTAAATCTTTCATATTGATAATCTAAAGCAAGTCCTAATGTAGCTCATTGTTTTCTAAAAAAACCAGCATAAATATCTTTTCATTCTCAAATTTTATCCAAGAATTTTTCTCTACCTAGATCATGACGTGTAAGGCCTTCTTTTTTATAAAGTTCATCTTCAACCTTGCTTTGTGTCGCTATACCAGCATGATCCATTCCTGGAAGTCAAAGCACATCATAACCATTTAGTTTTTTGAAACGAATGATTGTGTCTTGAATGTAAGCATCAAGAGCATGCCCTAGATGCAATTTACCTGTAACATTTGGAGGTGGGAGTAATATTGAAAAAGGTTTCTTTCTAACATCATGTGTCATAAAAAACTTTTTCGCAACCCATTTTTGTTCAATACCTTGTTCAACCTCTTTATGGTTGTAAGTTTTATTCATAAAAACTCCTTTAAAATTCGACCAGTTATAAGTTATATTTAAATTATATTATTTATTTTCGTTTTTAAAAATGACGCTTAATGCTTTCATATAGTGCTCATTACAAAAATTTACAAGAGAATCTTTTTTATATCTATTTGTTGGCACAAATAAATTTTTTATTTTATAATTTATTTTATGTGTAAAAAAACAAAATTTGGCTTCATCGGGACAGGAGCATGAAGTAGCGCTCTTGCAAATGTTTTAAGTCACAATGATTATCAATCGATGCTTTATGGAATTGACCAAAACGAGATCCAAGACATTGCTAAAGGTTTTAATACCAAATACTTTAGTTCACGAGAATTTTTTAACCATGAAAATATTTTTGTTACAAACAAACTTTCTGAACTTATTAAATTTTCAGATGTTATTGTTTTAGGTATACCATCACAATTTGTTCAAAGTGTTCTCAAAGAATTGCAAAATGAGCTAAAATACAAAAAAATTGACCTAATTAATCTTTCAAAAGGGTTTGAGCCAAATTCAGAAAAACCTTTTTCTGAATTTATCAAGAAAAAGTTCAAACGTAACCTAAAGAATTTAGCAACATTTATCGGACCTTCTTTTGCTGTTGAAGTGTTTAATGAGCAATTTACAACAATTAACGTTGTTGGCGAAAACGTTGAATACATAAATTCACTCACCAAAGCATTTAATAACAACTTCTTCAATTTAGTACCAGAACAAAATGAAGTTGGTGCAGAAATCTTTGCAGCAATTAAAAATGTTCTTGCAATTGGTATGGGTATCATTTCAATTATTTATGAATCAATTAATACAAATGCCGCTTTATTAACAATGGGAATTCAAGAAATTTCCAAAATTGTTAAAGAACTAAATCCTAATGTTAATAATTCCGAAGTTGCTATGTCGTTTGCAGGAATTGGAGATGTTTTTTTAACTTGCTCATCAACTAAAAGTCGTAATTATCGTTTTGGTCAGCAAATTGCTGAAATTGGTCTTGAAAAAACACTTGAAGAAAATTCAAGGACAGTCGAAGGGATCGAAACAGCGAAAACGCTTGCTAAAATTTTGAAAAAACATGATATCGATGTTCCTTTTCTAAAAAATATTTTAAGTATAATTTCTGGACAAAAAAATCCTTTAAAAATTTTAGATTTTATCAAAAATTAATTTTCAAAAAGTCGCAAAATTAACTAAAAATTTCGGTTAATTTCGTGACTTTTTTTTACAATTATTATGATCAAACTATAAGGAGAAAATACATATCAAAAAATTTAAAAAACTTTTACCAATTTATTTTAGGAGCTGCTACTATACAATTAATGATGCTTAGTGCATCTTGTTCTTCAAAGCAAGGACACACAAGAACCTAATAATGTAAGTGGAAGTGGTATTGTAAATATTAATAGTACTTCTCCATCTACACCAATAACAAGAGTATATGTAAGACATGGACTTTGAAGAGAGGGTGACTTTTATGTTGCAAATAATGGTGCACGGTTCTCTATTAAAACGCATCAAATTAATATTTTTGAACTTGATGAAAAACAATTAGAATGATACTTAGAAGATAGAAAAGATACATTTAAAAATTGACTAAAAGAAACATATACTGAATTATTACAAGTTATAGAACTAGCAAAAGAAGCGTACCTTGAACATTTAGAAGATAATAATTTAGAAATTGACGAAGAAAGCTACCATTTTAAAGCTATTTCTATGTTCCGCAGAGCACTTCTTACAAATGAAGAATGTCCATATAACCCTATGTTAAAATATAGAGACTACTTTTTAGATGATAAGTAGATGCTTATTTAACACTTGATATGATAAGAGAATATAATAGTTTTATTCAATTTCTCTAAAGACGTACAAAAGAAATTATCGATGGTGGACGTAACGTTTCTTATTATGACGAAATAAAAGTTCGTGAGTTAAGACATATTATATCTATTCAAGGTGAATTAAATTATCAAGCGTTGTATTGATAACTATGATAAAAACCAAATAACATTCGTTATAAGTAAAAATAGAAGTTATTTTAAGTCCTATTCTTGGGAAGATGATACTTTTAAATAAAAGTGTTACTCCAAGTAAAGGGGCGGTTAAAGAACCAAAAGGAATTGTTATAGAGCCAATTAGACTCATTTTGAAAAGAATGCTTTTAATTTTCATAACTTCTCCTTCAAATTCCTAATTTAATTACATTTATGTAATTATTTCCTTACACTTGCATTTTACTTTTTTTAGATTGTAAAAATGCATTTCTTGTAATTTTTGATATGTAAAAATAACTTTTTTAGATTTATTAAGCTTTTTTGGAGCTCAAAAACTGGAGTGATATTAAAAAAACCGTTAATTAATTCAATAAAGCTAAACGGCTTGATTACTTTTTTTAATTTGCTTTTAAAAATTAAAAATAAAGTAAAATATAAATATATTTATCAAATTACACATTAAAGGAGAATCGAAGTAATGATTAAACATGAATTAAATAATGATAAAAAAGAATTGTTAGTGTCAGTAGAAGTTCCATCAGCTGAAATTCAACCTCTTTTAGAAGCTAAAATCGAAGCTCAACTTAAAAAAGTTAAAGTTCCTGGATACCGTCCTGGTAAAGCTCCAAGAGACAAAGCGCTTGCTAGAGTTGATTATGACGCTGTAAATAGAGCACTTGTTGATGAATTATTTAACCTTCACAGACAAGAAGTTCTTAAATATTTAGAAGAAAATAAACTTACAGGAGCTCAATTAGTTTACGATTTTGAAACCAAAGAAAATGGCGATGTAGTTTTAAAATACATTTTATTACAAACACCTGACTTTTCAGGAGTTAAATTAGATCAATTAAAAGCTAAAATTGGTAACTTTGAATTAACAAAAGAAGGGTTCGATGAAAAATATAACGAATTTCTTGCTTCACTTTCATTACCAGTTGCTTTAAAAGAAGAACAAGAACTTCAAAATGGTGATACAGTTAACATTAACTTCAAAGGATTTATTAATGATCAACCATTTGACGGCGGAGAAGCTGAAGGATATGATTTAGTTTTAGGATCGAAAAGCTTTATTCCTGGATTCGAAGAACAACTTGAAGGTAAAAAAATTGGATGAGAAGGTTCAATTAAAGTTACATTCCCAGAAAACTACTTCTCTAAAGAATTTCAAGGAAAAGATGCTGTATTTGAAATTAAAATTAATTCAGCCACAAGAAAAGAGGCAGCTGATTTAGATGATGAAAAAGTTAAGTTATTCCAAATTCCAAACGTTGAAAATATCGCACAACTTAAAGAAATGTTTGAAAATAGATGAAAAGTTGAAAAACTTGTTGAAGCTTCAAACGCTTACATGGAAGATGTTGTTTCTGAAATTGCAAACGATGTTAAAGCTCAAGTACACAGTTCGTTTTTAGATCAAGCACTTGAACAACTTAGAAATAACTTTAATAGTCAATTAAAACAATACAAAATTAAAAAAACTGAATACTTATCATTAATTAAATCTTCTGAGGAAGAATTAGAAGCACAATTTAAAGAAGAAGCTTTAAACAATGTTGCTAGAGAATTTTCAAGAAATTGAGTTCTTTCAGAAGTTTTAGCTAAAAACGAAGAAGTGGATTCATTTGTACAAGATTTAAAAGAAGCAAACCAATACAAAGCTCTTTTTGGACTTCTTTTAACAACTAAAAACCTTTTAGAAAAAACAAAATCATATAAAGTTGCAGACTTTTCAAAAGCTGTAGATGCTTTAAAAGCAAACATTGCACAAGAACAAAAATAGTTCAAAGTAAAAAAACCTCTAAACAAAACTGTTTAGAGGTTTTTTGCATCCTTAAAGAAAAAATGTAAAGCTTATTGCTCTACATTTATGTTTATTAACTTGCTTTTTTAAATTTTAAAAGTCTTATTTTTGAAAGTAAATTGTAGTTAACAAAAGCCTTTCTAATTTCTTCGGCAATAAGTAATCCAAAACCAAAGACAATCGGTAAAATTCAGTAAGTAACACTATATTTTTCACCGATAAAAATATTCATTTTGAATAAGTTATTTAATCCTGGTACAAAAACAACAATTAAAATTAAAACAAGAGATGATAATGTTGCTAAATAAACTAATCTATATTTAATAGGGTTGCATCTGAATAAATTGTATTTACTCATTAAGTTTAAAGCATTTAAGCTTGCTCCAAGACCTAAAGTTAAGAAGCAAGCGGTTGAAGTGATTTGAACAAATTGTTGTCCAGAAACACCTTTTGCTTGTGCTATAAATCCTACAACTAAATAAGATAAAAGAGCAAAGAAAGAAAGAATAAGACTTTGAATAATTAATTTTTTACCCATACCACGAGCAAAAATGCTTTCTTTTTTGCTAAATGGTAAACGGTTCATTACATTATCATCAAGCGGAGTCATTCCAAGCGCTATAGCTGGAAGTCCATGTGTTAATAAGTTAATTCATAATAATTGTGAAGCTGAAAGAACGATAAATTCAGTTTCACCAATTGCATTTTTAAAAATAAATCTAAAGGCTAAAAGCCCACAAAGCATAACAATAATTTCAACTAACGAAGAAACTAATAAATTTAAAATAACAGATTTAATTCTGTCAAAAGTTTCTCTACCTTTTTTGATTCCTTTAACGATTGTGTTGAAGTTATCGTCAGTTAAAACAATATCAGCAGCTTGTTTAGAAACGTCTGTTCCTGTGATTCCCATTGCACAACCTAAATCAGCAGCTTTAAGTGCTGGTGCATCATTAACACCATCACCAGTCATGGCCACAACTTTATCATGCGATTGTCATGCTTTTACAATTCTTAATTTATCAGAAGGACTAACACGAGCATAAATTGAAATTCTTGATACATTATCTTTTAAGAATTCATCTGACATAGTGTTAAGCTCGGCACCTGTCACAGCAAGATCTCCTTCTTGATAAATTCCTAACTGAGTACCAATTGCTTTCGCTGTTACAAGGTGATCACCTGTAATCATAACTGTTTTAATACCTGCTTGTTTTGCAGCTAAAACACTTTCTTTAACTTCTTCTCTTGGCGGATCAATCATTCCAACAAGACCAATAAATGTTAAGTTATTTTCATCTTCAATTGATAATTCTTGTTTATTTTCAGGAAGATTTTTAAACGCAATCGCAATAACTCTTAATGCTTGTTTAGATCATTTCTCAACTCTCTCAAAATCTTCTTGAGTAGCGTTTTTTGAATGTTTTAAAATAACGTCTGGAGCACCTTTGGTAATCATGAATTTTTGATTTTTACCATTATCTACTAAAATAGACATCATTTTACGGTCGCTATCAAATGGTAGTGAGTAAATTTTCTTGTTAGTTTTGAAAAACTTTTCTGCACTATTATTATTTTTATATCCAAATCTTAAAATACCAGTTTCTGTTGGATCTCCAATTTCATCAAAATCATTTTGATTGTTAGGTGTAATAGTAGCATCACAACAAGCCACAAAAGCACTTAAAGCTTTTGAGTTCGATAATTCTTCATCTGTATTTAACGCGTCATAAAATTTGACAACAGTCATTTTATTTTGAGTTAAGGTTCCAGTTTTATCTGAACAAATAACATTTGTAGAACCTAATGTTTCAATTGCAGGAAACGCTTTAACAACAACATTTTCCTTGGTCATATGTGAAACACCAATTGCTAAAAGAACCGTTGTAAAAGTCACAAGTCCTTCAGGGATAGCTGCAACAGCTAAAGAAATACTAATAATTAATGTTTGAGAATAAACTTCAACATTCTCTCAATTTCCTGTGAAAAGGTTTGTAAAAATAATTTGTAAGATTAAAGAAATAAAAAGTAAAGCAATTCCACCTATACCAAAAATCTTGCTTAATTTATTAAGTTTATACTGTAAAGGTGTAACGTTTGCTGTTTGTTCTTGAATTGAAGAATTAATTTTCCCTAATTCAGTATTTTTTCCGGTCGCTACTACTTCAGCATATGCTTTACCATTGACAACATATGTACCTGAAAAAATACGATTCACTCTTTCTGCTAAAGGAATAATTTCTTCATTCACTAATTGTTTAACTTCCTTATCAACCGGAAGAGATTCACCTGTTAAAGCTGATTCCACAACTTTAAGTGAAAAACTTTCAACTAAAACAGCATCAGCTGAAATAGCATCACCGGCTTCAACTAAAATTAAATCACCCACAACAAGTTCGTGACTTGGCACAAGTATAATTCTACCATCACGTACAACTTTGGCATTAAGTTCATTTGTTTTAGCTAAAGCTCTAACAGCTTGATCACTCTTAATTTCTTGGTAAGTTCCTAAAGCACTATTTAAAGCTACTACCACAAAAATAATGAGCGGTTCCACAAATTTAATAACAATTTCTTGAGTTGTTAAAGTTGTTGTAGAAGTTTCATAAATTGCTACACCTAAACTAATTAATGCAGCAATCAAAAGAAGAATAATCATAAAATCTTTGAATTGAGCAAAATAAATTTGAAAGATATTACGTTTTTTTTCTTCATGTAATACATTTGGACCATATTGTTGCAGTCTTCTTGCGGCTTCTCCGCTTGTAAGTCCGACAACCATTGGTTTCGAATTATTTTCCATATTTTCTCCTTATATAATTCTTTTAAACAAGAATGATTTAATTATATATTAAAAACACTTCAAAAAAGGTAAATAAAAAGATTTTCAAGTATCTAAAACGTAAATAAATAACAAAGTTTTATATAATAGTATTTATGAAAAAACAATGAAAAAAAATATTTTTAACAACTGGTCCTATTTTGCCTTTAGTTCCTTTATTAGCTTCTAAATGTGCACCAGAAAAAACAGAAAATGCTTCTGTGAAATTATCAGAAGAAAAAAAATCAGAATTAATTTTTGATCTCTTTTTTAAAGATAACCAAAAGATGCTTAATGAAAAAATTGAAGAAGTAGCAAAATATGACTACTCACCATTATTTTCGTCACAAATTTGAAATGATTTTATTCAAAAAATCACAGAAATCAAAAATGATGCACCTAATTTAAAAGAAAAATTATTAAACAATCAAGATTGACAATTACAAGCTGCTATTGAGCAAAATTTAGTTCTTAAAATTAGCAGTTTTCTACAAATATCAGAGAGAATCAAAGATACACAAGTGACAGTTGAAATGCTTAAACAAAGTGTAAAAGAGCAATTTAAAAAAATTCAAAACCCAACATCAGAAATAGAAACTAGCTTTAATAGTTTGTATGAAACTTTTGAAAACATAGGAGAGAGTTCTTCTTCTACTAGTTTTTCAAAAGAACAAACTAATGAATTTAAAAATAAATATCTTCAAATTTGATTTTATGATACTTTCTTAATTGAAGCTTCAAGCGATAATAACATGAAAGAACTTCAATTTTTTGAAGGAAAAACATACTCTAGTTTAAATGAACTTTTAGGAAACTTTTTATCAAATACACAAAATAATAACTATTTATTTACTTCTGACTTAAAGAAAAAATGAAAAGAGATTCAAGACCAAAGAGAAAACGAAGCTAATTTAAATAATTTTGAATACTTAAAATCTAATATTACTAAAATGTACGAAATGCAGCTTGCTTTCATACAAATGAATAAATCTTTTGTTGAGATGCTTTCGTTCAATAGTCTTGTTAGTGCTTTTCCAGACGAACAAGTTTTTAAAGATTATAAAAACAAAAGTGATCAAATTGACGCCGAATTTAAGTCTATTGAAATTTTCAACTTAAATAACATGTATTCTTTTGAAAATAAAGTTGATAATCTCGCAATAGAACTTATGAATAAAATTCAAAATAATTTAGATATGAATAGCCAAATAAACCCAATAAGACTTGATTTAAGGTTTAAAGAGAAAGAAGATTTTCAGCCCGTTTATGTAGAGCTTGAAAAACTTCTTGAAAAAGGTCTAGATAGTTATCTAAATATTTGAACTCAAGATTTTGTCAAAATTATGAAAGAAATAATCCAAAATCAACTAGATAATGGTTTAAAAATTTCTTATGATCAAGTCTTTCTTTTCTTTAAAAATAACTTCATAAATACAATAAACTCAAAATTAGATGAAATGATTTTGCCAAATGAATATGACATTGACAATATGCAATTTTTCCAAGAAAAAGTTGGTAATTTTTTAGAAGAAATAGCAGGTAAATTTTTTGGTGTTTTACAACAAAACCAAGCTAAAACACAAGAATTCCAAGCTATCGCACAACAAAAACGTATCAAATTAATTCAAGCCATGGAAGCGATTGGTTTCTTTAAAGAAATTTTAAAAAGTTATGAGCAAAAAGTTACAGAAAACAATTTAGAGAACTATAGAACAAAAATAAACGAACAAGTTGCAAATAGTTCAAAAGAAGTTTTAACAAATGCAATTGATAAAGACACTTACGAAATTGATCTTTTCTACAAAAAAATTCAAGAAGTAATGTCAAATCTTATTGAAAACAATGTAATTACATTACCTGTATCAAATCTTTTTTCAAACACTTTTATTGAAACAGAAGATTTATCTACTTTTGATCCTAATGAAGAACCTTCAGAAAGTTTCACATACATTGATTTTAATAATTTAAGAGAAAGACTTAATGCGTTAGCACAAAACAATAGTGCGAGCCAGGAATTTGCTGCAAAACAAATCCAAGAGTTTTCAAAATATAATTATCAAAAGAGTGAATATAACCTTTTAGAAGATGATGTTAAATGAAATAATTCTTTAGTATTTAATTACAAAGTTGGAGATACAAAATACCAAGATAAAATTTATTTAAAAATTGCGGAAGTTGGAGCAGGACGTCTAATTAGTTCAAGCGATGTTTCAAAGCCAGGCACAATGTCTTACTTTTTAAATCAAAAATATCCTTCTGCAAGTGATAAAAAATATATCTTAAGTATTAAATTCGATCCATCTCTTGTTAAAAATTTAAAATATGAACCATTCATTGATTTATTTTCTAACCAAAGCTTATTAGGAGAAGTGCACGCTTTAGGCTTTAACCCGTTAATTGCAAAAAGCTTATCAAATAGTACAATTAATAATCAAAATATTTTTAAAATTGATTTAGCATATGGTTTTGGTCATGAAGGGAAATACCTAAATTTAAAACAACTAGGTTCAACGTTACCTGAAGAAACTGTCTTTTCAACAACAACAAACTATTCATCTATTAATTTTGTAGTAGAAATCTCTGAAATACAGTACAAGATACTTAAATCAATGTCAGTTGCTCCAATTAGTCCACGTATTAATAATTTAGTATTAAATCCAAACGTGACAGAATTAGAAAGCTGAAATAGTAGAGTAATTGAATTAATTGAGTTTATTCATGAAAATGACTATTCTGTTTCAACAGCAAAATTAGAAGAAATTTTAAATTCTTCGGAAGAAGGAACAGTTAAATTACCAAAACTTAAAGCTGCATTTGATGAGGTGTTCCAATTAACACAACAAGAATATATAACAAAAGAACAACAAGCTTTAGCTTTAAACGTAATTGAGTTTACCTTATCATAAAACAAAAACACACTAGCTTAAAATTAGCCAGTGTGTTTTTTCTTTCTACTTGGTAGATATTACAAAAACTCCTATAAAACCACTTGTTTTGTTATTGAAGACATTGCTGTTTGTGACAATATTTTTGTTGATTAGTTCCTTTTGGATTTGATAATTATTTTTTAAAGTTAAATTATCAAGATTTCCTGTTGGTTTATAACCATAAAAGTACACTAAATATGTACCGTCTTGATTATCTCTCACAGTTATCATTTTTTCTTTATCTGGAGTTAAATTATCAAAAAGAAGGCTAGGTTCTGTGATGTATTCGACTTTTTGTTCTCTAGCTGCAGGATAATTTTGTCTAATTTGAGCTAACTTGGATACTAAATTAAATCCACTGTTAGGGTCTGCAATCATTTTTTCGATGCTTGGATTTCCAAAACTTGCACGTTTACTGATTAAATCACCACTTTTCTTTTCAAAGAAGTAAACTACTTTTGATGGATCTTCTCAATTGAATGATTCACGAATATTGTAATCTCCGTTGCCTTCTCCACTTTTTGGTCCACCTTGCATATAAAGTTCGTTTCCGTCATATAAAATTGGTAGTCCACCTCTTGAAAGAAGACTTGTTAAAGCATAATTATAAGCGTCAATTTCATCTTGAGTTAAAACCGAAGGTTTGTTGGTTACATTACTGTGTGTAATTTTTCATTTCACTTCGTTAATTCAACGCTCAATGTCATGATTATCTAAAAACGGCATTCATTCAGCGTGATAAGAATTGAGATTATTAATTACACTTTTTTCTTCGTTTGGTGTTAAATAAACTGATTTGACAAGCTCTCCAGTTGATGTGTTATATTCTTTTGTTTTGTAATTGTGTCCATCAATAACGCTACCTAAACTTTTAATGTTTAAAAATTTAAAATATTTATTAGCATCATAAACGCTGCCTCATCATTCTCCAAACATAAAGAAATCATCGGTAGAACTGGTAATGTTGCTATTTGTGCGTGCTTCTAAACCTTTATTAGCAGCTTTTCTTCATGAGACAAAAGCGCTAGTTGTTTTGTTTGTTGAAGAACCATTTTCGCCATGTTTATTAGGGTTATAATTATCAAAAATATGATAAAAAGCATCGTAACGAAAGCCATCAATTCCTTTTTTAGCTCAAAATTCATGTACCGCATTGATTTCATCTTTAACAAGATCATTATTAAGATTTAAATCTGGCATTCCTGCTCAAAAATACCCAGTTCATGCTTTTGAAGCTAAAGGTACTTTTTGATCAATGTGTGTGTACATGCTTTTAAGTCATGGTTCATCACGTTGTTCTGCATTTAATTTAGTATCACTATAAACATTGTAAAAATTATAATAAGATTGGTATTTTTCATTTCCTTTTAGCGCTTCTTGGAATCATGGGTGCTCATATGAAGTATGATTAAAAGGAACGTCTAAAATCACACGAATTCCTTTTTGATGAGCCAAAATTAGAAACTGATCAAAAGCTTCCATTCCACCAAGTTCGGGCGCAATATCTGTATAATCAATAACATCATAACCATGATAGCTACTTGCAGGAAAAACGGGCGATAAATAAAGAGCATCTACTCCTAATTTTTCAAAATAATCAAGATTTTCTTTTAGCCCAATAAAATCACCAATTCCATCATTATTACCATCTGCAAAAGAATAAACTGTTAATTGATACATTAAACTTGTTTTAGGATGGTTATTATTAAAAGGAGCAATCATTTGAACTTTATTAGGCATATCTAAATATGATAATTTGTTCATATCAATAAATTTTGTAAACGAAGGATCTGCTCAAAATTTGAAATCTTTGTCACTAGGTTTAACTTCTAAATTATCAATATAAGTTCTTTTTTCTGGCATATTAGCGTATCTAACCTCTTTTGATTTATTTAAATATTCTGCTTTTGCAATTGCTTTATCAATAGCGCTGTAAGAGTAAGCTTCAACAATTTCTTTTTGAAACTCATCTATTTCGCTTTGATTTAAGTTATTTAAACTTTGAAGTTGTGCAATTTGTTCTTGTTTATAATTTTGCATTTCATGTCTTTTAATTTCTGATTTTAATTCTTTTTCAATTTGCACATACTTTTCTTCATTATCCACAGCTTGAATTTTAGGTATATAAACATTAAATTTTTCGCTTGGTAATTGGAACATAAGTTTCCCTAATTTAAATTGGTATGGATTTGAAGCGTCAAGTCCTCATTGTGAATATTTTTTATTAGTATTATCACAACTTGTTGAAATAACTGCAGTTAATGAGACCGCAGGAATAAGAAATCCATATCAAAAATGTTTTTTTAAATATCTTTTCATAGTTTAATTATAAAAAAATTAGTGCATAGAAAACGGAATTAGACTTTTCCTTGTTGGTTCGCTTTGATAGATCAAGAAAAAAACATCCCACTTATAAGATAGGATGTTTTTATTTGAAATTATATTATTTAACTTCGTGTTCTGTCATTTTTTCGTTTTCAACAACTAAGAATCTATCACCTTTTTGAATTCCGTAAGGTGCAAGTGATTCAATTGCTTTAGCGTGGTCAGCTTTAACAATTGGGAATAAAGCTTCAGAATCTAATGAAGTAAATACTGATGAATAAATTCCAAATCCTTTAACCATTTTTGGATCATTTACAACACCAATAATTGTTGTGTTTGGACGGAATTTAGCAACTTGTTTAAGAAGTTCACCTGTTCTTGAAAGAACAACAACATATTTGTATTCACCATCGATTGCTTTTCTTGCAATTTCGTAAGCGATTTTTGTTCTTTTATCTGATTGATTTGAGTTTTCTCAAACTTTTTCTAATTGGATTGGGTAGTAGTTTCTGCTGTAGAATTCTTTTTCTGCACGTTTTGAAATAGCTGTCATTGTTTTTACAGATTCTAATGGGAAGTTACCATTTGCACTTTCACCTGAAAGCATTGTTGAGTCAGCTCCAAGTTCTACTGCGTAGTAAACGTCTGTTACTTCAGCACGTGTTGGGTGTGGTGAGTTTTCCATTGAGTCAAGCATTTGTGTAGCAACAATAACTGGTTTTCCAGCTTCACGACATTTTCTAATCATTTTCTTTTGGTAGTATGGAACATCGTAGTAAGGAATTTCTAATCCTAAATCTCCACGAGCAACCATAATTCCATCTGATGCTTCAATAATTTCTTCAATGTTTAAGCATCCAAGGTGTGATTCGATTTTTGAAATAATTTGAACGTGTTTTCCACCGTTATCATCAAGAAGTTTTCTTAATTCTTTAACATTTCTTGCTGAGTTAACAAATGAAGCAGCAACATAGTTAATTCCTTCTTTAATACCGAATTTAACGTCTTCAATATCTTTTTCTGCTAAGAAAGGTAATGTAAAGTCAACACCTGGTAAATTAATACGTTTGTTTGTTTTTAATTTGTGTGTGTTTTCTGCTCTAACTTTAACATATCCTTTTCCAACTTCTGTAACTACTGTTGAAAGTTTACCATCATCAAGTAAAACTTGGTTTCCAACAACTAAATCTTGAGCCATATCATATGCTACTGAAATTTCTGTTGAAGTTCCTTCTAAATTTTGGAATGCTTCAGCTGTTGTGTGAATTAAAACTTCACTTCCTGCGTTAACAACTTGAGCACCATCTTTCATTTTTCCTACACGGATTTCTGGGCCTTTTGTATCTAAAAGTAATGAAACTGGAATTTTAAGTTCTTGTGAAACTCTTTTTCCAAGGTTAAATTTGTTTCCTTGTTCTTCGTGTGAACCGTGTGAAAAGTTTGCTCTAATACATGTAACTCCGTTTTCAACTAAAGCTTTTAACATATCATAATTGTCACTTGAAGGACCGATAGTAGCAACTAATTTAGTTCTTTTATCTGTAATTTTCATTTAAGACTCCTAATTTGTTTTTTTGAAATATTAGATTTATAAAAATATTAATTTTAATATCATTCAAATTGTAACACTAAGGGTAGAAAATAATAATTGATTTTCTCTTTTTTGGAGTGTAAAAAAGGAAATGATAACATATTATTATTGTTGTTTATTTTATTCAAATGTATAAATTGGGAAAGTCACTTCCAAAGTGTTCAGTTGCATTGTTTCTGTTGCATTTAAATTTTCTTCTGTTGCAGCATGTATTTGGGTTTTATAAGGCATAGAAACTTTAATTTCCAATTTATTTTCTTCAACTTTTTTATAAGAAAAATTAGCTTGATCATAATTAATGTAAGAAGACATATTGGTTGGATAAACATTAATAAGTTGTTTAATAAATTCAACTTTTTTTTCTAAATTACCTTCAACTTCTTTGTATTTAGCATCAAATGCATCAAAATTTGAATAAGATAACATTTGAGTTTTGTTTAAAGAAAGATTAATATTATTATTGCTTTGTTCTTCATAAATAGCTAAAGTACCAGGATCTTCTTGCGATACTTTTTGAAAACCATCGATTTTATAGACTTTTTTACCTAAAACAGTATCACCATCAAGGACAACTAATTCCAGGAACAATTCTCCTTTAAGATCATTTGCATATGATTTTGCTTTAATACTAAAATTAGATTTTTTAGTTAATGAATTATCTTTTTGTACAACAAATCCAAACTGAATTAAAGAATTAGCAATTTCACCGCTTGGCGAAGCTAAATAAAAACTTTTTTCCTTAAGCTGGCTTTCTGTTTTGAGATTATCAAGTAAAAGAAGTTCAATTCAATTAATTTTATCACTAAATCCTGGCGCACTAGTTTCATATAAACGATCTTGAGGAGCAACATATTTCGATGCGATTGTGTTTTGTTTTTTGGCTTCGATATCACTTCCTGCCATAAAAAATAAACTATCTAAAGTTTTCGCAAGTTTAGCGCTCTCGTTTTGAGTGTTTTGTTTTTGAATAGTAACTACACCTACAGCTACCATTGTTGCTGTGATTGCTGCTCCACCTAAAACGAGTGAAAGTTTTTTTAAGATGTTCTTATTCATGTTCTTCTCCATTCAATATGTCTTGTATGTCTAAAAGCAAGGAATTAATTCCTAGTTTTGTTTCACTTGAAACAATATGATACTTATTAAATTTGAAAATTTGGCGATCTTGTTTAATTTTTTTAAGTAGCTGCGACTTATCTTTTTGTTTTAATTTATCAGCTTTAGTAAAAACTAAAGTAAAAGGCATGCCCATTTCTTCAAGGTAAGTTAAAATTTCTTCATCTGTTTTAGTGATTCCATGTCTTGAATCAATTAAAACAATAAGGTGCTTTAAGTTTTGACGATGCACAAGGTAATCATGAATCATATCAAGCATTTTTTGTTTTTGAGTATTTGAAATTTTAGCATAACCATAACCTGGTAAATCCACAAAAACAACTCCATGTTCATTTTCGAAAAAGTTTAAAAGTTGGGTTCTTCCTGGTGTTTTTGACACTCTTGCTAGTTTTTCATTACCCATTAGTGCATTTAGTAAAGAACTTTTACCAACATTTGAACGACCTCAAAATGCAATTTCATAATTTGGATGTTCATAATAATTATTTTGATCTGTAGACGATTTGACAAATTTAAACATATAGCCTCTTTTTTATTATTTAATTATATAAAAAATACTTGAATAGAGATAAGAAAAATCTAGCCAAAGCTAGACTTCTTTAAATAATCTTAATGCGTTTTTCGCAATGACTAATTCTTCGTTTGTTCTAATTACATAAACTGACACTTCACTATTTGGAGTACTAATTAATTTGTATTCTCCAAATTTTTCAAAATTAATTTTTGGATCAATTTCAAATTTTTTAAAAAAGAGTTTATTGCAAATAATTTGACGTAAATCAGGGTCATTTTCACCAACACCAGCAGTGAAAACTAATGCATCAATTTCTCCTCCAATTTTGTTAGCGTATGCAGCAACATAATCCACTATTTTTTGAGCATAAAGTTCTAATGCAAAAGTCGCTCTTTCATGTCCTTCATCAATTGCGTCCCGAATATCTCTCATATCGCTAGATAATCCCGAAACACCTAGAACACCACTTTTTTTGTTTAATAAATCAGTAAATTCATCAATATTCATATTTAATTCTTTCATTAAGAATTGGTGGATAGAAGGATCGATATCACCACTTCTTGTTCCCATCATTACACCAGCAAGCGGTGTAAGTCCCATTGAAGTATCAAATGATTTTGAATCTTTTACAGCACATAAACTAGCACCATTTCCTAAATGAAGATTGATAAATGTAACTTTATCTTTTCCTAAAATTTGAGCAAGTTTTTGTGTAATGAATTGATGGCTAATACCATGAGCTCCATAACGTTTAATGTTATATTTTTCAGTAATTTCATATGGCAATCCATAAGTTGAATTAACTTTATTGATTGTAGCATGAAATGCAGTGTCAAAATCTACAGTTAATTTTGCTTGTGGAAAAACTTTTTGGAACCCTCTAATTGCCATTAATGCACCAGGATTGTGTAAAGGAGCATAAATTGCACATTCTTCAATTTTTGAGATTACATCTTCATTGATAATTGTACTATCACTAAAATAGTTTCCACCTTGCACAACTCTAAATCCAATATATTCAATTTCTTTTTTATCTTCAATTAAACTAATTTCTTGCATTAATTTATAAATTTCTTCCACAGCAACTTCATGGGTAGGAAGAGGCAATGTTTTAGAATGTTTTTCGCCATTATATTTAATTGATAAAGCTCCTTCAGGTAAAGTTATTCTTTCAGCAATACCGCTTGCAATTAATGATAAATCTGATTTATTAAATAAACTGATCTTAATTGAACTACTACCAGCATTAATAACTAAAACTTTGTTTTTAGACATAAAAACTCCTTCTCTTGAATTTAATAATTTAATTTTATTATTTTTACCTAAATAATTGCTTTTTTGGAAAGATTTTCACAAAAAAACCAGCTTTTGCTGGCCTTTTTTATCTTATTGCTTTTTGTTTTTTGCTGGAGATTCCATGTTTAATGCTTTGTAATTTTTGTATCCAATAATTTTAACGATCATAGGGTTAACTACCTTTTCTGTAACTCCTTGAACGAAAATATAGAAAACAGGAGCTAATAAATCACCTAAAATCATTGCAGCAGTTGCACAAACAACGCTTGTTCATGATGTTGAAGAAAGAGTAATTAAATCAGATTGTCCTGTATTAGCGTCACCAAATCCTTTAAGAACTGCATGAGCACCTAATGATTCAGAATTTTGATGGAAGAAAAGAGTAGGTAATTGTTGAGCAAAACCTCTAGCTGGGTTAATTGCTGCTGTTCCACCTAATAATCCCATTCAAACTGACATAGAAATAATAAACATGATAAATAAATCACGGTATTTTGAATTAATGTTAGGTGAGAAGATTGGGAATAAAAGAACAGCTGTCATAACTAATTCAACAAAGAAAACTCATAATGTTCCTGATGTTAAAGATACGTTTTTAACTGGTTCAAAAGCTTTTTTTGCTGCTGAAAGGGCATCAATTGGTGCATTAGATATAGTTTTAACAGTTTCTCCACTCTTAAGTATAATCGTTGGAGCTGTTAGAGAACCAACACCATAAATGATTAGTCCTGCACAAATTGCACCTAAAACTTGAATAGAGATTTTGTAAATTGTGTAATATCCATTGTTAGTTCCATTAAGATATCTAAAAAATGAAACTGAAGGGTTTAAATCACAACTTCAACGTAAGAAAATAAATAAACAAAGTCCTACGATGATAAAACCTGCAAAAAATCCAACAATAATTGGGTGAATTAAATATTCTTCAATCACAAGCGGAGTTTGTCCTGCTTTTGATACATAAATACTAAGCCCTGCAAGGCCTAATGAAATAAAAATTGTTCCGATAAATTCTGAAATTCCATGTACGATTCATGTTCTTAAATCTTTAGGTTTTTCAGCATTTTCTCTTCTTTCTTTAGTTAATTTAAAAAATGAGAAAAAACCTTTTGTGAAAGTTCAAAAATCTTTTGCTGTTGTTTTACTATTATCCATTTTTAATTTTTCCGTTCTCCATAAGTCTTAATGCATTGTCAAAGTTACCTTGCTCTGCTGCATCTGCATTATCTAATGTTGTTTTAGCAATTTGTGTAAGAGCTAAATCTGTTAAGTAAGCTTGGTGTGATGTTACTAAAACATTGTCCATTTCAATTAATTCTTTTCAGTCTGGATCCATTGCTTTAAGTTCTTCAATTCTTGATGAAACATCTTCGTAGAATCTTCCTTCTTCTCTTTCTAAAACGTCAGTTGCAAGTCCACGAATTTTACCTGATTTAAGTCCTCTTAAAACTGCTTTTAAGTCCATAATTTCACCACGTGCTGTATTAACTAAAATAACACCTGGTTTCATAACTTCAATCGCAGCATCATCAATTAAGTATCTTGTTGATGATAATAAAGGACAGTGAATTGAAATGAAATCACTTTGTTTAAGTAATTCTGTTAATGAAACTCATTCAAAACCAAATTTATCTGCTGTTTCTGGAAAGTTTTCTTGAGCGAAAGCGTCAAAAACAATAACTCTTGCCCCTGTTGCTTTTGCAATTTTAATAAATGTTTGTCCAATTTTTCCAGAACCAATAACCCCAATTGTTGAGTTACCAACACAAAGTCCATCAAGTCCATTTAATGAGAAATTGTATTTTGACACTCTGTCATGTGCTTTAATTAAATTTCTGTTTAAGCATAATAAACCTGCCATAGCAAATTCACCAATACTTTCTGCTGAATAGTTAAAAATTCTAAAAACTTCAATTCCTAATTCATTAGCTTTAGCTACATCAATTTTGTTGTATCCCATTGATCTTTGGAATCAGAATTTAACTCCTAGTTTTTTAAGTACTTCTAAAATCACTTTATCACCATATGTGTTAACAAAACCACAAACAGCATCGTAACCTTTTGCTAATTTAGCTGTATTTAAGTTTAAATTTTCTTTGAAGAATGTAATTTCGTGTCTTCCGTTATTGAATTTTTCAAAGTATTTTACATCATAGTCTTTTGAATCGAAAAAAGCTATTTTCATAATAAAAGTTCTCCTAATTTAGTTGCTTATTATATGTTTTTACATTATTATATTATTTTTATTTTTTTTATAAATAATGATTTTGTATATTGAGAAAAAAAATGGAATTAATTACATTTTTAAATAAATTTAGTTTTTTACCGGTTTCTTTTTCGTTCTTTTTTTATCTATTTTATGGGGGTAAAAAGATGAATTTATTATTACTTTATTTAACTCACATTTACAAAGGTAATTATTCAAGCGTAATTGAATCATTAAGAAAGCAAAATCAAATTGATCAAAACAAATTAATTGAAATAAAGCAAATCTATCAACAAAAAGAAATTAAATATCTAACACCTTTAGATCCTTATTATCCATTTGCAAAAGAAAAAGATAGAGAATATCCAGCACTCATTTTTTATATTGGTAACATTGAACTTTTAAACAAACAATATAAAGTGGCAATGATTAATGAAATTGATAGTCCACTTACCAAATTCTTTGTTTCACGTGTAAGTAAAATTTTTTCAGATGATTTTGCATGAATAACAAGTGACATTAAAAAAGGCCAAAATTTACTAAAAGAAAAAATAACAAGCAAACATTCAAATACTATTTACATCTTAAGTTCTGGTCTTGATAAAATTGATCAAAGCAAAATAAATCTTGAAAATGAGCTTTATATTTCGGTTTGACCAATAAATACTCATCCTAAAAAATTTCATTATTTGATGAACTGTGATTTAATTGCATATTTAGCAGATTTTATTATTATGATTTCTTCTAACAAAAATAGTAAGTCACACGGTCTTGTTAACTACTTTTTGAATTACGGGAAAGAAGTTTATTGCTTTCCAGGCGTTAATATTGATGATGGAAATACGCAATTAATAAAAGATGGAGCTAGCTTAATTACCGACATAAAAGAAATAAAAAGCACTTAAATAAGTGCTTTTTATCATTTATTTTACTCTTTCTGGGTATACAGAAACAAACTTTCTGTTTCTTTTGCATTCGTATTTTACGTAACCAGTAATTTTTGAATATAATGTATCGTCTCCACCACGTCCAACATTTTCACCTGGGAAGATTTTTGTTCCTCTTTGACGATAAATGATTGAACCTGCTGTACAGTATTGTCCGTCACCTAATTTAGCACCTAAACGTTTTGAATGTGAATCACGACCGTTACGGGTAGATCCACCAGCTTTGGTTTTTGCCATTTTCTATTAGCCTTGAATTCCTGTAATTTTTACACGTGTGTATGGTTGACGGTGTCCAAGTTTTCTCTTGTGAGTAGACTTAGCGTTGTGACGATAAACAACGATTTTTTTTGCTTTTCCTTGTTTTTCAATAATTCCTGTTACTAATGCATTTTCTAAGTAAGGTTGTCCAATTTTTTGGTCAACTAATAAAACTTTATCAAATTTTACTTCTTGACCTTCTTCGCCTTCGATTTTTTCAACGAAGATTGTTTGACCTTCTTTAACTAAAAGTTGTTTCCCACCTGTTTCGATAATTGCTAACATGCAATACCTCCATTAAGTGGCTCGTCCTTAAGGTGATCTTTATGATGCTTTTTGAACCTTTTTGGTACGGTTACTAAGAAAGTAACACATCTATTATAATTCTTTTTAATAAAAAAGAAAACGAAAAAATAGAATTCTAAAAAAGATGTTTGCAAGCTAAATTAATCAAAAGTAGTAAAAGTATCTGTTGGACTTTTTGATGCTCCATCTTTGCCTAGCTGTCATTTGTAATGGACAAATTTATCCTTAATTTCTCCATGCGAGGCAAGCGAAGTTTTAATAAGACCAACAAGTGGAGCAATAGCACTAATTAATGCTACTAAATTCGCTGTAAAAGTAGTGATTGCAAAGCCAACGCTAAGATCTTTGTAGTTTTCTTTTTTGACTTTTTCTAATTCTTGTAGTTTCATTTTTTCTTCCTCCATTAAATAAATAAAAAAAAGAGCTCCTGTGAACTAAAAAAGAACTCTTTTTTTGATTATTCAACATAGTCAATATTGAATTTTCCGTAAATTTTATCAATTTTGGTTTGTGAAATTCAAATATTAGGGTCAATTAATTTAAGATCATCAACAAGGTTTTTTGCTTCCATTAATAAAATAGAAGTTTCAATACCAAAGCCATATTTGCCTGTGTAACCTGATTTATAACGAATAATTCTATAACTATGTCAGTAGTTGATAAGTTTGAAGTAAGCAATAATTTTTTCAGGTTCAGATGAAATTATTGTTAAGTTAATTTTTTTGTATTTTGGATAAAGTTTATTAACAACTAAATTTGAAATTACGATGTAACTAAATGTTGATAACTCTCTTGTTCCTATAATTATTGATCTTGGATTAGGTTTTACAATAGCATAGATCACAAGGAAAATAATTGCTGTAAAAATAGCTACAACACTAAGTATATTCCCAATGCTTTTCTTGGTTTTATAAGAAAAGTAGTAAGCAATAATATCTGTTCCACCAGTTGAACCACCAGCTTTTCAAGAAAGAGCTACACCAATTCCGATGAAAATAGCACCTAAAGCACCATAAATTAAAATTGGTCAGGTTTTACCAGTATCATATCAATAAGATAATTTTTCTAAATGTGTTAAATGATAGATTACATTTCCATTTGCATCAACATAATTATTTAATAATTCATTTTTGATTCATTCAAAGCTTTGATCATTTCAATTATTAAGATCTTTTCATTCATTTAAAAGACTTTCCATCCCTGAAGTTGTAAGGTGGTTAATTGCTTCGTCACCATATAAATATTGTCTTACAACAGCAATGTTCATTGGAACAAATTCGATTTTGTTAGTGATAAATTCTCTAACAAAATCAATATTAACTAACAGAAGGTTAATTAAAATTTGGAAAATCATAAAAAGAAGTGTGATTAAGAAAAAAGATTTTTTTAATTTTCATCCAAAACAAAGAAAGAGTGGAATATTACATGCAAGATAAATAAGCGCAAAATAAGGTTTAAGTTTTGGAAAAATTTGTTGCAAAAGTGTTGGTACCCCTGTAATTCCAGATGGGATTGTGTCTGCTTTACTTAAAAAAGCTTGAACTCCAAAGTTAAAAATTACAGCAGATAAAAAAACAATTAGAATGTTTTTTCAATACTTGGTTAAAAACATTTTAAATGTTAGTGGTTTTTTCATGTTGTTAGCTAAATATTTCCCCATCTTATATTTAAGTCATTCTGTGTTGACTTCAATATCTTTTTGAGAAATTTCAGGAACTGTTTTATTTGAAGCATAATTTTGGGCTATTTCAATTTTATCAGTTGGAAAAATTTTTTTGTATTTGGCATACTGTCAAAATTTGTATTTATCGAGAACAGTTTTTGATGCAAAACATGTCTTATTGCATTTTTCGTGTTCATTTTTTTTATTTTCATTCGAAATATTTTTCATAAAAATAATTTTATATTATTTTTAAATGAGTAAAAAATACTTTTAAGAAATCTTTATTCTATTTTTGTTTGAATTTCATAAAAAAAGCGGCCTAGGCCACTTCACCTGAGTTTCCAAGTTGGAAGCTCTTTTTTATACCTTTTACCTTATTACTTATATACATTGTATATAAGTACCATTTTCAATTATTTTAACTTTTTACAATGATTACAATGATAATAATGTATAATATAAATATGAGCAACTACATTTTGTATAAAAGAAAAAACCCAAAAGGGATTTACATTGCATTAGGAATATCAAAAGGATACGGTAAAGGGATTGGGAATTTAGTTGGATTAGGTTATTGAGAAGAAATTAAAGAAAAATATTCTCTACAAAACATCGATGATTTAAAACCAATTGCTAGATTGGTTCCTGTTGGAGAAGATAAAATTGAAGTTAAAACCAAATTTTTCCAATTGCTTAACCCAACATCTGTCGAAACAAATGTGAAAAACGTTGGTATTGAACTTATTTATAAAGTAATTAAAGAACTAGATTTATTTAAAGGATTACCTAAAACTAAACACAAATCTTTAGAAGAAGTATTGGAATTTATTGTTGCAACAAGAATAATTCAACCAAGAAGTTATATTTGTCAATACAAAAACAAAAATGATTTTTTACATGAGATAGATGTAAAAAAATCTTCAATTTATAACTATTTTGATACTTTTTTAGAATATAAAAATACAATTTTAGTCAATATTTATAACAAAATGCAAGAATTGACAACTAGAAACACAAAATTAATGCATTTTGATAATACAACTGTTTATTTTCAAAGTTTTTCAAGAGATGGTTTGAGACAAAGAGGTTTTTCTAAAGACGGAAAGCATGATGAAGATCAAATTGTTGTGGCTATGGCAGTTGATAATAATGGTATTCCTTTTCACTATAAAGTCTTCGAAGGAAATACTGGAGATTCTAAAACTCTTGTGAAATTTTTAATTGAAATGCAAAGAATTTACAAAACAAAAGACACAGTAATAGTTGCTGATAAAGGTATTAGTCAAAATGCAAATTTAAGATATTTAGAACAAAAAGGATATAAATATATAGTTCAGAAACGTATTGATATTCTTGGAAAAGAAGATAAAGCATTTATAGTAAATGATCAAGGGTTTGTTCAGGAAAATGATTATTTTACTAAATCTAGACTCGTCCAATCTGTTTGAGCTAAAAATAAAAATAAAAAAAGATATAGCGATACCTTTAGAAAACAATTTGTCTATTTTAGCCCTTCAAAACAAACTTTAGACAAAATAAAAAGACAAAATCTTATTAATAAATTGGAGAAAAAATCTATTAACGGTGAATTTCCATTAAGTGCTTTGGTTCCTGAATATAAGAAAAAGTATATGGATGTAGATGGTAAAACAGTTGGAAGATTAAATATCGAAAAAATTAAAAAAGTCGCTAATGAAGATGGTTTTTATATGATTGAAACCAACATAACAAATATAGATTCAAAAGAAGCGAATGAAATATATAAGGGACAATGAAAAGTGGAAGAAGGTTTTAGAACTTTAAAATCAGCAATCGAAGTTAGACCGATGTACGTCTATAAAGATGAACATATTCAATCTCATGTGTTTTTATGCTTTTTGTCTCTAATTGTTTTGAAATATTGCATTTATAAATTAAAGAAATTTTATAAAGATAATGGAGAGATCCAAAAACTCACAATGAATATGTTTATAGATGCATTGAAACTTATAACAATCACAACAAAGACTGTGAATGGTAAAGTTGTAAGTGAAATCAAGAATAATTTAGACCCAGAACATAAGGAATTAAACAAAATATATAGTGATTTTCAATATGTAGTGGATGGTCTATCATTGTAATTTAAAAGTACAAAAAACGAATACGCCTTATTTGTAGGTGTATTCGTTTTTTTCTTCATTACAACTTGGAAACGCAGGATTCTATTTTTGTTTGAATTTCATAAAAAAAGCGGCCTAGGCCACTTCATTATTCATTTCTTGATCATTTTGGTCTTTTTTCTTATTTGCTTTGTATTTTTTATAAGCATTCACAATTAAAGAAACAATAGTTGCTATTAAGATCGATAAAATACCCACAAAAATACTAAAATCAGCAAAGTTAAATGTTCCAACAGTTTTACCTAATCAGTTTTCGTAAAAAGGTACATAGAACAGATCTTTCACAAAGTTATTAAACATAAAACGATCGAGAGCGTTTCCAAAATCACCTGCTGCTAACATTCCAAGCGCAATTGCTATTGCATATCAATTTTGATGCTCGTATGTGAAAAGCGGGAAAAGTAAAATTAAAACAAGTAAAGCAATGCTTAAAAATTGAATAAAAGCAAGGTTTGAATTTTCGAAAATTGTCACTCCATGGTGTCATACACTACGAATTCCTAAAAGTCCACTTCCATGGTCTTCGCCACCGTATTTTTTAGCTATTGGGTAAATACTTTCTGCTTGTGGTTCATTCGATTGATTTGGAGAGATAATTTCATGATTGAATAAGTAAGTTTTGGTAAGTTGATCAATCAGTAATAAAATTGCAAAAACCGAAAGTAAAATTAAATAGAAAAATAAAATTCTTTTGTAATTTGCTTTTAAACTTTTCAGTCACTTAAATAAAACTGTTTTCTTTGTGCTTCAAAATGAATTATTCATTATCTAACTCCGCAATAACTTGGTAACAAGTTGAGCAAAGATTATCTTTGATTTGTTCTTCTTTAAAATGATTTCAGCAACGTTCACATTTAATTGATTCAAATTTCGAAATACCATAATCATCACCAAGCTCAATTTGACCTACCATTAATAAAGTTCTTAAATCCAAGTTTTCAGGTAAGTCTAAAATTCTAGGTAAGATAATACTTGCTTCATTAGAACGTTTAATTGTTCCTTTTTTAATTTCATTTTCGATCAAAATGTTCACTTGGTCACGAGCTGCAAAAAATGAATTAAACTTGTCGATAAAATCTAGATCAACTTCTTTTTGAGATGCAAATTTATCAAGCATAACAGATTCTTTTTTATTGTCTTTATTAAAGAATTTGTAAGCTTCTTCAGCTGTAGTAGGAATAATAGGAGCTAAAGCAACAATTAAAAATTCTGCAATTTCATAAAAGTTTGCTAAAACCATTAATCTTTCTGGATCATTTTTTGGACGAATATATAAAATGTCTTTTGTTACTGATAAGTAAAAACTTGATAATTCAACAACAAAGTTATTAATTAACTTAACTACATTAATAAATTTATATTCATCATATGCTTTAATTACATTATTAATAAGTTGATATAAAACGTTTTGAATATATTTGTGAATTCCATTTCTTTGAACAGAATCAGCTTGATTATAACCATCTAAGTTACCTAAAATGAATCTTAATGTATTTCTAAGTTTACGGTAAAGTTCAGTGTTTTGGTCAAGAATTTCATCCGAAATACTTACGTCATTAGTATATTCGCTATTAGCTACTCATAAACGTAAAATGTCTGCTCCTCTTTTAGAAATTACTTCTTGTGGAAGAATTGTGTTTCCTTTTGATTTTGACATTTTTTCACCTTTTCCATCAAGAGTAAATCCATGTGAAATAAGGTTTTTATATGGTGTTACACCTTTGTAAGCAACCGAATTAATAATTGATGAGTTAAATCATCCACGATATTGATCAACACCTTCTAAATATAAATCATATGGAGACTCAACATCATTAGCTATATCAACAGCAATTGATGAAACACCAGAGTCAAATCAAACATCCATAATGTCCATTTCTCTTGTGTATCCTAAATTACGGTACTTCTCTGGTAACAATTCATCTGTTTCTTTTTCTCATCAAATATCTGCACCGTGTTCTTTAACTAAAGAAATTACGTGGTCAAAAATATCAGCTGCAATTACAGGTTCTTTTTGCTCGTTGTAGAAAATAATGATTGGAACACCTCATGTTCTTTGTCTAGAAATTGTTCAATCGTGTCTATTTTCAATCATTTGGAATAAACGGCTTTTTGCTCACTCTGGATAAGTAGAAACACTAGTTTCAATTTGATCAAGAATTTGTTTACGAATTTTATCAATTGAAACAAATCATTGTGGTGTACCTCTAAAAATAATTGGTTTATGTGTTCTTCAGTCATGAGGGTATGAGTGCTTAAATCTTTCAAAGTATAATAATTCGTTACCTAAAAACTCTGAAATTAATTTATTAGCATCATCATAGAAAATACCATCAAATTTTGTATTTGAATTTTCAATAATTCCTGTGTCGCTAACATGCATAATCATATTAAGTTTATGTTTAAGCCCGATTTGGAAATCGTCTTCACCAAATAATGGAGCAATATGAACTAAACCTGTTCCACTATCTGCTGTAACGTGGTGCCCAATCACAACAGGAGCTTCTTGTTTTAAAATTGGAGTTGTATAAGTAATTTTTGAAATATCTTTTCCAGTAAATTTGTCAACTATTTGAAAGTTTTCTCATTTCAATTTAGCAGCTACATTATCAACTAAAGCTTCAGCAACAATGTATCTTTGATTGTTGTGTTTCACAACTAAATAAACTAAATTTTCTCCTAAAGCTACCCCTGCATTAGCGATTAAAGTTCATGGTGTAGTAGTTCAAATAATTAATTTATCATCTTTTAGGATACTTGCAAAATCAGAATCAATAACATTGAAAGCAACATAAATTGAAGGGCTGACAACATCTTGATATTCGACTTCCGCTTCAGCTAGCGCACTTTGACTACTTGGCGATCAATAAACAGGTTTAAGACCTTTATAAACAAGACCATCAAGAACCATTTTTTTGAAAACTTCTAATTGTTTAGCTACATAGTTTTTGTCTAAAGTAATATAAATTTTTTCTAAATCACTAAGAAGTTGTAAAGTTGCAAACTCTTTTTTCTGATTTTCTACTTGTTTTAAAGCATATTTAGCAGCTTTTTTACGTAAAATCAAAGGAGTGAGTTCATCTTTATTGAGTTTTGATTCTAAAAGCATTTTGTGCTCGATTGGTAATCCGTGTGTATCTCACCCAGGTACAAAAGGTGAATAGAATCCTTGTAATGATTTATAACGAACAATAATATCTTTTAAAATCTTGTTCATAGCATGTCCAACATGTATACTTCCATTTGCGTATGGTGGCCCATCATGTAAGATAAAATGAGGATTATTTTTGTTTTGTTCTAAAACTTTTTTGTAGATTTGGTTGTCTAATCATTCTTTACGATATAAAGGTTCTTTTTGAGTTAAATTGGCTCTCATTTCAAAGCCTGTAACAGGCATATTTAGAGTTTTTTTATAGTCCATAAATTTCTCCATTAAATTAATTTGGTGTATTAATAATAATTACTTGTGCTCCTTCAGCACGTGGATGACAATGTCCAAAGTGGCAATATGGTTCACTTCGATATTCGACAGGTTTTAAACCATTTAAAATGGTATATTTACTTGCTCTTGCAATCTGACTATTTTTGAGCTTTCAAATATAAGTAAATTTAGCAGTAGTTGAACCACCAGGTGAATATTCAATTTGTGATAATTTTCCAATAACAGTTACTTTTGAATTGTTAAATTCAACAGTTTGTTCAAATTCTTCTCAATCTATTTTGCCTTGGTCATATAAATTTTCAATAGTATATGTGGCTAAATTTTCATTGCTATCTAACTTAATTCGAGGTTTAAAAGATGAAGCTGAAAATCGTTCTCTTAATAGTTTTAAAAACTCCTCATTCGTTAAATTTTGATTGCTTTGATAATTACAAGCACTTGATCAAAAAATCGTAGGTAAGGACAAAAAAGAAAGAAAAAATAATAATTTCTTTTTAAACATTTTTATATTATAGCAAAAAAATACTCTATTTTATTAACAAGGAAAAGCTAACAAAATAGAGTATTTTTTTATGGTGGCCCCGGCAGGAATCGAACCAGCGACACACAGAGCTTCAATCTGTTGCTCTACCAACTGAGCTACAGGGCCATAAATGGCGGTCCAGACGGGGATCGAACCCGCGATCTCCTCCGTGACAGGGAGGCGTATTAAACCACTTTACCACTGAACCGTTTGGTTGCGGAGGCAGGACTTGAACCTACGACCTTCGGGTTATGAGCCCGACGAGCTGCCGACTGCTCCACTCCGCGATGTGATCTATTATGTTCAAGTTCCTGTTAAATTTTGTAATGGCGGGTGATGAGGGATTTGAACCCCCGCGGGCCGTGAAGCCCCTGCTAGTTTTCAAGACTAGTCCCTTCAGCCTCTTGGGTAATCACCCATGGTGGACCCAACAGGATTCGAACCTGTAACCGACCGGTTATGAGCCGGTTGCTCTAACCGTTGAGCTATAGGTCCTCACTTCAAAATAATAGATATAATTCTTAAAATATTGTTATGTTGGTAGCACCGAAGAGAGTCGAACTCTTGACCTTCCGGGTATGAACCGGATGCTCTAACCAACTGAGCTACAGTGCCATAATGGTGGAGAGTATGGGATTCGAACCCACCACCTCCTGCGTGCAAGGCAGGCGCTCTAGCCAAATGAGCTAACCCCCCATTAAATGGTGAAGAAGACAGGATTTGAACCTGCGACCACTACAGCCCAAATGTAGTGCTCTACCAAGCTGAGCTACTTCTCCACAAGCCTATTTTCTAGGCTATACTATTATACACTATTTTAAAAATTCACGAACATAAATCTTAGTAATCTAAGATTACTTGCTTCGTGTTAATATTATAACACGAAAAAGAAATATTCAAGAATTTTTTCAATTTTTTAATATGTTTTTTTAGGATACAAAAACGACATTCCTTGTGGAATTTTTGTAAAGTATAAATTCTATTTTTTAATTATGTTTACTAAACTGCTTATTGATCAAAAAATAATTTCTAGAACTAAAAGAAAAGTACTAAAAAATGTGTCACTTAAATCTAGTAAGAAACCTAAAAGAGCAAATAGTATTGATAAAAATATTGAAAAAAAAGAAAATAATATGTAATATTTTACATTTTCTTTGTAAAAAGAGAATTAGACTCTAAAAAGAATTTTTCTTTTTCCCAAAAAAAGAAGTTAAAAATCGTTTTAATTGCTTTTTATTTTTCAAATAAAATAATTTTATAACAAACAAAATAGCTATGTTAGAAAACGAAATAAGACAAATTAATAAAAGAAAAATGTTGATTAAATTGACTGCTTTTTGTATGAAAACAAAATAAATTCCAGAAAAACAGCAAAGAAAAGTGAATAATAGAATAGATAAATCTATAAAAAATAATTTTCTAAAGAGTTTCATTATTGCTTCCTTTCACTTGTTTTTTTATGCTCTTTTTTAGATAAAATTCTAGAATTAATATAAAAAGAGAATTAAGAATTGAAGAAATACAAATAGAAAATGGGAAATGTAATAATATTTTTTCATTATATTTTTGAATTAAATTATTAGTAACATGATTAGATACATTGTTCTGCATATTATCATATGATTTCTTTATAACAAAAAAATAAAACTAAACCTATTAAGAAAAATAATAATAAACAGATAAGTCATGATACTATTCTGAAATAGTTACCTTGATGTTGTTATTTTGTCAATTTATCACTTTCCAAAAATAAAGATCTAAATGTAATCCTTTTGTTTTCTCTTATTAGAGAATAAATTTCTATATTTAGAAAATAAACAAAAAGAATAGAAAACGATAATAAACTTGTTAAGTAAATTGAGTTAATAATAAATTGTTTATTAATAAGGCTTCATATAAGATAAAGACAAAAAATTAATTGAAATCAAAAAAATAAAAATTACTTTATTAGGAATTTTTTTACACATTTTATGCGTCTCGTTTGTATGAGAAAAAACCAATTCTATAGGGTCATGGTTATTTTCCATGTATTGTTTTAGGACTCATTTATGTTTTCCTTATTTTTTGATAATTAGTTCCTTTCTAATATTATGGAAACAATAACTTACCTATACTATAATTATAGTCTTTATAAAAAAAGCCCATTTGGGCATTGCTTTTTCAAAACTGAATAGTAAATAATAATTCATTAAAATGTCTTGAATAAACATCTTAACTTTTAAACCTATCAATTTATTAGTAATGGTCAGCTGAATGTATTACTACACTTACACTTCCATCCTATCAACCTCGTCGTCTACAAGGAATTTCAAGGGAATACTTATCTCTGAGGAGGCTTCCCACTTAGATGCTTTCAGCGGTTATCCTTTCCGTACTTAGCTACCCAGCTATGCTCCTGGCGGAACAACTGGAACACCAGCGGTACGTCCACTCCGGTCCTCTCGTACTAAGAGCAGCTCTCATCAATATTCCAACGCCCACATCAGATAGGGACCGAACTGTCTCACGACGTTCTGAACCCAGCTCGCGTACCGCTTTAATTGGCGAACAGCCAAACCCTTGGAACCGACTCCAGCTCCAGGATGCGATGAGCCGACATCGAGGTGCCAAACCTTGCCGTCGATGTGATCTCTTGGGCAAGATAAGCCTGTTATCCCCAGGGTAACTTTTATCCGTTGAGCGACTGCCGTTCCATGACGTACAGCCGGATCACTAAGTCCTGCTTTCGCACCTGCTCGACTTGTAGGTCTCGCAGTCAAGCACACTTCTACCTTTGCGCTCTACATACGGTTTCTGACCGTATTGAGTGTACCTTATGAACGCCTCCGTTACCTTTTAGGAGGCGACCGCCCCAGTCAAACTACCCACCACGCACTGTCCCCCCACCGGATAACGGCGGCAGGTTAGAAACTCAACATACCAAGGGTGGTATTTCAAGGACGACTCCATTAAGGCTAGCGCCTTAACTTCAAAGTCTCCCACCTATCCTACACATGTTAGGCCAAGTTCCAATACGAAGTTGTAGTAAAGCTCCATGGGGTCTTTTCGTCTTGATGCGGGTACCCAGCGTTTTCACTGGGACCATAATTTCACCGAGTCCATCGTTGAGACAGTTGAGAGATCATTGCGCCTTTCGTGCAGGTCAGTATTTAGCCGACAAGGAATTTCGCTACCTTAGGACCGTTATAGTTACGGCCGCCGTTCACCCGGGCTTCACTTCAACGCTTCGCATAAAGCTAACGCATCCGCTTAACCTTCGGGCACTGGGCAGGCTTCACCCCCTATACATCACCTTGCGGTTTAGCAGAGAGCTGTGTTTTTGATAAACAGTTGCCCCTCACAATTTACTGTGGCCAACTAGAAGTTGGCTCCCCTTCTCGCGAACTTACGGGGTCATTTTGCAGAGTTCCTTAACGATGGTTTTCTCGCGCGCCTTAGAATACTCATCTTGGGGACGTGTGTCCGTTCTCGGTACAGGTACCAGTTACTTTAACGTTTAGAAGCTTTTCTTGGAAGCATGAAATCACATAATTCGGAACCGAAGTTCCTATGCATCGTAGATTCCGGTTATAGAGTACGCATTTAACTATACTCACCAGTCGCTACTTACCCCCAAATCCATTAATGGGTAATGCTATCCTTCTCCGTCACTCCATCACTAGTAATAGGTAGTACAGGAATATTAACCTGTTGTCCATCGGATACGCTTTTCAGCCTCTCCTTAGGTCCTGACTAACCCTGGGTGGACGAACCTTGCCCAGGAAACCTTCCCCAATAGGCGTTGTGGATTCTCACCACAAATCGTTACTCATACCGGCATTCTCACTTCTAAGCGCTCCACCAGTCCTCACGGTCTAGCTTCGCCGCACTTAGAACGCTCCTCTAACGTGTTTTCACACCCGTAGCTTCGGTATCATGTTTTACTCCCGTTACATTATTGGCGCATGATCTCTTGACTAGTGAGCTATTACGCACTCTTTAAAGGGTGGCTGCTTCTAAGCCAACCTCCTAGTTGTTTATGAAATCACACAACCTTTCTGACTTAACATGATTTTGGGACCTTAGCTGACGATCTGGGTTGTTGCCCTCGCGAGCCGGGACGTTAGCACCCCGGTTCCGACTGCCTGATAATACACAATGGTATTCGGAGTTTGATTATAGTCAGTACCGCTAGGCGCGGCCATTCCATATTCAGTGCTCTACCACCAAAGTTTAACATCAGACGCTAGCCCTAAAGCTATTTCGAGGAGAACCAGCTATCTCCAAGTTCGATTGGAATTTCTCCACTATCCACAAGTCATCCGGGCACTTTTCAGCGTACTACGGTTCGGCCCTCCACTTGGGGTTAACCAAGCTTCAGCCTGCTCATGGATAGATCACATGGTTTCGGGTATATATCAACATACTAAACGCCCTATTAAGACTCGATTTCTCTACGGCTCCGTTTTTCTCCACTTAACCTCGCATGTTAACATAACTCGCCGGTCCATACTGCAAGATGTACGCCATCACTCATTAACGAGCTCTGACTAATTGTAAGTAAGCGGTTTCAGATTCTATTTCACTCCCCTCCCGGGGTTCTTTTCACCTTTCCCTCACGGTACTAGTTCGCTATCGGTGTCTGGTTAGTATTTAGCCTTACCGGATGGTCCCGGCAGATTCAGACAGGGTTTCACGTGCCCCGCCCTACTCAGGATACTATCAGAAGTCTTTGCCATTTCGCGTACGGGAGTTTCACCCTCTATGCTTTAGTTTCCCAACTAATTCTGCTATAACAAAGATTTGTAACTTCGTGTAGATAGTCCTACAACCCCGACTTATGTCGGTTTGGGCTCTTCCACGTTCGCTCGCCGCTACTAATGGAATCATTATTTATTTTCTCTTCCTGTTGCTACTAAGATGTTTCAGTTCACAACGTGTCTCGCAAATGTAACTATTTTATTCATTACATAGCAACTAGAAATTACTCTAGTTAGGTTTCCCCATTCGGAAATCCCCGCTTCGTAGCTTATATCCAGCTCCACGAGGCTTATCGCAGGTAATCACGTCCTTCATCGACTTCCAGACCCAAGGCATCCACCACAAACTCTTACTTATTTAAAAGTTGTAACAATATATGACCTATTGTTGATGTATATTCAAAGACATTTCAATAAATTATTATATTTAATAATAATTACTCGGTATCAATCAAAACAAATTAACCAATTTAATTTATTTATTTTATTTGATGTCGTTGTAATATCTTTACTATTCAGTTTTCAAAGAACAATTAGAGAGAAAGTTCTCTCAAAACTAGATATATCTATGGACTATTAACATAGTACATGTGTCATTGTAACAAATAATTTTAATAAAAATAGTCTTAAGTATCCTATTAATATAGGTAATGTACTCCGTAGAAAGGAGGTAATCCATCCCCACGTTCTCGTAGGGATACCTTGTTACGACTTAACCCCAGTCACCAGTCCTGCCTTAGGCGGTTGTTTCCGTAGTTAACAAAACCGACTTCGGGCATTACCAGCTCCCATGGTTTGACGGGCGGTGTGTACAAGACCCGAGAACGTATTCACCGTAGCGTAGCTGATCTACGATTACTAGCGATTCCGACTTCATGTAGTCGAGTTGCAGACTACAATCCGAACTGAGAACGGTTTTTTGAGATTTGCTCCACGTCGCCGTCTTGCTTCTCTTTGTACCGTCCATTGTAGCACGTGTGTTGCCCCACTCGTAAGAGGCATGATGATTTGACGTCGTCCCCACCTTCCTCCCAATTACTCGGGCAGTCTCCTTAGATCATCTAACTAAGGACAAGGGTTGCGCTCGTTGCAGGACTTAACCGAACATCTCACGACACGAGCTGACGACAACCATGCACCATCTGTCATTCCGTTAACCTCCACTATATCTCTATAGCTTTGCGGAAGATGTCAAGAGTGGGTAAGGTTCTACGCGTATCTTCAAATTAAACCACATGCTCCACCGCTTGTGCGGATCCCCGTCAATTCCTTTAAGTTTCACACTTGCGTGCATACTACTCAGGCGGATGATTTAATGCGTTAGCTGCGCCGATGGTTCCCATCAGCTAATCATCATCGTTTACGGCGTGGACTACCAGGGTATCTAATCCTGTTTGCTCCCCACGCTTTCGTCTCTCAGTGTCAATATGTGCCCAGTTAGCTGCCTTCGCCATGTTGGTGTTCTTCCTAATATCTACGCATTTCACCGCTTCACTAGGAATTCCGCTAACCTCTACACAATTCTAGTATGCCAGTATCCAACGCGATTTGGGGTTGAGCCCCAAGTTTTGACGTCAGACTTAACACACAACCTACAGACGCTTTACGCCCAATAATTCCGGATAACGCTTGCAACCTATGTATTACCGCGGCTGCTGGCACATAGTTAGCCGTTGCTTTCTGACAAGGTACCGTCAAGATCATGGCATTTCCTCCACGATTTTTTCTTCCCTTATAACAGCAGTTTACAACCCGAAGGCCTTCATCCTGCACGCTGTGTCGCTCCATCAGGCTTTCGCCCATTGTGGAAAATTCCCTACTGCTGCCTCCCGTAGGAGTCTGGGCCGTATCTCAGTCCCAGTGTGGCGGATCAGTCTCTCAACCCCGCTAAACATCATCGCCTTGGTAAGCCATTACCTTACCAACTAGCTAATGTTACGCACCCCGATCTTCTAGTGAAGCTTGAAAGCTTCTTTTATATATAGTTCATGCGAACCATATAAGTATCCGGCATTAGCGCTAATTTCTCAGCGTTATTCCAATCTAGAAGGCACGTTAAGTACGTGTTACTCACCCATTCGCCGCTAAGTTCCGAAGAACTCCGCTCGACATGCATGTATTAGGCACACAGCCAGCGTTCATCCTGAGCCAGGATCAAACTCTCGAAAAAATTGACTGTCATGTATTGTATATATCTAGTTTTCAAAGAACTTTTGTTTTAAAATGTTTGCTTAAGTATTATACAAAGAATTTCAAAGTAGCAAAGAAAATTTTTCATTTTTTTAAAATTTATTTTGTAACTTTGATTTTGAACTTAAGAACAACATTTGCAATAACTATTATACATCACCTATTTTAAAAAAGAAATAAAAAAACAAAAACATTTGATCAGAACTAAACTGGGACACGAAAAGTGGACAAAAAGTTTAATTTGCTAAAACACCTCAACACTCTTGAGGTGTTTTTCAATTTAATACTGATTGAATTCTTTCGTTGTTGTATCAAAACACAAAATCATCAATCAATGATTTTAATTCATTAAAAGTTATTTTTGTAATGTCGATTAATTTTAAACATTCTGATTTTAAAATCGAAAAGAAATATTCTGCTTCTCTATTATCTAAAGAATTTCCAACTCTACCCATTGATACAACACCATTGTTTTTCTGAATTAAATCTACATAAGTTTTTGAAGAATATTGGAAACCATGATCAGAATGAGCTATTCATTTTTTGTCCATTTTGATTTTAGACATATGTTCCATTACTAGTTCTAAATCATTTCTTTTTGAAAGATTATAATTAACAACAAATTTGCTTTTGTGATCAATCGCAACAGATAAAAATACAAAATTGTTTAAGCAATCTTTTGGTGCAGAAATATAAGTAACATCAGTGGCAATTATTTGGTTTGTCTCTCCGTGATAATCACGATTAACAAGATCTATAAATTTTACGTTTGTGTTCTTTTGTTCTCTGTCTATTTTCTTTCTTCTGATTAAACAAAATAAGTTTAATCTTCTCATCGCTCTACCAATAGTCCTATAATTTAGATCTATTTGGAATTTTGTTCTAATATAACTTTCCAATCTTTTTCTACCAAACAAACCCTTATTTTTCTTAAATGACTTAATTATTAATTCATCATATTTAGTATTTACAGATTTTTTTCTTGTTTGCTGATCTTTAGTTTTTAGATTGTGAATTGTTGACTTAGATTTATTAAAGCATAGGCCCAATTTTCTTGTAGAAAGTGAAGATTTCTTAATTTTAGAAATATCAACTTCAATATTATTTCTATCAAAAGAGTCTTTATAAATTTCTAAAATTTCAATCAATTGTTCCTTAGGCATTTTTTCTCATTCCTTTTTTACAATTTCAATAGGAGTAATTTTTTGCCTTTTTGGTCTACCTGACCCTTTACCTTTTTTAGATGATTTACCTGTTTGCGATTCTATATTTATCATTCCTAAATTATATCTGTTATACTTGAAGACAAAATATTTTTTAGCCTCATTGAATTTTCTATCAAAAAAACTAAAACCTCTGATTGAATAATATTTAAGTTCAAAATCATTTTTTGATATCAAATTATTTTTGTAATCTTCGTAACTAGCGAATAGTTCTAATCATTGATGTGCCTTTAATTGTCTCATAATACCTCCTAAATATATAAAAACACGAAATATGGTTGTGTCCATATTTCGTGTCCTAGTTTAAACGCTTTTGTTTTTTTAATTATTTATAAATAAACTCTAAAGATTAAATTAATCCTTTTGTTTTAAGAGTTTTAAGAGTTTTAGCACTAACTCTAATTTTTTGTGAACGACCATTTAAATTCACTTTAACTTTTTGTAAGTTAACATTGAATTTTCTTTTTGAGGCATTCATAGCGTGTGAACGCTTGTTTCCTGTTAATGGCCCTTTTCCTGTTAAGACGTCTCTTCTTGCCATCTTTTTTACTTCCTTTCTATATATTAAATTAGCTAATTAAATACTTTATAAGTTTGTAAAAGCAAAATTATTATACTAAAAAAATAAATTTTCTAAAGTTTATTTATTAATAAAATAACATTTGCTTGCAACCTATTTATTTTCACTTTATTTTAAATTCAGTAAGTTTATTGAGATATTCGAAAATTTCTGCTACCTTAAGTTCTTTATTTGACTTAAGGAACTCAAAAACTTTCATAACATCCTTTTCATTTCAATTTTTATAAGGTAGGGTTTTTGCTCCAATCTTTCTAATAAAATAAGATAATTTTTGAATTATCTGTGCAAATTCTTTTTCTCCTTCATCTATCTTGGCTTTTGTATTTCAGTAATTTTGTAAGGTATCGTGTTTGTTCATAATATATAAAAAGACTAAAACTAAAATCTTATTATAAGATTCATTAAAAATTGATCACTCTGTTGTTCTTAAAGAAATTTCATAAAGCTTTTCTTTTTCGTAACTCGTAAAATCTGTATCAAAAAGTAAAAACTGAATGTTCTCTTTTCAAAATCAAAAATCAGGCAATCCATCTCTAAAATATTTGTTGTGTAAGAAGCACCATATAATAATAAAGAAATTCTCTTGTTTATCTTTATTCTTTAGTGTTTCAAAATAATCCAAGTTTTCTTCTTCTAATTGATCTTCAATTTGAATTTTCGTGTAAATTTGTAGAGCTAAATTTAAAAATTCTTTATCTTTTTTAACATCTTTAATAAACTTTTCTTTTGTGCTAGTTGGTTTTTCTAACTTTGGTTTGAGCTCCAATTCAGATTCTAAATAAGGCTGGTTAAAGATCGATTTTTGAAAAACTTCTTTTCAGTAAGAATTAAGTGGATTAGCACTATTAAGTAAAGTCTTGAAAAGCGGACTAATTTGAAGGTTGCTTGTTTTTGGCATTAGAAAGTTTGTTAAGATGCAAGATTCAATAAAACTATTTTCCATTTTTCTTGTTTTTAAAGCACTTAATTGTTTATTGAGATTAAAATTCTCTACCATATTGATTTTGATCATTTCAACAAATGTATTATTAGTGCTGGATACAATCATTTTTGAAATATTATCGATTTTAATTTCTCAAAAAATAAACTTGCGGCGATTGATTGCTTTAATGAATTTGCGACTTATTAAGTTTAATGAACTTAAAAAGATTAAAAACAGTCTTAAGTTTTGTGTTTTGCAAGGAAGATCGGCTTTAGGTAATTCAAACTCGAAAAGAAATTTTGCATTATCATATACTTTCACAACTGGCTCCGCTTCATCTGTTGGTGGACAAACTAAGTTCTTTGCCATTTTGAAATCATAAAAAAGCGATTCACATAAATCGCAATTTATTTTTTCGATCTTTTGGTATGGAAAGTTAATTAAAAGTCTAATGTTTCGTTTTCGATTATTGAAACTTTCTAGTTTTTGCTTTTCATATAAATGAAACAAAAGTGGCTTAAAAAATTGATAACCGAAATAGAAAAAATCAATTTTCTCAAAGCCTTTAAAGATAAATGAAGTCTGTTGTTTTGAGTAAGTCATCTATATAATGTTAAACGGAAACTGCTAAAAAGCTAAATAAGATTAAATAAATTATTAAATAAAAAAGTTAAAATATTAAATATGAAATTCTTTAAAAAATTAATTAATAAAGTTTTTAACAAAAACGAAGCCCCTAATGCCCAAAGCGTTGAACAAGAACTTCAAAAACAAAAAGAGAAAGAAATTATTAATAGTGAGAAGTTCCAAAAATATGAAACAGGTTTAAGTAATAGCTCTTTCTTTGGAAAAAAACTTCTAGAAATCCAAAATGCACACAAAGAAATCAACGAAGAATTTTTCGAAGATCTTGAAGAGTTATTAATTATGTCAGATATTAATATTTCACTTGTAGATTTAATTATTCAAAAAATCAAAACTGAAGTTAGAACAAATAATATTGATGATCCTAAATTAATTGGTGAAATAGTAGCAGATCAAATGTTTGTTGTTTACGCAAATAATTCGATCGTAAACACTAACTTAAACATTGAAAAAGATCGGCTTAATGTTCTTATTTTTGTTGGTGTAAACGGAAGCGGTAAAACAACTTCGATTGCCAAAATAGCTAATAAATACAAAAATGAAGGGTTAAAAATATTAATAGCTGCTGGTGATACTTTTAGAGCTGGAGCAGTTGATCAATTATCTATTTGAGCAGATCGTATTGGTGTTGATATTATCAAACCCGATAAAGAAGGCCAAGATCCTTCTTCAGTAGTTTATAAAGCTATGGAAAAAGCAAAAAAAGAAAATTATGATTTAGTAATTATTGACACAGCTGGTAGATTGCAAAATAAAGTTAACTTAATGAAAGAGCTTGAAAAAATGGTGGGAATTATTCAAAAATTTGAACCTTCAGCGCCACATGAATCACTTTTAGTTTTAGATGCAACAACAGGTCAAAATGGACTTAGTCAAGCTCGTGCTTTTAAAGAAATAGCAAATTTAACCGGAATTATTTTAACTAAAATGGATGGGACTTCAAAAGGTGGAATTGTCTTATCAATTAAAGATGAATATGATATTGATGTTAAATATATTGGCTTAGGTGAAAAATTAGATGATTTACAAGAATTCGATTTAGATTTATTTATTTACCAAATGACAAAGGATTTAATTAATGAATAAAGATTCAATTGAGAAAGTAGAAAAATATATTGAACTTTTTGAAAAATACAAAAATTTTCTCACTCAAAATCAATCACAAGTCTTTCAGCTTTATTTTTATGAAGATCTTTCTTATGCAGAAATAGCCGAAATTCTAGCAACAACTCGTTCCAATGCTTTTGATACATTAAAAAAAGCAATTACAAAATTAGAAAAAATTGAAAATAAGCTAAATAATTCTTAATTTTTTGACCGATTCAAAAGCGTAGTTTTAAAACTACGTTTTTTATTTAGCAATTAAAGTAAAAATGTGCTAAAATTAAATAACTATGAGTAATAAAAGAGATTATTATGATGTTTTAGGTATTTCAAAAACAGCAACCGCACAAGAAATTAAATCTGCATATCGTAAGTTAGCTAAAAAATACCACCCAGATGTTCTTAAAGATGGTACAAGCGATGAAAAAATGAAAGAAATCAACGAAGCATATGATGTTCTTTCAGATGAAAACAAAAGAAGAAGTTACGATCAATTTGGTCACGCCGGAGCAAATGGAGCAGGTGCTGGTGGATTCAACGCTGGTGGATTTGAAGGTTTTGGTGGATTCCAAGATATTTTCGAAAATATCTTTCATGGTTTTGGTTCAAGAAAAAACGCACAAAGAAATAGCGGACCAATTCCTGGTGATGATTATGAAACAGCTATTAAAATATCGTTTATGGAATCAATAACCGGAGTCACTTTAAATAAAGAATTCACAAAATACGAAACATGTCCACATTGTCATGGTTCTGGTGCAGAAACACCTAGCGATGTACAAGTTTGTGGTAAATGTCAAGGAAAAGGATTCGAACAAAAAGTAGTTAACAGTATTTTCGGACAAACTTACTCACAAGTTGAATGTAGCGAATGTCATGGATTAGGTAAAATTATTTCTAAAAAATGTCACGAATGTCATGGAAATACATATATTAAAGTTAAAAAAGAAACCAAAATTAATATTCCTGCAGGAGCTTCTAACTCAACTCGTTTAAGATTACAAGGTTTTGGAGGGCCTGGTAAAAATGGTGGGCCAAGCGGTGATTTATACATCTACATTAGAGTGGAAAAACACGATTATTATGAACGTGAAGGAAACGATTTATATATAGTTGTTCCGGTCTCTTTTGTTGATTTAATGCTTGAAAATGATATTGAAATACCAACTCCATATGGACCACAAAAAGTAAAACTTAAAAAGTCATATCAAAAAGGTCAATGAGTTTCACTTAAAAATAAAGGAGTTACAACTTCAAGAGGAACTGGAAACCTTTACTTTAGAATTCAAGTGATTGTTCCTGAATATAGTAGAAAAGAAAATAAAGAACTTAAAAATATTTTCGAGAAGATCGAAGATAACACAAACAAAGAATTCGTGGAAACAGTACAAAAAGCTAAATAATATGCTTAAAATTTTAGAAAGCACGCTCAATAGTTGTGCTTTTTTTATTGCTATTTTTTTAAACGTTAGACATTTTTAAATCTTAATTAAAGTAATATTGCTTTAAATTTTGAGTATTTTTAATTTATAATTAAAGAACTATGAGTCAAAAATATACAGCAGAAGATATTAAACAACTAAAAGGTTTAGAAGCAGTTAGAAAAAGGCCAGGGATGTACATCGGAGGGACTGATGTCAATGGTCTTCACCACCTTGTTTGAGAGATTGTAGATAATGCTATCGATGAAGCATTAGCTGGATTTGCTACACAAATTGAAGTTATTCTTAAAGAAGACGAATCTGTTGTAGTAACAGATAATGGACGTGGTATTCCTGTTGAAAAAGCCAAAGGAGAAAAAAGAACAGCAGTAGAGATTGTTTTTACTGAATTGCACGCTGGTGGTAAATTCAATGGAAGTGTCTATAAATCAGCTGGTGGTTTACATGGAGTTGGTTCAAGTGTTGTAAATGCCTTATCGACAAAGCTAGAAGTTGAAGTTGCTCGTGATGGTAAATTATACAAAACGGCTTTTCAACAAGATAAAATTATCGAAAATACTCATGAAATAGGAACTTCTAAAAAAACCGGAACTTCTGTTCGTTTTTGACCTGATTATGTAATTTTCAAAAAAGCTCGTTTAAGTCATCAAAAGATTGCAGAGAGACTGAAAGAAAGTTCATTTTTAGTTACAAATTTAAAAATTATTTTTCGTGATGAAAAACAGGATATAACTGAAATTTATCAACATAACGATGGTTTAGTTGCTTATTTAAACGATTTAAATCAAAACAAAACGCAAATTACCTTACCTGTTTCATTTTCTGATGTTAACCGTGATATGGAAGTTAACGTAGCATTCCAATGAACCGATTCATATAATGATTTAATAATTAGTTTTGTTAACAACGTTAAAACACGTGATGGTGGAACTCATGAAACTGGTTTAAAAACAGCTATAACTAAAACTTTCAATGAATTCGCAGTCAAAGAAGCAATTTTAAAAGGTAAAAATTTATTTGACGGAGCAGATATTCGTGAAGGATTAACATGTATTATTTCACTTAAAATACCTGAAAATCTGTTAGAGTTTGTTGGTCAAACTAAAGATAAACTCGGTACACCTGATGCAAAAATCGCAGTTGAAGAAGTAGCAAATAAATTTTTTGAAACTTGAATAGCTGAAAATAAACAAGTTGCTAAAAAAGTTTTAGAAAAAATCAAGCGTGCTTATGAAATTCGTTTAGAAGAAAGAAAAAGAAGAGAAGAAAGTCGCCAATCTAAAAAGGTTCTAAAAAACAAAATTATTTTAAGCGATAAATTAACGCCAGCAACATCAAAAAAACCTGAAGAAAAAGAGCTCTTCCTTGTTGAGGGTGATTCTGCTGGTGGTAGTGCTAAAAGTGGTAGAGATCGTAAAACACAAGCAATCTTGCCGCTTCGTGGTAAGGTTATTAACTCTGAAAAATCCAAACTTGCTGATGTTGTCAAAAACATGGAGATTATTACTATAATAAATTCAATTGGAGCCGGTTTTGGTAAAGACTTTGATATCAAAAAAAGTCAGTACAAAAAAATAATTATAATGACTGACGCCGACACTGATGGAGCTCATATTCAAATCTTATTACTTACATTTTTCTATCGCTTCATGCGTCCTTTAATTGAAAATGGAATGGTATTTATCGCTCTTCCGCCACTTTATAAAATCACAAATAAAACAACAAAAGAAATCAAATACGCTTGAGAAGATGATGAACTCAAAGAAATTTTAAGTGCAACAAAAAATCCTACAGAAATTCAAAGATACAAAGGATTAGGTGAAATGAATGCCGATCAACTTTGAGAAACAACGATGAACCCAAAAACTAGAACCTTGATCCAAGCAACAATCGAAGATGCTTATTTAGCTGAACGTCGCGTAAGTGTTCTAATGGGTGATGATGTTGCTTCAAGACGTGAATGGATTGATTCTAATGTTGATTTCACAAATGAAGATGATTTTGAAATAGCAAACTAAAAATGAGTTTTAAATCGCCGCGATAACTTGGCAAAACATTTTTAAAATTGCTTTTTATAAATAAAATCATTCAAAAAGTTATATAATAAATACGAATAATGTTAAATTATTCCAATTTCTTTCTAACCAAAAAACACCTTCTGTGAAAAGGTGTTTTTTTGTGTGAGAAAGAGGGAAATGGACTTTTTATTTAAATGTTCTTAAAATTACCAATAAAATTAGAAAAATTAAAAACAATGTTAAATTGTCCATTTTTCTTTCTCGCGTTTTTTTCATATTCCCCCTTTCTAGTTAGTAGTCTTTTTTGATTACTAACTATTAAATAGATAAAGAAAATAGCAAAAAATACTAAAAAAGAAGAAAAAAAGTATAAAAAACTGTTTTGCTCACAATATTAATCAATGGTTAGCCATAAAAAGAGTATTTTTTAAATTGTAGTAGAAACAGATAAACAAATCCTTGCACAATCAACAAGAATTTTTTTGTTTTAATGAAAATATAATTGCAAAGTTGTATAATATTAAAGAACAACTTAATGTTGTTTTCACTCTTTATCCCAAACACAAAAAAACACCTTCTCGGAAAAGGTGTTTTTTTGTGTTTGGGATAAAAAAGGGGGTGAAAAAATTTTATTTAATTATTTTTCAAATAACTAAAAGTATTAGAAAAAATAAAATTAAACGAATTATTTTCATCTCTCGGCCCAAACAATTTTTCCATTTTACTCCCCCTTTCTGATTAGTAGTCTTTTTTGATTACTAACCATTAAATAGATAAAGAAAATGACAAAAAGAGGACAAATAAGTATGAAAGTTTATCTTCTTATGTTTGTTCTCACTTTTTTTAGTATGTTGCATCTTAAGATTTTATGTATATTGTATTCAAGTTTTAACCAAAAAGAAAATGTGATATTTTATTATTTGTTTCACATTTAGATTTAAGAAATATTCTTTTTCTAAAAAAGACATTCTAAAGGTTATATAATCATTAAGAAAAATTAAGAACAATGTTAAATTATCCATTTTTCTTTCTCGCTATTTTTATCATTGTTCCCCTTTCTGGTTAGACTTTCTTTAGAGTAAACTGATAGCAAGATAACCAGAAATATTTCAAACAAAAAAAGACAGTTAAGCTGTCTTTTTTTCTTTTAATTTTGGCGCTTTAAGAACGTTCGCATATCAATTCATTCTTTAGGTCCTGGAAAATCTCCAGAAGTAATAAAGTACCGATAAACTTCTTTCATTTTAGCAACATTCTCTTGATATCCTTGATCAGGATTTTCATATTCTATATCTCTTTTGATAATGTTAAATTTATTTGAAAGCGGGAAGTTTGCTAGATTTACAAAACTTTTAATTTCCTTGTTATTTCATCCGAAACTTTCTTTTAAGAATGTCATTGTTGCTAATAAAGTTGTTGTTGTACCTTGAAGTCCATATAATTGTGTTTTTGATTTACCATCTGGTGTAAAGAGTACAGAACTACCGTTTGCAATATTTTCGTAGTCAACAACAAGCATGTTTTCTCATGCAATTCCTGAATCTAATAAGATTGCCTTGTTAGCTTGCTCTCCTAATAAATAATTAAGATAAATTTTCGATTCTTCTAGGTTGTAAACAGGGTGCAGTTTGAAGAAATAATTATACTCATCTTGTGGATAAAGTTCATTGATTTTAGCAAAGAACTCATGAATTTCATCAAGTGCATATTTTTGAGTCTGAAACCTTCATTCATCATCATTTGTTTTTCTAAATAATGATGATCCCATAAAAACTAAATTCTTTTTGTTTGGATTGTAATTATTTTTTCCATCTACAACTAGGTCTAAAAAACTTTTGTTTTTGAGTTTATTAACAGTTAAATAATCATTTCTAACGTTATTTTCGTCATTAAGTTCTAGATATTCATAGAAAGTTTCAGGATTTAATGGATAAGCGTAAACATTTAATTTTGCTCATCCAAAACCTCTCTTTTCTAAATCATCGTTAAGTGGTTGCATATAACCATTATTTAAGTTAAAAATTCTAATTTTGTCACTTAAAGTATAAAAGAAGTGGTAATCAATCGGCATTTCTAAACCTTCTGATTGTTTATATTCATTTCAGAATTTTAATAATTCTGCTTCTGAATAACTTTCTTTTTGATTTTTAACTCACTTAATATAATTATCTCTAATAAATGTGTATGGTTGTGCGTTCCCATCACTTAATAAAGTAATTTTATTAGCATGTTTAATGATTCAATGTCTTTGCTGACGGTTCATTTTAATAAATGAAATATCCGGGATAAAGAAATCAAAAAGTTCAATTCCCTTATCAAGGTAAGGTTTTAAGTAATCTAAAAGTTCCTCAAGTGATTGTGGAAAAATATTATATGGACGATCAATGCCTGAAATATATTTAGTATTTCCTAAAATTCAAAGTTTTCCACTATCGGTGTTAATTTCTTTATCACTGATAATATCTTGATATTTTTTAAGTAAGAAATTAAGGTCAAAACGATTTGTACTTGCATCTTTTTGATAATAATCTCAAACTAATTGATCTAACATATATAAAACGTCATTATATTTAGCTGGATCATTTTTTGAAAGCTCTAATTGAGCGATCATTGACATAAAACTCGAGATAAAAACTTGCGCTGCATTACGATTTAATAAAACGGAAGGTATATCATTTTTAGCAGATTCAACAATATCTTCGAAGAATCTGTAGTATAAACTATCACTGCTTTTCTTTCATCTAGTTATATAGTCTCTTAAATTAACAGTTAAATTCGAAATCGGAACATTAAAATCATATGATTTTCCAATTTCGCCATTTTGCTCTTTTGGATCTACTGTACCTGGATTTTCAGGTGTTGTAGGGTTTTCTGGTTTCTCATCTTCTTTAGGTTCAATCTTTTGAGTTTGAAAACAAGACGCAGAAACAGCAACAGGTAAAAAAGATAATGTTAAATAAAATCATTTTCTTTTCATTTTATTGCTCCTTTCAAATTAACAGTTTGGCTTTTAACTTTAATAAAATCTATTTCAATTTAGAAGCTTTGTAAAAACCAATTCCAAATGAAGTTGCTCCAAAAACAATTGTGCTAGCTCCACTTGTTAAAGTTGCTACCATTAATGCTCACATTCTTGAGCTCACTAGTTTAATTTGATCTTGAATTGGCTTTAAATCATGGTTAAATGCGTAATCATCTTCTAAAAGCACATTCAATGTTGAGTTTAAATCATAATAATTATTTTGCAAAATGATTCAAACAGTTACAAAAACAATAAAAGATAATAATGACAATGCTCCTAAAATGATTGTTATTTTTAAAAATTTATTTATATAAGTTTTTTGCATTTTGGACTCCATGTGAATGTCTTTTACTTAAAACACGAATTAAAACAGTAAAGAAAACAATTGCAAACGCAACAGTGAATGAACAAGAAACAATAATTCAAATAATTATTGCTTGATTAAAGTTTTGAATTGTATTTCATGCTTTTAAGTACTTATTGATATCTGTGTATGATGTTTTGAAGTGAGTGTTTGTGTTGTTGTAAACATAAATGCTTACAGAAATTAAAAATATAGCTAAAAATATAGCAAATAATGTTAATAATCATTTTAAAAGTGTGTTATTAATTTTCATTATTTTTCCTTTTCTGAGGTAAAAAATAATTTATTCAAAATTACTTTTTTTACTTAATTACATATTTTAAAGGTATTAAACCCTATATATATTATATTTAATAACAAAAAAAAAAAAAAAAAGAGCTGTGACTAAAACTCCTTATTTATAGGGCTAAAAGTTTTATTTAGCTCTTTTTTAAAATTTTTATTCATATTCTTAAACAACTAAATATCAAAATTTTTAAATTTATATACTTTAGACTCTTTTCTGCTAATTTTTTTCAGGGTATGTGATTTAAAAAAACAGATAAAAAACACAAAAAAGACAGAAAGTTTTATTTCTGTCTTCTTTAAGATTGCGTATTATTTATCTTCTTCGTCTTTTTTTCTTCTCTTTGCAAGAATAAAGAATCATCATCAGAAGAATGGAAATAAACCAAGTGGAACAAGAAGTCATAATCAATTCTTGTTTCATCCTCTAAGTGGTTGCATTTCAAGAAGTTCTTTATTGATATTGGTTTGTCCTGTTATATCACCTAAGTTGTATGAAGTAATATCATTTAAAATCTTATCGCTGTCTGCAATAGCTTTTTGAATTGCTTCTTGTTGTTCTTTGGTGTATTTTGGGTATTTTTTACTATTAGTTAAATCAACTAATTGGTTTCTTGTATTAGTTAATTCTTGTACATCAACAAATTTGTTTTTTAACACATCATGTTTGTCTTTGAAGTTCGGTTCTTCTACTGAATTATCAATAACTTCTTTTCTTAAATCTTCTTTTGTTTTTTGAGGAAGATTTTCATTTTGATGAATGTCTTTAACAAGTTCTTCTTTAATCTTGATTTCCTCAAGATTATCATTTGTTTGATCATTGTTTGGAAGTTTAATTACTTCATCTACAAGTTTATTTTTATCTTGTTCTGTTAGTTTATCTTCTTTAGAATCTTGGTTTAATTTTGCAATTAAATCAGCTTTCGCTAATTCGTTTTCTAAATCTTTGTCAAAAGTTTCACTAGTTTCATCAAGTTCTCTAATATTTTTAGCAATCGAATCTTTTTGATCGTTAGTTAAATTATTGTTTTCTCTAACTTTCATGATTGCTTGTTCTTTTTTATCTATCTTGTTAGCAATATCATCGTAATTTGAGCTAGTTGGATCGTTTGATAAAACATCTTCTTTAAGTTGTTTTTTATCTTCATCTGTTAGAACGATATTAGACTCAATTTCTTTCATTTTAGTGATTTGATCTTTGATATTATCAATTTGTTTTTGATGTTGTTCTTGCGGTTGTTTGTTATCTAAATTAAGAACTTCATCAATAAAATGATTTTTGATTTTATCATTTAGTAAAGTATCATTTTGAATTTCTCCAATAACATCTTTCTTAACAATGATGTTACATACTTCATCATTGATTATTTCTGAATCATTTTCAATTTGAAGCGCTTTGTCCACAAGAATATCTTTAATATCATCACTAATTTTTGGATCTTTACGAATTTCTGTTACAAGATCGATTTTTTTCTCGATGTTATTTAGTTTTGTACTAAATTGATCATCATTAGGATTAAGCTCAATAATTTCTTTAATTAATTTAGCTTTATCTTCATCAGTAAGATCTTCACTAGTTTGACCTTTCACAATAAGATCAACTTTTTTCTTAATATTGTCTAATTTAGAATCAAAGTCAGGATCAGAGCTGTCTAATTCTGCTATTTCTTTAGCAAGAGCATCTTTTTGAGCATCAGTTAAATTATCATTTTGTCTAATTTCACTAATAGCTTCGTGTTTTTTGTCAATGTTTTTTGCAATATCTTGATAGTTCGTTTCGCGTGGATTATTATTAATTGCTTCATTAGCAAGTCTTGTTTTATCATCATCACTTAATGTTTCATCAGCATGAATTCTTTTAAGTTGATCAAGAATATTCTTAATATTATCAAGTTGCTGCGATGCAGATGGATCAGTGATTTTTGTGTTATCAACAAGTTCGATTAATTTAGCTTTTTCTTCATCTGAAAGATTTGAATTATTGATTGCTTCATATAAATCAGCTTTTTTATTAGCATTATCAATTTCAGTTTGAAGATTTTCTTTAGGTTGTTTATTATCAAGATTTACAAGTTCATCAATCAACTTATCTTTTTGTTCTTTAGTAATGTTCTTATCAACAATTTGATCAATTGCATCTTTTTTAGCTTTGATATTTTCAAGTTCTTTATCAGTTTCTTCTGTTCCGTTTTCAATTTCAATTACTTGATTAATTAGTTTATCTTTAAGTTCTTCATCAAGTTTGTCATCCTTACGGATTTCATCAATTAAAGTTAATTTCGAATCGATATCTTCAAGCTTATCTTTAAATTTAGGATCATCACTTGGAGTCTTAATTAATTGATTAATAAGTTTTTCTTTATCTTTATATGTAAGATTTTCATTGCTATCAATTTTCTCAAATTCTTTCATCTTATCTCTGATGTTGTTAAAAATTGTATCAGCACTTGTATCATTACTATCAACAGGATCTAGTTCTTCAAGAAGATGATCTTTTTGATATTCTTCAAGGTCCGAATTATTAATTTCTTTATATAAATCTGCCTTTTTATCAATATTTTCAAGTTGTTTCTTAAATTCTTCTGGATCTTGTTTGTTGTCAAGATTTAAGATTTCATTGATAAGATTTTCTTTTTGTTTGTCAGTTAACTCTGGATCATTTTTGATTTTTTCAATTGCATCTTCTTTAGCTTTAATATTAGCTAATTCATCATCAATTGTTTCAGAGTCGTTTTTAGTTTCATGAACTTGATCTACTAATTTTTCTTTTGTTTCTTCATCAATTTGATCATTTTGACGAATTTCTTCAATTAAATCAATTTTATCTTTGATTTTATCAAGTTTGTCATCTAACGTAGAACTATCTTTTTCAATATTAAGGATTTCATCACTTAATTTTTTCTTATCTTCTTTAGTTAAATTATCTTTATTTTGAATCTCGTTAATTAAATCTGCTTTATCTTTAATTTTTTGAATTTTTTCATCAATTTGATCATCTTTATTATCTAAATTAAGAGCTTCTTCTGCAAGAGCATCTTTTTGATCTTCAGTTAAATGATCTTTGTTTCTAATTTCTTCAACTAGATCTTTTTTAGCTTTTTCATTATCAAGAAGAGTTTCAAAGTTTTTATTTCTTGGATCAAGATCTGAAACATTTTCTGTTAACTTATCTTTATCTTTTTGTGTAAGAGTTGGATTGTCGTTAATTTCTTCATAGAAATCTTTTTTCTTGTTAATGTTTTCAAGAGTATCAGCATATGAATTTTTATTTTCTAATTCATTAGCTTTATCATCAACATTAGCATTAAGAACATCTTCAATTAGATCTTCTTTTTGCTTATCTGTTAATTTATCATTTGCTTTAATGTCTTTAATTAAATCTGCTTTATCAACTATTTTATTAAGCTCATCTTGGAATCTCTTAATATCTTCTTCATCAGTTGTATCTTCAGGATCTTTAACTTTCATAATTTGATCAATTAAAGCTTGTTTTTCCTCAGGAGAAAGGTCAGTGCCTTTAACTTTTTCAATTGCTAAATCTTTAGCATTTTTGAAGTTAGTGTTTCCATCAAGTTTGTTTGCAGCATCAATTAAATCTTCTTTTGCTTTATTAACAGCAGCAATATCAACATTAATTCCATCTGGATGTTCATTATTTCCAACTAAATCTTCAACTGCTTGACGTGCATTATCAAAGTTTCCTTTTGAAGGTTCACCAGCAGCTTTATATTTAAGATTATTTTCTTTATCGAGTTCATCTTGAATTGCTTTAGCTGTATCTTTTAAATCTTTCATTGCATCATCTAATGTTTTAGAATCGGCAACTACTTGATTTACATTAGCAATTAAGTCAGTATCTGGATCATTTACTTTGTCTTTTAATGCATCTTTTTGAGCTTTATTTAGATTTTCTAATTTGTCAATTTCACTAACTACATTTTCTTTAGCTTTAGCTAATTTTTCTTCACCTTTAAGCGCATCTTTAGCTGAGTTTAATTCATTGATTTTACCTTGAATTACTTCTTCATCTAAAATTGCACTTCCAGTTTCTTTAGTAACTAAATTGTTTGCATCATTATATGCGTTATCAAAACGAGTTCTTTCTGCTTCATCTTCATTTCTGTAATTTGAAGTATTTTTAACATCGCTCGCATTATTAACAGCATCTTTAAGTTCGCCCATTTTTGTATCAAGACTATTTGCAACTGCCGTTTCATTTCTAATAGCTTCCGGAGTTGTAGCTTTATCCATTTTTTCTTTAATAGCTGCTTTTTGAGCATCATTAAGATTTTCTAAAGCGTCAACTTTAGCTTCTTCTTCATTTCTAACTCTTGTAATGTTTTCTTCACCATTAAGTGCTTTAATTGCATCATTAATTGCTTTATTTACAGTTTCAAGAGCAGAAGCATCTAGTTTATTAGTTTGATTTGGAAGATCATTTAAGAATGTTTCACCAGCTTTAATTGCATTATTGTAATTTTCTCTTAAGTTTGCTTCTGAACCTGTATAGTTAATTTCTTTCTTAAGTTCAGGTGCATTAGCGATGTATTTATTAAGAGTATCCATTAAGCTATCAACTTTACCATTATTTGCATCAACTTCATTTACACCAGCAAGTGATGTTTGTTTATTGATTTGCTCTTTTGCAGTTTCTTTTTGTTCAGCTGTTAAGTGAGTATACTCTGGAGTAGTTCCTTCAATTTTAGCAATAGCATCTGCTTTAGCTTTAGCAAGTCTTTCCTCACCGTCTAAATCGTCTTTAGCATTGTTAAATGCTTCAATTCTCTTTTCAACAGCATCAAGGCTTAAGTTTGAACCATTTTCATCACTAAAATCTTTGTCTCTTGTAGTAAGAGCATTTTGGTAAGCTTGTTGTTTATTTTCGCTCGCTTCTTTATAATCAATATCTTCTTCATTAACTTTTGAAAGATTTTTGTATTCTCCCATTTTGTTATTTAATGTTTTAGAAGCTTCTAATTTACTATTTGCTTCTGAAGCTTCAGCATTAGTAATTTGATTTGCATAAGCATCTTTTTGAGCTTTATTTAGGTGTTCTAATTTATTAACTGCGCTAATAGCATCTAATTTAGCTTTTTGAGCTTCTTTAGCTGCATCGATTGCTTTTTTAACATTGATTGCATAGTCTGCATCACTTAGGTCAATTGCGGCTTCATCAATTTTAGCTTCATAAGTATTTCTTTCATCTTGAGTTAATAGACCAAGAGTTTTAAGTTCTTCTTTAGCATTAGTTTTAGCATATTCTAATCCGTTATTGTAAATTAGATCAATTGCTGTATCATCAGTTTCTTTAGGTAAATTATTAATTTTCCCAACTAAAGCAGCTTTTTGTTCTTCTGTTAATGTAGGGAAGTGGTCTTTAACATTGTTTCTTGCGACTTCTCTAATTCCATCAAGAGCATCTGTAGCTGTTTTTAATGAATCTTTAGCGGTATCTGCTTGACCAGCTAGGCTATTTAATAATTCTTCGTTTAAATTATCTAATGGATTTGCTTTTAGATTTTTAAGTACAGTTTCAGCATTAGTTAACTGTTCATCAACCGATTCTTTTCTATCTTGAGCATCGTTTGCGTAAATAGTAAGAGCTTGTTTTGCTTTTGTTGCAGCAATTTGTTTTTCAAGTTCATCAAGTGAAAGATTGAATTTTTTAGCAGCTTCAATAATTTTGTCTGCTTCTTCTTTATTTGCAGCATTATTTATAACTTCTTTGAGTTTATCTTTTTGATCTTGATCTAACTTATCAAGCTCATTAAGTACATCATCATATGCTTTTTTGTTTTCTTCACTGCTTTTTACAAGTTTTTCGTATGCTTCTTTTAACTCTTTTGTTTTTGTATCAATTGTTGATTTATCACTGTTTTGAGTAAGAACAGTTTTTAAAGTATCTAATTTTGCATCATAATCTGTACGAAGTTCTTCGTTAGCAAATTTGTATTTATCGGCTACTTTGTCTTTATTATAAGCATCATCATTTAAAGTTTCAACTGTAAGAGCAGTATTATTTGTTAATTCTTTAAGTTCAGTAACAATAGTGTTTTTAGCAGTTAACATTGAAGCATTTAAAGCATCTGCTTTATTAGATACTTCAGTTGTTCCTGAAGATAAAGTATCAATAATTTCTGTTTTTAAATCAGCTTTTTGAAGATCATTTAAATGTGGAAGGCCATCTATTTTTGTAATAGCTGTTTGTTTGTCATTATTTGAATCTTGCGCTTCTTTTAAAACAGTAAGTAAGTTTTTGTCTGGAGAAAGCGGATCAGAATTAGTGTCTTTTGTTGCATTATTAACTTTAACATCTAATAATCTAATATCTTCATCATTTAAGTATTTTGAAGAAGTAGTGCTTTTATTATCAGTGTGTTTATATCCGCTAATTATTTCTTTTGCTTTATTTTGCGCTTCTTGGAATGCTCTATTTAAGATGTCTTCCAATTTAGCTTGATCAGGGTTTTCTCTATCAAGAACTTCAACTTCTTTTAAGTATTCTTGTTTTCTATCTTGAGGTAAAAGCTGATCTGTGTAAGCATTAATTTCAGTTCTAATTGCTTCACGTTTTCCATCAAGTTTTGCAATAGCTTCATCTAATTTTGTAATTTCCTCATTTACTTTTGTTGTTTTTGCATCAAGCGAAGTAGCGTTTTCAGAATTTAAAGCTTCTTGTTTTAATGCTTCTCTTGCAGCTTTTGCTTGAACGATTACACTATCAAATGCTTGTTGTTTTGCACTTGTATCATTTGAGTAAATAGGATCTGCTTTTTTACCTTCGGCTTCAGCAATTTTTGCATCTAAATTAGATATCTTATTATTTAATTGTTCTGCTTTTGTTACAAATTCTTCTGCTGCTTCGTAAGAATCAAGAGTAGGTAAAGTAGTCTTAAGACTTTCTCTTTGAGCTTCTTCTAATTTATTTAAAGCACCAATTCTCTCTTTTAAAGCATTTAATTTAGTTTCACCATTTAAGGCATTGTAAGCTTCTTCTAAAGTTGTTTTAGCAGTTTCAATTGCTTCAATAGTTACATCACTTGTTTCAATTAAATCTGTAAGTTCTTGAATTTTGGTATCGAATGCACCTTGATTATCAGCTCATTTATATTTAAGCTCTTCTTTATTTACTTCTTTTGCTGGTAAGTAAGTTTCTTTAGTATCTTGAATCTTAAAATCTAAAGTTTCAGCTTTTGTTTGAATTTTTGAAGCTTCACTAGTTGATTCAGATTTAACTTCTTTTTCAAAATGTTGTATTTGAACTTCGTTTAAATGAGTTAATTTTTTGATTGCATCAATTGCATCTTGTTTAGTTTTATTATCTTCTTTAGCTTTAGTAATAATTTGATTTAAATTAGAATCAGGGCTAGTTGAATTACCTTTTTGTGCTTGATCTAATGACTGAATAAAACTATCTTTTTCATCTTGATTTAAGTTTGGTAAATCATTAATTATTGTTTTAGCTTTGTTTTGAGCCGCTTCAAAAGCGTCACTTAAGATCTTGTTAGCATCTTCAGTAGCAGGATCTTTTTGATTTAAAGCATTGATTCTATCGATGTATGATTTTTTGTCAGCTTCTGAAATTAAATCATTACTGTATGCGTTGATTTCATCTCTTAATGCTTGTCTTTTTCCATCAAGTTTGTCAATTTCATCATTTAATGCGGAAATGCTCTGATCAATTGGAGTTTCTTTTGCATCTAACTGAGTAGCATCTAAATTACTTAAATCTTCTGCTAAATAATTTCCTAAAGCTGTTTCAGCATTAGTGATTGCGGTATCAAATGCTTGTTGTTTTTCAGTTGTATCTTTTGAATAGATAGGATCTACTTTTTTGTCTTTAGCATCTTGAATTTTTGCTTTTAATGCACCTACTTTATTATCTAGTGATTTTGCAGATTCTACAAATATTTCACCATTTTCATAATTATCAATAGTTCCAAGTGTTTCTTTAAGTTTACCTTTTTGAGAATCACTTAAGTGGTTAAGTTCACCAATTTTAGTTTTTAACTCATCTAATCTATTTTCACCATTAAGTGTGTTGTATGCATTTTCTAAATCTGTTTTAGCAGCTTCTATTTGTTCTTTTGTAGCTGTATTTGAATTAATTAAATCATTTAATGCTTGAAGTTTGTTATCAAATTGTTCTTGATTATCAGCTCATTTGTATTTAAGATCATTTTTCTTATTAGCCATATCAGTAGCATATTGTTTAGCTACTGGAATTTCAGTGTTTAAAGCATTAGCTTTAGCTTCAATGTCAGTAACATTAGCTACTGGCTGTGCTTTAATTTGTCTTTCAAATTCTTCTTTTTGACCTATAGTTAAGTTAGGTAACGCTTTAATTCTATCAATTGCATCTTCTTTAGTTGTATTATCATTTGAAGCGTTTGTAATAATTGAACTTAAATTACTATCAGGAGCATTTGAAGCACCTTTTACTGCTGAAGTCATTTGTTGCTTGTAAGCATCTGTTTCAGATTTAGTTAAATTACTTAAAGCGTCAATTTTTTCTTTCGCTTTTTCTTTAGCTGCATCAAATGCTTCATTTAAGATCGCTTCACCTTCACTTGCTTGGAAATCTTTTTGATTTAACTTATTAATTTTTTCTAAATAAGTGTTTTTATCAACTAATAAATCATCTTGGTAAGCATTAATTTCATCTCTTAATGCTTGTCTATTTCCATCGAGTGCATTAATTGCACTATCTAAAGTCTCGACACTTGTGTTAACATCATCTGTTGTGCTCGAAATTGTTTCGGCAGTTGCATTAGTAAAGTCTACTTTAGAATAATTCTCTAAATCTTTTTTAGCACTTTCAATTGCTTTATTAAAAGCGGATTTTTTATCAGTAGTATCGTTTGAGTAAATTGGATCATTTATCTTAGATTCAGCATCTATGATTTTGTCTTTTAACTTACCAAGATTTACATTCAAGTCATTAGATTTTTTAAGAATATCTTTAGCAGTTTCTAAATTATCAGCATTTTCAATTAGATCTTTAATTTGATTTTTTTGCTCTGGAGTTAAGTTATTTAAACCATTAACTTGGCTTTTAAGATCGTTAATTTGATCACCACCATTAAGAGCGTTAAAGGCTGCTTCTAAAGCTGTTTTTGCACTCTCAATTTCATCTTTAGTTACATTTGCTTTACTTAATAATTCTTTAGCTTTATCTAGCGCTTCATCATATTTGGTTTTAAGCTCTGATTCAGCTGATTTATATTTATTAGCCGTTTTGCCTGCATCAAACATATTTTCGGGAGTTAAGTTATCATTTTTGCTTAATTCTTTAAGTTCACGTAATGCTTCATCTTTTAAAGCTTTAACTGAAGCATCAAGTGCAACAGCTTTATCTTTAATAGCTGTAGCTTGATCGTGTGAGCTAGATTTAACTTCATTAACTAAAGTTTGTTTTTGATCATCGGTTAAATTATCTAAATCATTAATTTCTGTAATTGCTGTATTTTTAGCATCATTTCATTCTTGAGCTTTATCTAAAATATCTTTAACACTATTATCGTGTTTTTCGTATTTATTTACATTTACAGCAGCAGAATCAACATTTTCTTTTAACTCATTTAATTCATTTTTAGTTAAGTTTGGATATTGATTTTGAGTTAATTTAGATTTACCTTCTGTTTGAGTTTTACCAAAGTATTTATCTAAAAGAGTTTTACGTTCATCATTTGTAGGTTTTTTGTTTTGTAACTTATCGATTTCTTTTTTGAGCTCTTCTATTTCATTATTAGGTAAAACATCTCAATTACTTAAATCGTTCTTAAGATCTTCTTTATAACCATTTAAGTTATTTTGAGCTCCCTTTAAAGTAGATGTAGCATTTGTTGCTTCTCTAGCTATACCTTCTAAATCTTCTTTTGATGAACTTGTTAAATCTTTACCTTTAAGTTCATTTAATTTATTTTCAGCAACAGTAATTGCGTCATCGTAAGCTTGTTTGCTTGTTTCTGTATCTTTAGTATAAAGATCATCAGTTGCTTTAAAAGTATTCGCAGCATCAATTGCATCTTTTAAATTACCGATTTCAGTGTTAAGTTTTTTAGCAGCTTCAACGATTTCTTTAGCTTTTTCTAAAGTATCTGCTTTATCAGCATTTATTTTAAGATTTTTAATTTGAGTAGGGTTTAAATTAGTTAATTTACCTAACTCTTCTTTTAATTTATTAAGTTCAGCATCACCATTAAGGGCATTAAATGCATCTTGTAAGTTTGATTTAGCTTGATCAATTTGACTTGTTATAGCATCAACATTTGAATTTGCAATTAAGTCTTTTAAAGCAGTTAATTTTGAATCATAAGCAGCTTTTTTACTTGCTTCTTCAAATCTATATTTGCCGGCTGTGAAATCAGTGTTTGCTTTATCTTTAGATTGATCATATGTTAAAGAATTTGTGTTAGATAAAGTTTTAATTTCTGAAACAATTTCAGCTTTAGCAGTAGCAATTTTTCCATCAAGTCCAGTTGCACTATTTTGAATATTGACAGCTTCAGAAGTACTGTTTGTTTGAATTTTCTCAATGAATTTAGCTTTTTGGTCTACGGTTAAATTAGTTAGCTTATTAACTTCTGCAATCGCATTTGCTTTAGTTGTGTTTCATTGCGCAGCTTTATCCAAAATAGCTTTAACACTATCATCATGTGTTGCATCTTTAGTAGCATTTACTTGAGCTTTAGTAACTTCGCCTTTTAATTGATCTAATTCATCTGTACTTAAGTTTGGATATTCAGTATCAATTAATTTAGCTTTTCCAGCCTCTTGAGCTTTAGCAAAGTACCCATTTAAAAGATTAGTGCGTTGTTCATCTGTAGGTTTTTTGTCCGTTAAGTCTTCAATAGCTTGTTTAAGCTCTTTAATTTGTTCTTCACTTAAAAGTTCTCAATTACTTAAATCGTTTTTAAGATCTTCTTTATAACCATTTAAGATCTCTTTAGCATTTTCTAACTCTGTTTTAGCGTTTGAAGCTTCATTTTCAAATGATTTTATGTTCTCTTTAGTTGAAGTTGTTAAATCTTTAGCTTTAAGTGCATCTAATTTATCTTGAGCAGCTTTGATTGCATTATCATAAGTTTCTTTGTTTGATTCTGTATCTTTAGTGTAAAGCTCATCGCTAGCTTTGAGGTTATTTGCTTTTTTGATTTCTTGATTTAAAGCACCAATTTCGGTATTTAAAGTTTCAGCAGCAGTAACAATTTTTGCAGCATCTTCTAAAGTATTAGCTGTATTAATATTATTTTTAAGTTGCTCAATTTGATTATTTGGAACAGAATTGCTTAAATTGTTTAATGCATCGATTTTTTCTTTTAATTTCTTAAGTTCCTCATCACCATTAAGATCATCATATGCTTGTTTTAAGTTTGTTTGTGCTTCTTCGATTTGAGTTGCCAAAGTATCAACTTCTTTGTTTTCAAGTAAAGCTTTTAAAGTAGCTAATTTTGTATCGTAATCTGATTTGGTTGCAGCATCTTCGAATTTATATTTACTTAAGATAAAGTCGCTATTTGTTTTTGTTTTTGCTTGATCGTAATCTAATGAACTTGAATTCGTGAGTGTTTGAACTTCCTTGACAATCTTTGCTTTTACCACAATAATCTTGTCATTAAGAGTTTGAGCATTAGCCTGAATGTTTGCAGCTTCAGAACTATTGCTTAATTTAATTTTCTCAATAAATTTATCTTTTTGAGCACGAGTTAAATCACTCATTCCTTCAATTGCTTGGATAGCATCTTGTTTAAGTTTTCTTGCCACTTCAGCTTTTTGAATTTCTTCTTTAAGTTTTGTATCTGGATTAGTAGAGCTTCTTCCTGATTTAGTTTCAGGTTTGTTTATTTCATCAGTAAATGTCTTTTTCTCTTCGTTTGTTAAAAGATCTAAACCATTAACTTTGTTTTCTGTAACTGTTTTAGCAGCATCAAATGCACTATCTAAAATTATTTTTGCTCTAGTAGCATCTGGACTCACTCTATTTAAACCATTTATTTCGTTTAAATAAGTTGTTTTATCTGTAAGTAAATCATCACTGTATGCATTTATTTCATCTCTTAATCCTTGTCTATCACCATCAAGTTTGTCAATTTCATCATTTAGTGTAGAAATATCATCTGTAATAGTTGTATTTAATGAATCTAATTTACCATCGGCATCGAATGTTTGTGCTTTGTAATCTTCAATTGCATCTTTTGCTTCTTGAATAGCGTCGTCAAAATCTTCACGTTTTGTTTGTGTATCGCTTGTGTAAATTGTTTTAGCTTTTTCAGCTTCTGCATCAGCAATTTTATCTTTTAATGATTGAATAGAATTATGAACATTTTCAGCTTTAGTTGCAATTTGTTTTGCAGCTTCTAAATTATCAGAATTATCTAATAAAGTATTGATTTCTGTTTTTTGTGTTGGAGTTAAGTTATCTAATCTACTTACTTTTGTTTTAAGCTTATTTAGCTCAACATCTCCATCAAGTGCATTATAAGCATCTGTAAAGTTAGTTTTTGCTGCATTAATAGAACTTGTTGTAGCTAATGGGGTTGATTTTTGAATTTCACTTAATAAGTCAGTTAATTTTGAATCATATTCATTTTGGTTAGTTGCAAATTTATATTTTGGTTTGCTTTTTGCATTACTTGGTATGTTTTCAAAAGCTAAATTAGTATCTTGTGCTAAATCTTTTTCTTTTTCTAAAGCTAATCCTTTTGCTTCAGCGATTGCTTGATCAAGTTGTTTTGCAGTAGTAAGAAGTTCTTGTGTTTTAGCAAGTGGCTCAGATTTAATCAATTTGACGAATTCAGCTCTTTGATTATCTGTTAAATGATGATATTCTGTTTGATCCGTTTTATCATTTATCTTATCAATTGCTTGTTGTTTTTGTTTATTTATTGTTGTAGCTTCATTTAAGGTTTTAACAACAGAATCATCATATTTATCTGCATTAATGTTAAATGGAGTGTCAGTTTCTGAATCAATTTTTGTAGCAATTGCATTTAATTCGTTTGCATTAAGGTTTGGAAATTCAGTGTTAGGGAAAGGAGTGGTTGATAATCTACTTTTTGCTTTTGATTTAGCGGTTCCGAACCCTTCTTTAACAATTTCTTCTTTTTTAGTGTCGTTAAATTCATCTTTCGCAATAGTATCAACTTTAGAAATTAATGTATTCTTTTCACCTTCTTCTAATAAATTTCATTTTGCTGCAAGATCTTTTTTGAATTGTTTTCTAACACCATCTAAATTATCAATCGCAGTTTGAAGTTCTGATTCTTTTGCATTTAATCCACTTGCTTTTGATTGTAAATCGCTTGCACTAGAACTTTCTAAATTATTTGATTTAAGAGCTGATAATGTTGTTTCAGCTTCGCTAAGAGCATCATCAAAAGGTTTTTTATTATCTTCGCCTTGATAAATAGGTTGCACTTTAACTTCTTTTGCTTTTGTAATTTTCGCTTCTAATGTGGCAATTGCATCATTTAAAGTTGTTGCATTTGTGACAATAGCTCTTGCATCAGCTAATGAGTTAGCATCAGAAACTAATTTTTTAAGATTATTTCTTTGATCTGTGTTTAAATTAGTTAAAGATTCAATTTTAGCATGTAATGCTCTTTCATTCTCTTCACCATTTAATGCATCAAATGCATCCAAGAACGGTTGTTTTAATTTTTCTATTTCAGATTTTTGAACATTATCTTTTTCAATTGCAGTTTTAATTTCTGTTAATTTAGCATCATATGCAGTTTGTTTATCGGTATCTGCGAGTCTATATTTTTTATCATTTTTAGAAGCATTAAACATATTTTCGTATGTTAATGTTTGATCATCTGCTAAATCTTTTTGTTTTTCTAACACAACTTTTTTAAGATCTTTAATTGCACCATTTAATTCAGTTGCAGCAGTTTGATTTTGTGCAGCACTAGCAGCAACTTGATTTTTAATACTATTAACAAAAATAGCTTTTTGACCTGCTGTTAATGTATCAAGACCGTTAATTGCATTAATTGCATTTTGTTTAGTTGTATTATCTTGAGCAGCTTGATCTACATAATCTTTAAGTTTTTTGTCGTATTTTTCACCTGTTGTTTTTATTACTGTACCTGAATCAACAAGCCCTTTATAACTATTTATTTCTGAAGGGTTTAAATTTGGATAAATATCTTGAGTAATTTTTGTTTTAGCAGTAGTTTTTGCTAAATTAAGACCTTCATTTAAGATTGCATTAACTTCATCATCAGTAGGTATTTTACTTGCGTTATTTACTTTATTTTGTAGCAATTCAACTTGTTTAGCAGTTAAGTATTCTCAGTTATTCAATGATTTTTTAACTTTGTTTCTGTATCCATCTAAAGCATTGATTGCATTATTTAAAGTTGTTGTTTTTGTTGCAACTTCACCAGCTTTATTTTCGATTTGAGTTGCATTTAAATTACTTAAACTTTGGTTTTGTAAAGCTGTTAATTCTGAATTTGCATTACCTAAAGCTGTGTCAAAAGTTCCTTGGTTTGTAGTTGTATCTTCTGTGTATGCTTCAGTAGTTTTAGCAAGGTCTGCTTCTCTTATTTTGCCTTTAAATTGGCCAATGTTATCGTTAAATAATTTACCTTTTTCGTAAATCTTTTGAGCATCTTCTTTTGAACTTGACGCATCAACTAAGTTTTTAAGATCTTGTTTTTGTGTAGTAGATAAATGAGTTAATTGATCTATTTTTGAATGTAAATCATTTTTATTTACAGTTCCATTTAATGCTGCGTATGTACTTTCTAAATTACTTAAAATTGTGTTTACTTCAGTTTGGTTTTTATTTTCACCACTTGTTTTGTTTAAAAGATCTTGAGCAGCTTTTAAAGCTTGATCATAAGCAGTTTGTTTATCTGAATCAGATAGTTTGTAATTAATTGCTGTTTTTGCAGTTTTATCTTGATCATTACTTAATGAATTATTAGGTATAAGAGCTTTTAATTGTTCAATAACTTTATCATGTAAATTGCTCATTGCTTGATTTAATTGTTGAACATCATTAAAGACAACATTTGCTTCTGCAAGTGTTGATTTAGCACGAATATTTTTAACAACTTCTTTTACTTGATTATTGTTTAATGAAGTATATTGAGTTTGAACACCATTTGATAATTCTCAAATTTTAGCTTTTTCTTCAATAGCTTCTAAAGCAGAAATTGAGTTAGCAGTATTTGCTTCACCTTTTAAAGTTGTTTTTTCAGAGTCAGCTAAAATTTTACTATCACTAATGTATTTAATAACTTGGGCTCTTTTTTGTTCAAGAAGTGTTAAAAATCCAGTTTCTGTTAAATTTTTAGAAGTTGAAGATTGAATATCTTCTAAAGTTGATCTAGTTGATTGGATTTTGTATTCAATAGTCAAGGTTCCGTCATTATCATTTGCTGTTTTTGTTACAAAAACAACTTTTGCATTAGAACCATTTGCTAAATCATTAAATTGAGTTACTTCAGATTCTGCAACATGACTTGGAAGGCGTTTTGCTTTGTTATTAATTGCTGTTTTTAATGTTGCTTTGAAAGAAGCGAAAATTGCATTAAGGCGATCTTGCTCGGTTTTGAATTTGTTAGTAGTTGTATTAACAGTTGCACCTCTTTGTGCTATTTTAACTTCTGGTAATTGTTTTGATTTAATTACATAATTTACTACTAAACTACCATCTCTATCATTTGGTTCAAATAAAAGTGAAACTAATTCTTCTGTAGTAGGGTTAAATTGAACATTTTGAACATTATTAACAACTTGAATTTCAGTAGCGAAATTAGAAGTATTAATTTCGCTCGCAAGGTGTGTTTTGTTATGTAAATTATTGAATTGTAAGTTTAAAGCATTTAAACGAGCTTTTTCTCTTTCTGCATCTGGTTTAAATCCCGTAATTCAATCAGATGTAGATCAGCTTGATTCAGTTGATTCGCTATTATTTGCAGGAACACTACTTGCATTTGAATAGCTATATAAATCATTATAAGTTTTTGATTGAACAATATAGCTAACTTTAGCTTTACCACCAGTAATTATCGGATCAGTTTCAGCTATTTTCTTAATAATAATATTTACGTTTTGATATTGAGATTTATCAACTGCACTAAATCCACTTAATTGTGCATTATTAACTAAAACTTGATCTTTTCCAGCATAATCAAATTTATTTGCTTGTGTTAATGTAGTAGCAATATCATTAATTCTTTTTTGCTCTGCGTCTTTTAATTTAGCTTCATTTAATATACTTGTAAAGTCAGTGTCATTTTTGTATAAAACATTAGCTTTAGTTGTCACTAAGCTACTAATTTGATTTTTGTAGTTATCTTTTAAATCTGTTGGTAAGTATTGTAAAGCTTGAATTGTAGTTTTAACAGCTTCAGCAGCTTTACTGTAAACACGATCAGATATGTTTTTTAAGAACTTATTAACTTTTTCTTGATCATTTGATTCTTGCATTACTAATGAATCAGAAGGAGAAACTACAAAATTATTTAAATTATGTGATTGGCTATTTTCATAAAAGGCATTTAAATCACCAAAATAATCAGTTCTTTGGTTGCTTGTACCAATTCAATATTTTCTAAGTTCTTTTTTAGTTAAATATGAATATTTTTCAAATTCTTCTACTAATTTAGCTCCGTTACCAAATGATTTATTTAATGACTCTACTAATGATGCTAATTTTGTTTCATAATTAGTTTTGATTGTAGAAATGTTTTTTAAATTCTCAGGAACGTATTTAGTATTATCATCTTTTTTATATTTATTTGTAGCATCAGAAAAAATGTTATTTGAATCTGTAGTAGATGTTCCTATAAGCTCTTTAAATAATTCATTTCAAGCACTTTCGTGTTGATTGAAAGATTCTCTAAAAGAATACCCTTTTCATAAAGAGCTTATATCATTGCCATTTAAATTTTTAAACTTTTGTAAATAATCATATAAATAATATTTTTTAGGTTGGTTTGCATCAATATTTGCATCTGTTAAATTATCTTTTAATCTTTTTAATTGACCATTAATAACTTTTGATTTATCATAAATTAATTCAGCTGTGTCAATTGAGTTTTTTAAGTCATTAAGTTGAGCTCAATAATTTGTATCATTAATTCATTTGTTTGTTCATTGTGCTTTAACAGCATCTAAGCTAGCTGCCCCATTAGCTCCAAAAACAGTAGGAGTTAATTTACCAAGTTCTGTTTCTGCAGTATTTTTAATTTCATTTAAAAACTTAGTAAATCTTTGTTTATTGTATGGAGATTCTTTAATTACATCATATTGCTCTATCGAAGTTTTGTATGCATTAATTCTAGAATCACCATCTAATTTTTCAAGAATTTTGATTGTGTTTATATAATTATTAATTGCATTTAATGAACTAGTTAAAAAAGTTAAAGGTTTAAAAGTTGTGTATTCATTTCTTTTTAAAAATCCATCATTATTGTTGTTAAATGAACTTTTGAAAGAACCAACTTCTCAATAAGTATTTAAAACATTAATAACTTGTTGTTTTTTATCATCAGAAGCAAATATGAATTTGCTTTTATTATCTGTAACGTAATTAACGATTTTATTATAAGCTTGTTCCACATCTTTTTGAGCTTTATCATGCTTATCAATTTCAGCTTTAAGATTGTCATAATTTGATATTGAATAATAATTATTTTTATCAGCTCTATTTAAAATCAAATTTTTATAATAATCTTTTTGACCTTTTGTAAGTCACTGTTTTGACTCAATGTGTCTTCTAAGTTTTTCATAATCGGTGTAATCTCAAGTTAAAGTTTGATCCACATAATCTCTGTATCTAAGTTCATTGCTAGCTTGGAATTGCCCATTATTAGCTAAAGTAGGTTTTCATTTCTTTTGATCTTCTTCAGTACCTAAAGTGGCTTTTAAAAATAATCAATCGTTTGTTCACTTGTTTAATTCATTATTGTAACTATAAAGTTTTTCCGGTTTAATTGTGCTAGGTTCTAAAATAAGACTATTTCTTGTTTTAAATGATTTTTTGTTTGTCGAATTTTGTAAATATGTTCTATTTACTGTTAGATAATTTCTATCTGCTTCTAAAATATTATTTGCAGAAGAATTTCCTGCTCTATAAATTTGTAAACTTGCAGAAGAAGGGATTTCTTCACTTTCATCTACACCTGAACTTAATTCTTCTCTGGTTATAAATTTAATATTTGTTGTTTCTGTTCTATCACTATGACGAATAATACCATTTGATCAAAAATATCTATTATCATAATCTTTACCAGTAACATCATTTTTGTTTTGTGGAGTCATGCTTGATACACCAAAAAATGACTCACCACTAGAGTTAAAGTCTATCGGAACTGTACCATCATCAAAAATATTAGGTTTTACTTCAAATTCAATATCCATAACATACTGTTTTGAAGGGTCTAATTGGTTAGAATACACAAGAAGTAAGGCTCCACCATTTTTGTTTAAAACATTATATGGTTTTCCTGAACTAGCATTTCTTAAATTTCTTAAAGAATCTACATTAAGATATCAAGTATCATAAGGTTGTCTGTCTAAATATTTGTTAAAAAGACCTTTACTTCAGTTTCAAGGTTCTTTGCCATCTCTTCATTTGCTTCATGTAGAAGATCAAAGCGCTTTTTTATTTTCATATCTGTTATGAATTAAATAATTACTAATATTTGTATTTCTAAACCTATCAATAGCCAATTTTCTACTTTCTAAAGTATCTCTCGAATCACCTCCATATTGACTATTAAGAAACTTATATCCGTTATTTATTTCAATATCGTCCCTAACATTGCTTTTCATACTTGGAGCTTCTGAATAAACAGGATGATAAACTAAACTTCAAATTTTTGGATTATTTATAGGAGTACTTATGCTTGTATTAATACTTCTGAATCTATTAATAATGTTTTGTGTACCATCTGTGTTTTCAGTTTCGCTAATTGTGAATGATTTTTGTTCATAAAATTCACTTAAATTGTTCTTATTTCTAAGGTTTATGTTTAATTTACCAGTTAAGGCCATATCTTTTGATAAGTAGATTGCTCCAACAAGATAACCTTCTTTTCTGGCAGCTACATCACCATTAAATCTTACTAAGTATTTTTTGGATATATTAGGATTTTGAACATCAGAATCTGATCATCAAGTTGTGCTTGTAGAATTTATGTCTCAACCATTTGATAATTTTGTAGAATCAGTTAAATTAACAGGATCAAAATTGTCACCTGAAGCATTGTGTAATTGAATGAAATTATCTAAATCACTTGATTGATTTTGATTTGTAAAGCTTTTCGATCAATCATCCTCAATATCTGTATGAATCTTGTATCTAGAAGTTCAAAACAAACTTGTAGTATATTTTCCATCATAAATAAAATCATTCACTTGATCCATTCCACCATTAGGTTGATTAGGTGAATTTACTATTGTATTACCAGATAAAGGTAAAATAGTTAACGAAGCAGTTAATGGCATCGCTAGCGCTAATGTAAATTTCTTCATTGTCTTCTTTTTCATAAATTCCTCCAACTTTAAACTAGTATTTTAACTAAAGTTAAAATATACAACCAAATTTCAATTTGTTTTATAAAAAAAATTATACAAAAGTAAAAGAAACAATTAAACACCAAGAAGACTACCACATAGCGCTAAACGTTTTTTTTTTTTTTTTTAGAAGACTAAAATCCTATTTTTATCAAAAAAGTGAAAACATTTTTGTTTTTTCAAATTGTCTTTTGTTGCGTTCATTTTAAAACATAAAAGTTTCTAAAAGTACTGAATTTTTGTCGTTTTCTTGTTTATTTCGAAAATAAATAAAAAACATTTATTATAATATAAAAGTAATCAAATAAAAGGATGATTTTATGTATTTTTAGAGGAAAAAATGGACAAAAAAAATTCAGTATTATTCGGTATGGAAAACTCACTTAAATTGGCTGAACAAGTTTCGAATTTAGTTGGTTTACCATTATCAAAAGTAAACAAAACAGTTTATGCCGACGGAGAAATAATGATGGTTTCGGAACCTACCGTTAGAGATAAAGATGTTTTTATTATAGCTTCAACATCTAGACCTGTTAATAATAACATCATGGAACTTTTACTCTTTTTAGATTCACTTAAAAGAGCAAGTGCTAAAAGTATTACTGTGTGTTTAAGTTACTATGGTTATGCAAGACAAGACCGTAAAGCTAGCGGAAGACAACCTATTGGAGCAAAATTAGTTGCAGACTTATTACAAGTAGCAGGAGCAACAAAAGTTGTTTGCGTTGACTTACACAACCCTTCAATCCAAGGTTTTTTCAACATTCCAGTGGACGATTTAAAAGGTCAATATCCGCTTGCTAAAGCTCTTAAAAAGATGAAAGAAAAATTCACAGTTGTATCGCCTGATCATGGTGGAACTGTGCGTGCTAGAAAATTAGCAGAATTAATCGCTGATACAGTTAAAATTTGTATTATTGACAAAAGAAGAATTGGTGTAAATCAAACCGAAGTTATGGGGTTAATTGGTGATATTGAAGGCCAAAATGCAGTTATAGTAGATGATATTATTGATACAGGTGGAACTATTTTAAAAGCTGTTGATACACTCAAAAACAACGGAGCTAAAAAAGTTATCGTTGCGGCTACTCACGGTATTTTCACTAAAGGTTTTGAGATTTTTGAAAACAATCCTAATGTTGAAAAAGTTATTGTTACAGATAGTATTGATAATTATGAATTATCTAAACAATTTACAAAATTAGAAATTGTATCATTAGGTGAATTTTTAGGTAAAGTTGTAAATGCTTCTTTAACAAGAGGAAGCATTTCAAATGTATACAACGAATTAAAAGAAGAAATTAAAAATTTATAAATCATGTATTGCTTTTCTAATTTGCTAGATTTGAAAAGCAATATTTTTATATAAAATGATAAGCGAGTTATTATGTTAAAAAAAGAAATAGTTAAACAAATGTGTGTAGAACATTCTTGAGATTTTGCTCTTTTTGAAAAATATGCTGATTTAATTGAAGAAAAAAATAAAGTAATGAATTTAACAGGTTTTTCTGGTGAAAGATTGTGAGAAGAAGGTATTTTAGAATCTTTACTATTTATGTTAGAAATTACTAAAGATTATTCAAATAGTGAAGGCTTTTCAATTTTAGATATCGGAGCTGGAGCTGGTTTTCCATCAATTCCTTTTGCTCTTACAAAACCAAATGTAAAATTTACAATTTATGAACCTATTCAAAAAAGGGTTAATTTTCTCAATGAAACAGTTGAAAAATTAGGACTACAAAATCAGGTGAAAGTTTTTGCAAAAAGAGTCGAAGAAGAAAAAGAAAAAAATCTCTTTGATATAGTAACAGCACGTGCTGTTAGTGATATTCGAAGCTTATTAATGGCAGGTTTTCACACTGTTAAGCTCAATGGAAAAATGTCATTATTAAAAAGTATTAACTACCAAAACGAACTAAAAGAAGCACAAGATATTCTTGATAAATTAAAAACTAAAATAGAAATTATGCCCTTCGATCATGATTTCTTTGAAAGACACAACGTGATTGTTGAAATCCAAAAATTAAGAAGCACACCTAAAGAATTCCCATATTTATGAAAAGATATCAAAAAGAAAACACAAAAAGGAAAATAATTAGTTAATATGAAAAGTTATAAACAATATAAAAATTACAAAGATATTCCTTCTAAATACAAATGAAATTTAGAAGATATTTTAGAAGGCAAATCTTTTGATAAATGACTTTCGATTTATGAAGATATATTTAAACAAAGAATCGAAAACAAAGATTCTAAATATTCAAACATTGACTCATTTTTACAAGATTTAAAGCTCGAAGATAAGCAAACTCAAGTTTATTTTAAACTATCAAATTACATTTCCAATAATATTAATACAGACTTAACTAATCACAAATGACTCAATTTAAAAGCAAAGTTTGACAGCAAAAGAAATGAGCTTAACTTACTTTTTGGTTCTGAAATCAATCGTTTTTTTGAACATATTGAAAAAATCAAGGTATGAAAAGAAGATGAAAGATTAAAGGACTATAAACACAATATCGAAACCTTAATTGAGTTTAATAAACACAAACTCAGTAATGAAGTAGAAGAATATGTATTAAAGAAATCGCCCTCGCAAGGCGGAGCTCAAAAAGCATTTAGTATCTTAACTAATAGCGAATTAGTATTCGAAGATGTTGTTGCTGATAAAAATCGTAAATTATCATTAAGTCCTGTAACATATAAAAAACTCTTAAAACACAAAGACAAAAAAGTAAGAAAACAGGCATATCAAAATTTTGCAAAAGCATATTTAAAACATAAAGGTCTTTTATCTGAACTTTTATATCAAAACTTTAAGGAATATCAATTAGAAGCAAAAGCCAGAAATTATTCAAGCACAACTGAATATCTTACTTTTGAAGATAAATTCAATGATAATTTATTATTAAATCTTTATGATAAAGTTTCACAAAATAGCAATAAACTCAACAAATATTATTTTTATAAAAACAAATTTTATAAAAAGAGATTTGGATCAAAAATGGAAAAATGAGATGTTGCTAGAGATTTACTTAATGTCAAAAGTTCTTATACAATCGAAGAAGCAAAAGCAATTGTTTCAGAGTGTTTAAAACCGCTTGGCCAAGAATATAACGAACAAATTAAAAAAGCAATGGAAGAAAACTGAATCGACTTTTTAAGTGCTAAAGGTAAAAGAGGTGGAGCATATTCTATTGGAAGCAGTTATGGAATTGCTAAAAAATATATTTTAATGAACTTCGCTGGTGATTTAAGAAGTGTTGGCACACTTGCACACGAACTTGGTCACTCTTTACATTCATACTTTTCAGATACAAGACAAAAAATCAATAATAGTCAATATCCAATTTTTCTTGCAGAGATTGCATCTGTTTTTAATGAACTCATGCTTTATGACTATCTTTTAACAACTACAAAAAGCAAAAAAGCAAGATTTGTGTTAATTGATAATTTAATTAATAATTTTATTAATACAGTAATTAAACAAACAGAATGATCAAATTATGAATATTCATTTTTAAAATCGTTTGAAAATAATGTTCCAATGAATAATTGAAATTCAATTAGTCATTTATATTATGAAAATCATCAAAAATATGCTTACAACAAGAAGCAAAAATACAATGAAGAAGATTTAATAGCAAGTATTTATGTGCCACATTTTTATTATTCATTTTATGTTTACAAATATGCAATTGGACATCTTTGTGCTTCCTATTTCTTTAATCAATACAAAAAAGAAGGTAGCGCAGGTGTTGAAAAATATATCAACAACTTTTTATCATTAGGAAATAGCGACTGACCTCTAAATATCCTAGCAAAAGCGGGTATTGACTTTACACAAGATTCGTTCTATACAGATTCTTTTAACTATGTCGAAGAACTTATTAAAGAATGAATCGAGTTAGGTAAGGAATTATTTAAATAAAACACAAGATGGTAGAAACATATTTTTATAATGACACAATTTTTGAATTAGAATTTAAAACTTTATGATCAAAAAGAAAGAATGATTTTAAATTCTATATCAACGATAAACACGTTAGCAATGATAATGACCCTAAACATCACATATTAATTTATACAACTCAAGATCTTTTAGAACTTTTTATATTGAACGGATGAAAAAATATCAATTTTTTTGTTTTGGAACTTAATAAATTTTTAGATTACTACATAAAGTATCTCAGAGATATTTATTTTGTACAAAATGAATGAATATTAAACCCAGGAAAAATAGTTTATCTAGGTAGGGTTTATAAACTAATTTGAACACAAACAGAGATACTCGAAAACGCAAAATATGATTGAAAAATAAGCGATGATACAATTGAATTTTTTCTCTTGCCGCAAGATTTTAAAAGAGTTATGACAAGAAAAAGTTATTTAATCGATTTCATGACAAAGAGATTAAGAGAGATTGTTTTAATTTGACAAAACGCTTACGGTGATTTATTTAATTTACCACCAATTGAGTTTGAAATTAAGGAAAAAATACCAAAAAAAGACACAATTGCTGTTTCACAAATAAGAAAAACACAAGATCTAGAGATTCGCAAAATAGTTTACACAACATCTTTAGTTGCTTCTTCTTCAGATTTAATCAAAAAAACAATTTTACATGAGATTATTCATCAGCATTTAAATAATGAAGGTGGACATTCTCCAAAATTTTACAAAATAGGCGAGCAACATTTTAAAGACTTTAAATTATTACATTCATTTAATGTTGCACCAAATTCTAAGTTTAAAAAAATATAAAAACTGAGCAATAGCAAGATAATCTGCTTTGCTCTTTTTTGATATAAATTTGAAACTATTGTTAAAAAGTTATTAGTACTTCAAGATACTTTTATGACTGTTTTTCTGTGCTTAAAAGAGAAAATTATAATATAATTTAGCTATGAAAAATGTTATAAATTATATGCATATATATATATATATATATTAGACGCTTTATTTTGTTAAATTCATTTCCACTTTTTCAATTTATTAATTCATTAAGAAATCCGGAAGAGCTGAGTGCTTTGCATTCAGCTTTTTTGCGTGCCGCTTTAAGCTATGAAAATTAGAGTTTTTGAAGCTTTTGCTGGTATAGGTGCACAACACAAAAGTATTTCATGAGTTAATAAATATAAAAAAAGTGAGTTCGAGGTGGTTGCGACATCAGATTGAGATATTCGAGCAATTATTTCTTATGCTTCAATTCACAACGGTCTAAATGAATCAAAAATAAAAAAAATCATCAATCAACAGTTTTCACAAGAAGAAAAAATCGATGAGTATTTGTCTAAACGCATTTTTAGTAGTAATTCTAAAACTCCTATCAAAAATATTAAAAGAATGCCACTTGAAACTAAAAAGGTTTTATCAGTAGCTAATTATTTAAATAATAATTTTCCTGATGTTAACGCTGTTTCAGGAGAGATTTTAGACCAGCATCAAATTGATTTGTTAACATATTCGTTTCCTTGTCAAGGTTTATCCATTGCTAATATGGGTCGCTCAAAAGGAATTATCGATGATTCAAGTACAAGTCATTTGATCTGACAAATTGGAAAAATTCTGAAGCAATCTAAAAATAAACCTAAATACTTACTTTTGGAAAATGTAAAAAATTTAGTCAGGCAATATCATGAAGAATATGAGCAATGAAAGGAATTTTTAAAATCACTAGGTTATAAAACTTTCACCGCTGTATTTAATGCTGATGATTTTGGTTCATTACAAAAAAGAGAAAGAGTTTTTGCTATTAGTGTATTAAAACACATCAAAACTCCATTTAAAAATGATGATGAATATAAAGAATATTTATTAAGTTTAGGTAAAGAGTATAAGTTAACTGATCTAGAACAAAGAAGAAAGAAATATCACAAGATTTTCGATTTAAACAATCAAGATCTTCAAGAACTTAGTAAATACACAGTTAATAACACACCTTCAAGACAAAGAATGATTTTGGAGTGTAGAAATCTTAATGATTTAGATTTAGCACACAAAAATAACTACAAAATTAATACTTTAACAACAAAACAAGACAGAATCCCGAATATAGGATACCTAAACTTTAAATCAAATAACTCCAAAAAACTTAATTATAGGTTCGTTTCACCAAGAGAAAGCTACAAAATTATGGGATTTGAAGACAAAGATTTTAACAAATTAAAACCTTTTATTGATAAAGGGATTTTAAACAAAGAGTCACTTTGAAGACAAGCAGGAAATTCAATTGATGTAAATGTTTTGAAAAGAATTTTCGAAGCAATTTGAAATATCCACTTATTAAATAACAAAGGAGATAAAAATGAGTAAAAAGAGCGAAAACTTCTTAAATGGAATGTGAACAATAGGAACAGGTGTTCAATCGTATATAAATGGCACGATCTTAAAATGAATTACTGACACGAATTTCTCAACAGAATATGTTAAAAGTGATTTAGGCAGCTATTTTACAGTAGATGAAATTGTCTACAAAGATGAATCGAGAGAAAAATTCACATTTTACAAGTCAGAAAGATCTGATTCTTTTTCTAAAACAACTATCCGTCAGGTTGTTACAATTTTACAAATTTGTGGTATTTTAAGAGTAGAAAGTGAGAAAAATAATAATTGAGTATTTACTCTAAATAAAGAATTTCAAAAAGAATTAAAAAACGAATATTTAAGTAGGTGAGAGTTCAGAATTCAAAAATACGCTTGCAACAAAGTTGTGAAATATTTAAATAATTACATAAACATAATAGATGAATACAATAGATACAAAGAAGATGATTTATCAGAAATAGATGATGAAAATAAAGAAATTGGTTTTTATGAATATCTAATGAAAAATTTGAGTGAGAGTTTCATAGAAATATTCACTTCAACTGATAGCAATTGAATGAATTCAATGATTGCAGCAATTGCAAGTAATCTTCAAAATGATTTTGGCTCAGAAGATTTTAATCTTATCAAAAACCACTTAAATGCCGACGTAATTAAAGCAGTTCCGTATTGAAAAGATTTTTGTAATTATATTTTTCAAGACCAAGATAAATTAGTCTTAAAAAGTATGATTGACCGCTTTATAACTGTTTTAGGTTTAAAACAAAAATTAAGAACACAAGAAGAACTTCACGCAGCATACACTGAAAAAGAAATTGATTCTTGATATACAACACATAATCATTATGAAAGCATTCCTTCATCATTAGAATCAATCAAAGAAAATAAAATCTTTTACTCGTCAGTATGTAATTTACATTATCTCCTTCGATTTTCAACAATTCAAAACAAAATTCACCTCCCTCTTTATCAGAGAAACTATTCATGAGATGAAAGATTACTTGATATTTTATTTGAAGATATTTTTGAACTTTCGCAAAATTTAAATAAAAAACACTTTTTAGGGTCAATTACTTTCTCGCAAAAAAATAACGATCTTAACATTGTGGACGGACAACAAAGAACAATTTCACTTATTTTAATTTCTTATGCACTTTACAAGCTTATCTTGCTTTATAACAAAAATAACCTAGATAAAATAGCAATCCCTGATATCTTTTTAGAAATGTTTTATAAACACATTTCATGATTTAAAAATAATCCAGATTATAAAGAATCTGAATCATATCAATATCTAGAAGATCTCTTTTCTAGCAATGTTCAAAAAATCACAGAAATTTTTCCTGCTAAAAATAAGAAGGAGTTTAAATATAAAATCAAAAATAATCTAGATTATATTTGAGGACTTTTAAACGGTAGATTAACTAACAAAAAATCAATCGAAGATTTTCTGCAAGCCTTTATAGAAAATCTATATTTTAACATTCTTTTTGTGTCTAACGAATATGAAGACAAAATTTTCGAAAAAATGAATCTTCTTAGTCAAAGACTCAGTAACATTGATTTAATTAATTCGCTAATTTATAAATTATGAGACACAAACAAACACAAAGAATCAGTTAAAACTTTTAGAAATCATGTGTCTAAACATTTTTATAAATCTACCAACGCAACACTTGAAGATAAGAAGAAGATTGATCTTTTTGCCGATTTTATAAGTTATAAATACAATATAGATGGATCAAATCAAAAAAATAGTGATTATAAATCATATTTTGTTATTAAACAATTTATTGAACAAGTTTTTGAGAAGCACAAAAACGATTATGACAAATTTTTAAAGGCTATTTCTAAAGAAGTGTGAATTTTTCACTTCATACTTTTAGAAAACAACAAAGAGTTAGATAAGTTATTAGATAAAAATAAACATAAATTTAATGAATTAATTAACAAAGATCACATCACTTTACTTAAAACTATTTTTCCATTTGTGCACCTCACAAAAGTTTCAGATACCACTGTTTTATTTTTAGTTGTTTATAGTATTTTAAAGAAATTTGAAATACTCAATTTTGAGGGCTTTGATCGTAGTCAGAACGCAAAGAAATTTAATGAAGCTATTAAGTGGCTTTTCGAAATCGAAAGGTTTCAATTAATTTGAAAAACTAGTCACTTCGAAGGTCAATCAATTAGAAATGTTGTTAAAGGATGAGCAATTAAAATCCTTAATAACGAAATCACAACCATAGATGAACTTAGAACAGAGCTTTACAACTGAATTGATCAAAATAAAACAATTGATGAGATTGTTTTTGATTTTTCAAACAACATTGAAAGCAAACTATCAGAAGACTCACGCAAGAAAGCAAACGTTAATAAAAACAACATCGTTTTAATGAGAAGAATTGAATTTTTCTTAATGAATGATTTTGAGAACTTCCCAGAAGCTCAATATCTTAAAAACACAAATGCTGAACACTTTATTTGGCTATTTAGTGATAAATCTAGTTGAGAACACTACTATCCAAGAAACATTCAAGAAAAAGATAAAGATCACGAAATTGAAGAAGCTGATAAAGAAACTGGAATTATTAATTCACTAGGCAACGGTTTTATTTTGAATATGACTGGAAATATTCAAACAAGCAATAATAAACCTGAAGATAAATATGATAAATATAGAGCCGAAAGCAATCAAAAATCTTTTGACGGAAAATATCTATCAATTGAAAAAGCCGATACAAAACAGTTAGATAATTTAAAAGAATTGTTAACACAAAGAACCAATGAAATTAAGAAAGAAATCAAACTTTTCGCTCTTGATAAAAAATGAACAAAAGAAAAAATAGAAAACAGAAACAAAGAATTAATTGCTACTATTAAAGATATTTACTCTGTTAAAAAAGATAAATAAAACAATTTTGCACACCTTTTGATGCTTATAAAAAGGTGTTCTTTTTTATCTAAAACAAAAAATTTATAACATTTTTATCACTTCTAAATTATTATAGTTGCATTCTCTTTTAGATTTTTATATTACTTTTTGAAAAATAAAAAACCAGCTATAAAAAACTGGTTTTAAATGCAATGAAGATCGCAATTAGTTTTATGATCCAAAATATGGTTTTATTTGTGCTTTGCGCCCTAATTTATCACTCGCATTATTTTTTGCCCGGAAAACTTAAAAAAGCTGCTTGTGCAATCATTGCTCCATTGTCTGTTGCATATTTTAGTGAAGGAATAATTGTGTTTGGAAACAAAGTTAAAAACTTTCTTCTTAATTCTTTGTTAGCAGAAACTCCGCCACCTAGCACTAAAGTTTTAATTTCAGGATATCTTTCAATAGCTACACTTGTTTTTTCAATAAGATATTCAACTGCAGTTTTTTGAAAACTTACTGCAAGTTGAATTCTATCCACAGCTTCACCTTTCATATTTGCTTTATTGACGAAATTTAAAACTTGTGTTTTAAGTCCGCTAAATGAAAAATCTAGTTCTTCTTCAGTTTTTGGTTTTGTAAATTGAATATAACTACCTGTGTATTCTTCTGCTAATTTATCAATAATTGGTCCGCCCGGGAAACCTAAATTTAGGCGCGAAGAAACTTTGTCAAAAGCTTCTCCTACAGCATCATCCAATGTTTCTCCTACTATTTCAATATCTTGTTCACTTTTAGCATAAATCAATTGTGTATGACCGCCACTTACAAGTAAACATAAAGCTGGAAATTCTATTTTTTCTGTAAGAGTCGAAGAGAGAAAATGACCATGTAAATGGTTAACTGGTATAACAGGTTTGTTAATTGCAAAAGATAGACCCATCGCAAAAAGATAACCTATTTGCAAGGTTCCGATTAATCCAGGCTCTTTGGTATAAGCTATATAATCAATGGTGTTAAGGTCGTATTTTTCTAATAATAATTTTTGGATGATCGCAATATTTTTCACGTGCTCTCTTGATGCTATCTCAGGAATTGTACCGCCAAATTCCTTAAATATATCAATTTGTGAAATAGTTCACATATCTAACACTTTACCGTCTTCTAACAAAGCAATTGAAGTGTCATCATGAGAAGTTTCAATACCTAAAATTCTCATTACTTGCCTCCTATTTGCGGTTTTTTGATGTATAAAGGTTCAATCTTTAATAATTCATCAGTTTGAAAAATATCTTTGTAAGAAGGAAAATTAGCTGCCATCTGCTCAAAATCTATTTTGTGCGATTGTTTTGCAGCATCTATTACTTTTATTGTTTTTTCGTTAGCTATAGAAGAGCTAGATCTTTTATAAAAATATTGTTTATTACCTTGAGCATCTAAAAAAAGGTCTTCATCATTTGTTTGCTTTTCTAAAATAGCAAAGGTATTGCAATAAAAGATTTTTTTATTAAGTACCATAGCTATAGCTCTAAAAAAAACTAGCGATGAACGAACACCTGTGAAAAAACCAGGCCCAATATTGGTGTAAAAAGCAGCTAGATCCACTGTTTGTAAATTATTACGAGTTAAAATATTGTAGTATTCATTAGTAATTAGTTCGACTTTTTTGCGATATCCTTTGAGAATTATTTTATCTATAATTTCGAATTTATCATTAAAAAGAAAAAGAACAAAATCCTCTGTAGCAGTGTCTAAATAAATGTTCATTATTTCTCCTCAATTATTTCAAACTCGTGAAAATCATTTTCTAAAAGTTTTGCATTAATTTTTAAATAACTTTCGAATGGCAAACTTTTTAGTAAGTTTGATCATTCAATTGCTACGATATTATCATCAAAATAATCCATAAATTCTTCTATATCACCGCGGTAGTTATACAAGTCAATATGTACTAGACCATCATAAGTTTTCATATAAGAAAAACTTGGAGAAGTTATTCTATCTTTAATCCCTATTTTGCGAGCTAAAAGTTTCACAAAAGTAGTTTTCCCAGCTCCTAAATCACCTTCTAATAAGATAATTTTTTTAGCTTTGATAAGTGGAAAAATATCATCAAGAAAAGAAGCTAAATCTTCTATTTTGTTTGTCTTAATTTGTTTCATAAGTAAAAAATAAAAATTGTTCTTAAAACAATTCTCTCTGTTTTTGTGATAGTTTAGGCACCTTAATTACAACTACTGCTTCAGGTCCTGTATGAATTGATACAACATTTGGGATGTTTTTGATTATTGGGTTAATTTTGTATTTTTCTTTAATATAATCTGCAAAAAAATCAATTTCAGGATTATTTGAATGAAGTAAAATACAATCAAATTTAGATAAGTTACGCTCACCTTTGAATTTTTCATCAATTGAGTTTAAAACAGTTTTTTGGAAAACTCTACCTTTTGACTCTTTTAAAAGTTGCCCTTTATAAAAAGAAATCATAGGTACGATTTTAAGTAGTTTAGCAATTGTTGCTGCAGCAGGATGTAAACGTCCGCCTTTGACTAAATAATCGTTGTATTTAGGCATTAAAGTTATTTTTCAATCTTCACTTCACTCTTCAACTTTTTTAATAGCTTGTTCGACAGTAAGTCCATTTTCAATATATTCTAAACATTCGATCACTTTTAAAGGAATTAAAGCTGCTATGTAAATTGATTTAACAATATGTATGTTTGGATATTTTTCAGCAACAGTTTTTAAGATACTAAATTGACTTGAAAGCTCCATTGAAATAGGGAATACAATAACATCATCATACTCTTTTGAAAGGCTCTTGAACTTTTCTTCAACTATCCCAATTGGAGTAGCTGATGTTTTAGCAGAATCTGAGTTAATTGTAAAATGATCAAATAAATTTTGCGCGTCTAAATCAACGCCATCTTGGAATTTTTTATCATCAATAAAAACTAATAAAGGTAAGAAAAATCAACCTTTTTGTTGAACTTCTTTTTCTGTTAATCCTGAGGAAGAATCTATTACAATAGCTATTTTTTTCATAGTTTTATTATATTACAAAATACCCAATTTAAGATATAATTAATATCATGTTAGTAGCTAGTAATTTGAACAAACATTTTAAGAATATTTCAATAGTTTTTTGCAACTCAATGATCGATGCAAAGAATGAAAAAGTAACTGATGAAGCAGTTATTTTTTATGATGACAAAAATCAAGTTGGCTCAATCAATATACTCAAACCAGAGCTTTTTCAATTAGAAGAAAACGAAGGTTTTTTCGTGCTTAATGATAAACAAGAAGCATTAATAATTGACTTTGTAAATAAACAAGGATTACAAATAAACGTGGTGCCTCAATTCAAATTTGTTAAAATCACAAAGAGAGAAAAACATCCAAAAAGTGATAAATTATTCATCTTAAATGTGATGGAAAACGAGCAAGCAAATGAAGTTAGACAAATTGTCACAAACACTTTAGATTCAACCGAAGGCAAAGTGTTAGTAATAGCCCTTCCTGGTGCTACTGTAGCTAGCGGAGAAAAAATTATTCCAGGTAAGGTTATGGATGAAAAAAGCGACGGAATGATTGTAAGTTATAAAACACTTGGTAAAAATCAAGAAGGCTTAATTTTTGGTAATGAAACCGATTTAGGGAAGGAATTTAAATTATAATGAACGTACTTAATGATTTAAAAGCAAGAGGAATACTTAAACAAATAAGTAACGAAGATAAGTTCAATTCACTTACTAAAGAAGAAGGTGTCTACATTGGTTTTGACCCAACAGCTACAAGTTTACACCTTGGTAACTACATTCAAATTGCTAACTTAATTCGTTTTAAAAATCACGGTTGAAAAGTCTACGCTATTTTAGGTGGTGCAACCGGTATGATTGGTGATCCATCTTTTAAAGCAGCTGAAAGAAAATTATTAGATAACGAAACACTTTTAAATAACAAGAACAAGATCAAAAAGCAACTTGAATCATTTGGTCTCGAAGTAATTGATAACTATGAATTTTATAAAGATATGAACATTTTAACCTTCTTACGTGATGTAGGAAAACTTGTCAATATTTCTTACTTACTTGCGAAAGATAGTATTGCAACTAGAATTGATAATGGTCTTAGTTTTACAGAATTTTCATATAATTTAATCCAAGGGTGAGACTTTTTAACACTTTATAAAGAAAAAAATGTATGTGTTCAATTAGGTGGATCAGATCAATGAGGAAACCTTACTACAGGTTTAGAAATGATTTCTACAATTTTTGGAGATAACCATAAAGCCGTTGCTTTAACAAGTAATTTACTTACTGATTCAAATGGAAATAAATTTGGTAAATCAACTGGTGGAGGAAATCTTTGATTAGATAAAGAATTAACCAAACCTTACTCAATGTATCAATTTTTAGTAAATCAACCAGATAGCGAGATGGAAAAGTTGCTTAAACAATTAACTTTCTTAAGTATCGCTAGAATTAGATTAATTTTAGATAAGCACGAAGAGCAGCCACAACTGAGATTAGCTCAAAAAGAGCTTGCTCATGAAGTTATTAAACAAATTCATGGCGAAAAAGAAGCTAATTTAGCTCAAAAAATTTCTGAACTTTTATTCAATAAAAATGTCAACTTTGATTCTTACTCACTTGAAGATATTGAACAAATTGCAAAACAAATTATCACTTACGAACTTGCTCAAAACCAAAATTTAATTGAACAATTAATTGAAAAGAAAATCGTTCAATCAAAAAGAGAAGCTAGAGAATTCTTGCAAAATAAATCAATAAAAATTAATGGTAATCCAATTACTGAAGACTTTAATTTACAATCAGATTTATTTGAAAACAAGTATGCAATCTTGCATGTTGGTAAGAAAAACGTTTACTGCATTAAAATTAAATAATCTACAGAGAGCACAACATTAGTAGTTGTGCTTTTTTAGTCCTATTTTTAATCAAAAAGAAAGGACTTTATTAACAAAATAAAATTTGTGTTTATAATTAAATTACTATGTCATCACAACAAGAGAAAATTCAAAAAAAGATCGAATCACTCACTAACTTAATCAACAAATGAAACAAGGAATACTACGTCGAAAATAACCCTTCTGTTAGCGACCAGGAGTATGACGAAGCGCTCCTTGAATTAGAAGAGTTGGAAAAACAGTTTCCTCGTTTTATCTTGGCTAATTCGCCGACATTGAGTGTTGGCGGTTTTGCTGAAAATAAATTCGCTAAATACACTCATGAAAAACCAATGCTTTCGCTTGCTAAAGCTTATAGTTTAGATGAAGTGGGTAGATTCTTTGATAACACATCTAAAGCTTTAAATGATAATAATTTAAGCTATAGCCTTGAGCCAAAAATTGACGGTTTATCAATTGCGCTTCACTATAATAATGGTGTTTTAGAAAAAGCTGTTACAAGAGGAGATGGTGTAATTGGAGAAGATGTCACTGAAAATATTTATCAAATTCAAACTATTCCCAAAAAAATTAATTATCTTTCTAAAATAGAAATTCGTGGAGAAGTTTTCTTACCAAAAACCCGTTTTGAAGAGCTTAATAAGCAGCTAGCTGCAAAAGATCAAAAAACATTTGCTAACCCAAGAAATGCGGCAAGCGGGACGTTAAGACAACTTGATCCTGAAATAGTAAAAGAAAGAAAACTTGATGCTATTTTATATGATATTGTAAGTCCGATTGAGCACAATTTAAAAACCCAAAAAGAAGCACTTGATTTCTTAAAAAAGAATCACTTTAATGTTAATCCTTATTCTTTTATTTCTTCCGATCGTGAATTTATCTTAAGGAAAATAGAAGAATTTAAAGCGATCAAAAATAACTTTGAATTTGATTGTGATGGTTTTGTTATTAAACTAGACAATGTAACTATGTGAGATAGTTTAGGAGCAACAGCTAAATTTCCAAGATACGCAATTGCTTTTAAATACGAAACTGAAGAAGCAATTTCAACAATTATAAATATTAAAACAACAGTTGGCCGTACTGGCAAAATTACTTACGTAGCAGAATTAGAACCAGTTTCCTTAAATCAAACAATAGTACGTAATGCGACATTACATAATTATGATTTTATTGACACTATGAATATTAATTTAGGTGACGAAGTTAAAGTAATAAAAAGTGGCGAAATCATTCCTAAAATTATCGGTTTGGTTAAGAAAAATTCTAACTCTATCTTTCCAAAAGTTTTAAATTGCGTTAGTTGCGGTAGCTTACTTATTGAAATAGATGATAATGTTGATCAATTTTGTATGAACGATGAATGTAGTGAAAAACAAATTAAAAACTTGATTCACTTTGTTTCTCGTCCAGCAATGAATATTTTAACTCTTGGTGAATCAAATATTCGCACATTCTTTGAACTTGGATTTTTAAGTGATATTCCGAGTGTCTTTGAACTTTTTAAATATAAAGATCAAATTATTCAGTTACCAAGTTATAAAGAGAAAAAAACAGATAACATTTTAAATAGCATTGAAGCTTCAAAAGAAATTTTCTTATACAAAGCCCTTTTTGCATTAGGTATAAAACATATTGGTGCACAAATTGCTGAAATAATTGCTCAAAAAATTAATAAACTCTCTGATTTAATTAATCTAGATTTTGAAACCTTAAGTGAAATTAACACAATTGGCCCAAAAATAATTGATTCACTACGTGAATATGTCTCAAATCCAAAAAATCAAGAAATATTAGTAAGATTAGACGAAGTTTTAGTTTATAAACAAAACAAGAAAAACGAAAGTGAATTGTTTTCTGGTTTAGTCTTTGTAATTACAGGAACACTGTCTAAAACCAGAGATTACTTTAAAAATCTAATTGAGCAAAACGGCGGTAAAGTTGCAAGTGCTGTTTCTAAAAATGTAAATTATCTTCTAGCTGGAGAAAATGCCGGAAGTAAACTTGACAAAGCTCAAAAAATAGGCGTCAATGTTATTAATGAAGAAGAACTAAATAAATTATTAACACCAAAATAAATTCTATTTAGGAATAAGCATTTAGATAAAATTAATTGTTTGAACATTAGACTGTTAGCAATTTATTTGCATTAATTAAATGAGTTTTTTGATGTTTTTAATTTTAAAAATATACAAATTTTCATAAAAAAATAAAATTTTAGAGAGTTAAAAACTTATAAAAACTTTGATGCTATAATTATTTTGTAGTTTCAGGTTACGAAACATAAATATAATTTTTCGAAATTAACTATTTATGTTTCTTTTTATTAATTTTGTGTTTAATTCAATAATATATCTGATGAAAAAAATGAAAGTAATTGAACGCAATATTATGAAATTTTTTTAAAAAAAAGGGGGTAGGATATGAATAAAAAATTTTTAGGCCAAGTGTTTACTCCTGATTTTATTGTTGATAAAATGATCAATTTAATTTCTATAAAAAAACCTAATTTAGTTTTAGAACCTAGCTCGGGTTCGGGAAATTTTTATAAAAAATTAATAAAAAAATATGAAAATGTAATAGGTGTAGAAATAGATGAAAAAATCGCTCACAAAAATGCCGTTATAGCTTCATATTTTGATACTAATTATCATCCAGATATTAATATTGGCAATCCTCCTTATGTAGATTTTAAAAACATAACAGATAAGCCGGAAAATTCTGTATTAATTTACAAACCTAATTTATATCTTTATTTTTTAGAAAAAGCACTTAATGAATTAAATGAAAATGGAGAATTAATTTGAATAGTTCCGGCATCTGTTTTTACAAATTCTAGTTCTAAAAAACTCAACGAAATTATTTATAATAATTTCTCTATAACTCATTTTGAGATGGTGCCTGAAAATATTTGAGAAAACGCATCTGTACCTACTGCCATTATCAAGATAATAAAAACAATAAATCATAAAGATAAAATTAATTACTTTTTTTCTAATGGAAAAATTTTATTTGGAGAAAAACCAGAGTTGATAGAAGAAATTATTATTAAAGTCGGCGGAGCTTCGGGTTTTAATTCAAATATCAGAAATGGCAATGTACCATTTGTGATTTCTTCTACAGAAAGAACCAAAAAATTAAAAAATATTGTTTATGAACCAAAAAAATGAATTAGACCCGTTCCTAAACCTCCTAAAAGATTTACTTATCAAATTTTTGTCAATTGTAAAACCAGAAGTAAAAATCCATTTTATATTCTAGAATATCAAAATAAAAATGAATTTATTAATTATGACGCTTCTGTTTTATGCTTATTTGTTAATTGTGATAAAGGTAATGCTTTAAATATTGTCAAAAAATTAAATACAATTAATTGAGAAAAAATGGGAATATTAAGAGATGGCAGATTTCATTTTTCACAAAGTATATTAAGTGCTCTCGTCTAAATTTATAAAAACGGTCTCAAATTCTTCTTTAATTTGGGCTCGTTTTTTTATTGACTTATATAAATTGTTGATTAAAAACTCTTTAGCTTCTTGAAATGTTCTTGTTTCTATTTCTCTGTTTTCTATTCATTTGCACTGAAAAGGTAAATTATTTCCGTTTGGAGTTAGTTTTTTTAACCTTCTCATAGAGTTAAATATAATATCTCTTCTATCATTTTTATTGAAAACAATAAAGAAATAATCTGTATTAGTTTCTTTTATATTTTCACTTAATGATTGGAAATATTTACTTCAATTTATAATAGTTTCGTTAGATGTACCAGTTAAAGAGAAATATAAACCTTCTTTAGAACTAATATTATCTGATGCCGAATTAGAAAAATCACTTATTTTAATATTAATAGGACAATAAAAATTGTTTTGATTATCCTTGATTAAAATATCATATCATCATCTAGGTCTTGGTTGCTTTTCAATACTCAAAGCTTTTTCTTTGAATATAGGTATGTTTTTATAAATTCTTAATATTTCTTTGATAACCTCTTCTTCATTATAAATAGAGTTAATTCTTCCATCATTATTATGTTTTGTTAAGTTAATACCATCTTTTTTTAATTCTTCTATTAATTCTTTTAAAACTAAATCGTAATCTTTTAATGTATATTTCATATAAATTCCTTTAAATTTATTCTTTTATATATAAATTATACAAATTATGATTTTTAAAATAAAAAAATAAACCAATGCAAAATAATGACTGAACATATTTAAGCATCGGTTTCTTTTTGAAGATAATGGAAGAAAAATTATTTTGTTCTTTTGATTTCTTTAAGACGAGCACTTTTACCTTTACGGTCTCTCATGAAGAATAATCTTTTTCTACGTACTTTGTTTGAACGAACAACTTCGATGTGTGCAATTAATGGTGAATTAACTGGGAAAGTTCTTTCAACACCAATTCCATATGACATTTTTCTAACTGTAAATGATTCTCTTGTTCCTGATTCTTTTTTAGAGATAACTAATCCCTCGAAAATTTGGATACGTTCTTTTTCACCTTCACGAATACGAACGTGAACTTTAACGTTATCTCCTGTTTGGAACTCTGGTAAGTCTGAACGTAATTGTGACTTTTCAACAACTTCTAATAATCTATTTCTCATTTTTAATCCTTTCAATGATGTCTGGGCGATTTTTGAGAGTTTTTTCTCATTGCGCCTTATCTTTTCATTCTTGTATTTCCTTATGATTTCCACTAAATAGAACTTCTGGAACTTTCATTCCTTTATATTCTCTTGGTCTAGTGTACTGAGGATAATCAAGTAAACCTATCCCTTGGAATGAATCATATTGATGTGATTCTTCCTTAATTACTCCGGGTAACAATCTAATTATGGCATCTGCCATAACCATTGAAGGTAATTCACCACCTGTTAAAACATAGTCTCCAATAGATAATTCTAAATCAACTAGTTCAACAACTCTTTCATCAAAACCTTCATAACGACCTGAAATAAATGTGATTTCTTTGTATGAAGCTAATTCTTGAGCTATTTCTTGTGTAAATTTTTTACCTTGAGGCGAAACAAGAATTTTAATTCCTGCTTTGTCTTTTAGAGACTCTAAAGCTAGATCAATTGGTTCCACTTGTAAAAGCAAACCGTGTCCGCCACCATAAATCTCGTCATCAACTTTGTGATGTTTATTAGTACTAAAATCTCTAAAATCAATAATTTCAAACTCTATAAGCCCTTTTTGTCTTGCTTTATCAATAATACTTTCATTGATAAATGGCTCATAATAATTCGGGAATAAGGTTAGAAAGTTGATTCTCATTATTTTTTAAGTTCTTCAGTTAATTTGTTTGCTCTGAATAAGTTAGCCACAGTTACAGTTGGTTGTGCACCTTCTTTAAGTCATTTTGCAGTTTGTTCTTTGTTTAAAACAAGTTCTTTTGTAGATGGATTGTAGTGTCCAAGTGCTTCGATAAATTTACCGTCACGTGGTGCTCTAGCATCAGCAGCAACGATTTTGTAAACAGGTCTAAATTTGCTTCCCATTCTTTTTAATCTAATTTTTACCATTTTTTCTCCTTTTAAATTTAGGTGTCAAGCAGTAGTGCTTTACACATAGTGTATATATTATAAAGAAAAATTGAGAAAACGTTATTTTATTTTAATTTTTTTATATAAAAAAGAGCAACTTTAAGCGAGCTCTCCTTATGTATTATCTTCTAAATAAATTATTTGCTTTTTTGTATTCGTATTCTTTAACTGTTTCTTTAAGTTTAAGAATTGAAGGCATATCATCAAAAGGTTTAACTTCTTGTGCATTGACTCATAAAATAACAAGGTAGTAGACAAGAATTTTTTGCTGAATTAAATATTCTTCTCAATATGTATCATAAGCATTTAAAAACACTTCTTCTTGTTCTTTTGTTAAAAAACTACCACAAATAAAGTAAGCTAAATCAAAGTGTTTATCACCCATTGAAGCATATTCTCAGTCGATAAAATAAACTTTGTTGTTTTTGTCCACTAAAATATTTGCAGCATATAAATCATTGTGTAAGGGTCTATTATTTTCGCTATTTTTAAGTATTAAATTAATTCTTTTGAAATATTCATTTAAAACATCAATATTAATGTTTTTTTCTTTTAGAATTTTACGATATGTTTTGACGCGAGAAGCGATGTTTCTCTTTGGAAAATCTAAATTTGAATCATGTAAGGTTTTGAAATTATTTGCTATTTGAATAAGAATATCATTTGTGAATTCAAGTGGTTTGCTATCAATTCATTCTCATGAAACTGAATTATCATCATTATGAATTAATTTAGGTACAAAATCGAATTCTTCGAGAAGGCTATAATCTAATTTGTGATTAAATTCATTTTGTTTTTTTTCTTGAAAAAAAACATTATTGTCTTTATAAGAGTTATTTGTGTGTCCAATTGTAATTTTAGTTTTCATACTCGCTACCTCGTTAATTTTTAGTAAGTAAATTATATTACTTAATTATTTTATTTAATCAAAAGTTAGCTAACTAAAATCGATTATTACAAAGTCACGAGCATTAGAAAGAAACGATTTAAAGATTTCTTAATTCATAAAAAAGAAAAATCTTAATAAGTAAGAATATATTAATCTATAGTATTATTATTGTTTCTATTAGTAGTATCAACTAAAAATGTAACCTAAAGATTTTATGTTTAAAATAAAGAAAATAAAAATACTGCTCCTTGAATCAAAAAGCAGCAAGTTTTATTAACTTTTTTGGACAACTATTTGTGGTTTAAATCTAAAATATGATCAAATTGATGATGAATATGGTTTGGTATGTGGTGAGAAATTAAGAGTATTGTTTTGTCGCTTTCGAGTAATTTATCAAGCATTTTATATCTACGGCTTTTATCAATGTTGCTTAATGATTCATCCAGAATATAAAGTGATCTTTGGTGTTTAAAGAGATCAAATAATAAAATTCTTTGTTTTTGACCTAAAGATAAATTATCTGTTTTAGTTGTTTTATTAAAATCAATAAAATCAATTTCGAAAATTTCAGCAAGCGCCTTATTGTTTTCAAGATCTCAAAAATCTGAATCAATTTCGCTTGGTAAAGTAATTGCAGAAGTTAGAAAACCAATGTTAGCAGATAAATTATCTTCTTTTTGAATTTTGTAATCATTTAAGAAAACATCACCAGTGTAATTATAAATATTGTTATTCAAAATGTTAATAAGAGTGGTTTTCCCGCTTCCACTTTCGCCTATAACTAGGTATTTTTTACCCTTTTCTAAAAGATAATCGAAATTATCAAAGATTGTTTTATTATCATATTTGAAGTTTAAATTTGACACTTTAAGAGATGCAAATTCTACTTGTGGTACAAGTTTTCCTTTTTCAAATTGATTAAAGAAGTTATTAACTTTTTTGTTATATTGTCTAATTGTGGACACCCCTTCAACCATCGAAAGAAGAAATTGGAAGTTGTCATCAAAGCTTTTAAAGTTACTTAAGAAAAGTATTAAAATAGCTAAATCTATTTTATTGTTATAAAACAATGTAAAACCAACAACAAAACAAATCACAACTTGAAGCACTTCGATCAAAAGAGAGACAAAATCAATCAAATCCTTTGTCAAGTTATAACCGAGCTTTCTTCTATAGTTTTGATTTACATCATTAGCAATAATTGAGACAATTAATTCTGTTCTATTTCCAAATAAGAAAGCAAATGCATTTCTAATGAAGTTAGAAACTTTCACATATCTAGATTCGCGTAAAGACACAATTTGAACGTTCTTTTTCGCTCTTAACATCATTCCTAAAAAGTTTAAAAGTAACTTAACAATTGAAATTCCTCAAAGTAAAAGAATTATTGCTCAAGATAAATAAGCGTATAAGAATGAAAATGCAATTAGATTAAAGAAGCTTCCGAAAAATACTACATAAACAAGCGAATATTGAGCTAAATACATCGAATCAGTTTCTAAATTATTCAGAAATATTTCTGGCTTACGAGTTTGAAATTCACGGGGGTGAAACTCTTTGTATTTTTCCATAAATGAAATTCTTAAGTTATTTTGAGTTAGATAAATAAGCTTTAAAAATCTCTTTTGATTTTGAATTTCAAGCGCTATATCTAAAATTTGCACTAGTAAAAATCCAAGAATATAAAAAAGACTTTGTTTAATGTCGCTGTTTGTTTGACTTAAAGATTCTAATGCCTTAAAAAAGAATCAAAGTCCTAAAGCATTAAAAATTGAGGTAACAATACGTAAAAGTATTGTTGTAAAAAACATTTTTTTGTCTTTTCAAATTAGTTTATCTCACCTCATAAAGTCCTCCGTCTCTAACTTCATAAATTCTAGTGAAATTAGAGTGTATCTCTGGATCGATGTTATGTGAAATCATGATTATTGTTTTGTCGCTTTCAAAAATGTGTTTTAAAACAGGTTCTACATTCTTTTTATCAATGTTGCTTATTGCTTCATCTAGAATTAAGATATCTTGGTCTGAATTAAAAGCACGAATTAATGCCATTCGTTGCATTTGTCCTTGTGAATATTGTAGGTTATGGATATTAACATTCTCTTGTAAATTAATATCTTTTAACTTGAATTTTTCCATTAAAACTTTGGTTTCTGGTTCTTTTGCAGAATCAAATAAAGTTAAATTCTCTAATAAAGTTCCTGTGATAAACTCACTTTTTTCTCAAACAGGAAACGCAAATTCTGCAAGATGGTTTTGCTCTGGATCGTCATTAATAGATATACTTTGTTGATCTTTAAAAGGAAGTAAACCAAGCAAATGATTTACAAAAGTGCTTTTCCCACTTCCACTTTCTCCAAATATCAAGATTTTTTCGTTTTTATTTAATTCAAAATTAACCTCTTTTAAAATTGTGCTATCAAGCTGGTTATCTAAAATTGTAACTTTAGTTAATCTTAATTTTTCAAAATGTTTTGGAGATTTCTTTGAGCCTTGAAAGTTTGGTAGATTATTAATTTGTTCATTTGAGATCTTAAATGATTTAATATACTTATCAAACTCCATTTTACCCATTACCATATTGAAGAATAAGTTAATTGCAATCGAAACATTATTCTTCAGTGTTGGAATATTTGAAACAAAAGTAGCTAAAAAGCTAATTGCCATATACTCAGGAGCAAAGATTGCTAAAACGAATGTGATAAAAATGTTTAATGTGTAAAATATAGCACTAAATGAATGTCGCAAAAAGAATAGCATTGCATATTTATTAGCAAAACGTCCAATTCTTTTTACTACTAATTGATCCATTTTCTCAATATATTTAGCTTCTAGTGCAGTCAAATCGTTTTTGTTAGCATAAGAATAAAGATTTTGAACCAATTTTGATGTCACATTTTCGGGTTCAATAATAATCTCTGAACTTAATTTTCCAACTTCTTGAGATTTAACTTGAGCTAAAACTGGTGCAAGTAGCACTAAAATGATTAGAGGGATTAAATAAGATAGCACAATAGGATTTAAAATTCCTAACGAAACAACTACACCTATAATTGAAACTATTTGTATTCAAAATGTAAGAATATTATCGTAAAATTTATCAATTAGAGTGTCAGAAGCTCTTGCTACGGCTACTATTTTTTCTTCTTTCTGTCCATATTCAATTTTAGCTATGTGTTGAGAAAGAAATTTCCTAACAACTTGTTTAAAAGCAAATTTTGATAAAAAATGCTTAAATATAGTCCTAAACAAGCTATTTAAAAATAAAAGTAGTCCGGCGGCGGCAGTAATTATTAAAAAAAGTATTAATGACCCCTTGGCTTTTTCGAAATTAACACTGCTTTCTTGTAATGTTTTTAAAAAACTATTTAATGCTCTAACTTCTAAAAAATTAAAAGCAAAAACTAGAGCCGAAAAAGCTAATATAAAAACAAAAGAAAACCAGTGATGTCGCAATTTGATTTTCATTGTTTTCTCCTTTTTTGTTTTTTATTTTTTTAAATTTTACAAAATTCTCTACTTCAAAAAAAAAAAAAAAAAAGCTAATTGAAAGTGGTTCTTTCGCCTCGGTTTCCTTATTGTTAATTTAAGTTTGGTTTGAAAAATTCAGTATAAAAAACACAGAACCTTTTAGGTTCTGCGAAATTAGAAATTTGTATTTTATTTTGTTAAAATGTTCATTAATAAACTTTGAATTTGTTTAATTTTTTCTGTGTTAACTGGACGACTTGATTCGGAAGATCTGTTTTCAAGACTTTTCACAACACCATCAAATAATTTTGAAAGTGTTTTAGATGCTTCCGGTTTATCTTGAATGATTTCATATTTAACAAAATCTACTATTTCTTTGTATGATGCTGCTTCTGTAGAGAAATTAGGATCATTAAGAACTTCTTCCATGTTTTCTTCATAACGTTCTAAAAAGTCGATTGCTTGATCTAATTTGGAATCTGAAAAAATCTCATCTTTGTACTGTGGATACATAACTGAAGCTACTACATTTATGTTTTCGACAAAAGCATTAATTAATTTTTGATCTGGATTAGAGTCTAAAAGTCTCTTAATAATGAACAATGATCTTAAAATACTTTCATCTCTATTTGCTAAAATAGGATATGTTTCAGCAATAGTAGCTCCTGAACTATTTTCGTTTGTGCTACCGTTTTCTGTGGTTGTAGTATTTGTATCGCTGTTTGAGCCTGCATTATTATCAGTTGTGTTTGTCGATGTATTAGATGTGCCATCATTTTGATTTGATGTAGTTTCTTTTTCTGATTCGTTTTTATTTGAACTTTGATTTTTAAATTCGTTATATGATTCATCATTTGTTGATTCAGCTATTTCATTCAATGTAATTAAAGCTTTGCTTGCATCAGAAATTGACGTACCTTGTCCAAAAGTTGCAATACTTGTACCAAAATTAATAAAACCATTAAGTGATTCGTTTTTAGTATAAAGAGTTGCTGCGTTTGACACAAGAGCTGCACTCGGAAGAAATGCTATAGTTAAACCAAAACCAGAAATTAATCTAATTAAAAATGATTTTTTACGAATGATTTGCCCGCCTGAAAGATAAGCTTCTTTGAGTCTTTTTGATTTATCTCTACTGTTTAAGATAGCAGAAATAATTAAACCTATGATAAAGAAAATAAAAGAAATCAAAATCGCAAAAAGAGGGTATACTATACCAATAAATATACTATTTAATGATTCAAATGCTTCTTGATATTTTTCATTATTATTCGCGTTTTCTGGGAAAATTTTACGAATAATCAAATGTGAAAATGTCTTATTTAAAATAATAACAAGAATTAAACTGAAAATAAATCCAACATAAATTGAAATAGCAATAGCTAATGATCCTTTTCAGCTTGTTTTAAGTCCAAGCAAAAAAGCAAATATTAAAACAAGAAAAATAAAACCTATTCCTACACTGGTAAATATTCTTTCATGCTCTGTTAAAAAAGATAAAACGCTTTTTCATCCTTCCATATTTAACCTTCCTTTAAAATTAATCTTAATTTCTTTTATTATAAATAATTCTTAGAAATATTAATTCAAATATAAAAATATTTACATTATATGTTTTATAATAGAAATATGAAAAAACCCAAGATTATTTTTATCGATTTAGACGGTACAGCAATGGATGCAAGTGCTGAACATAGATTTCAAAAAAGACCTTCAGAATACACTAAAAGAGTTATAAAAAAATTGAGTACTCAAATCCCGGTTGTTGTTTCAACAGGACGTGGAGTCAATGAAACTACCAAGGAAATAGTTCACTCACTTGGTAGCGATACATACATTGCGTGAAACGGCGCACAAATCGTTATCGATGGTGAAGTTGAACAAAAAGAAATTATTCCTAACGATGTTGTAGCTCAAGTATTTAAAGAGCTTCGTAAAAATAACTGTTTTGTTATTTTTAACTCAAATATTAAAGAACAAACATATGTTAGAAATAAATTTTATAAAATGTTAATGCATGTTGGTAAAGCTACTGCACATACATATAAAGAATTTCAAAATGATTTTCCAGTTTATAAAGCTCTTGTGTGATGTTTATCTAAAAATAAATTACACAAGGTTGCTCAAAAATTAAGAATCAAGTTTCAAGATAAAATTGAAGTTTCTTTAAGTGGTAGCCGTAACAATATTATTGAAATCACCAAGAAAGATGTTTCAAAAGGTGATGCTGAAGTTTGATTCTGTAACAGATTTGAGATTGATCCAATGAATGCAATCCATATTGGAGATTCTTTAAATGACGCTTCTACTAAAGGTAAAATAGGTAAATTAGTTGCTATGAAAAACTCTGTTGATGCTGTCTTATCAATAGCAGACGAAGTCACAGAATATGATTGCAACAACCAAGGTCTTGCTAAATATTTAGAAAAATTTATCGAAGAATAGTTCTTAATTTCATAATAAAAAATCCGCATAAGCGGATTTTCTTTTATAACTGAACCATTTTATTAACTAATTTGTAGTTTGTTTCATCATATTTTTTAAGATAAGCAAGTCCAAGTTTTTTCATTGTTAAAATAAATGCTACTTTACCTAAATCTATTTTGTTTGGATCTTTCTCATTTAAAAAACTTTGTACAAGTTTGATTTCTCTTCTCATTTCATCATCACTTGGTCTAATGTGCATTTTCTTTTGCACAATTGTAGATCAAAAGAATTGTGAAATCATTTTTCTTGCACCTTCGAGAACTTCTTTTCTTTCTGTTTCAGGTACATTTTGATCTTTAAGTGTGCTTAAAAGTAACTCATTTGGTATTTCAAGTACTGGATTTTTTGCTTGAATTTCTTGTAAGATTTTTTGTCCATACTCAAAAAGAGCATCTGTAAAAATTTGATTTGCTGTTGATTCGCGCACAACTTTTTTAGCATCTTCTAATGTTTTCACATCAGGCATATTTAAAAGATGCACAGTTTCATCTGTAATTGGCATATTTTTTTCTTCTTTGACTTGAAGGACTTTAACTTCCAATCTAAATCCATCTTTTTCAATTGTTTTAGAATCTCCTTTAGTAAGACCTAAAATTTCTTTCTCCACTGGTGTTTGTGCATTTTCATTTGCTTTAACTTGAATTTTTTGTTCGCTTGTTTGATCATTTTGTGAAATTTTAGCATCTAGCACAACAATATCATCATTTTGAATTGCACGATCAACATCAATATAAAATTTATAACTTTTAACAAAAGATTCGATAAATTCAGCAATTTTGCTTTCATAATCTTTGTCGTACTCAAATTCTGCACTTGGTTTAAAATCCAGTTCCACTTCATTAAATGAATCAAAGTAAAACTTCTTAAAAGTGAAGTGAAGTTTATCAATTGTAAACTCTACTTTTTCTAAAAGCGGAACAAAGGAAATTAAGTTTTCTTTCCCTAAATCTGCTTGAAAAATTTCGTTTCTCTTCATTTCAATATATGCATTTTTAGCAAGTTCTAAAATCATGCTTTGTTTAACTGCTGAAGGGTTATCTTTGTGTTTTTGGTTTAAGAAATTTAAAGCATCATTTTGTGCTTTAATTCATTCTTCACCTTCGAGGTTAAAATCTAATAATTGTTCTTTTAACATCTTTCTCCTTAATTGACTAATATATTAATTTTATCATTTTCCGCATTTAAATTTTAAGTAAGTTATTTCTATTCTTAACCTAACTTATTTTTACAAGATTTATTAATCCACAGATTTATGAAACGCAACTATAATAATAAACAATTTGTTGTCCTGAATAATTAAAATTCTAACCTAAAAAGTAGTTTAGCGGGACTATTGCTTTTGTCGAAAATGCACTTTGAGCATATTTGTTAAATTACAGGATCAAAAATAGATCGCTTAGGCTTGGCTACATACGAATTTTTTCTTGTTTAGAAAAAAGTTCAATATAAAATATGTCTTTTGTATTAATTTAATAAAGATAATGTGCTTGTCGATAAAACTCAACAAGGTTCAACTGACTTACTGGTTTAAAACTGAAATTTAATGCAAAACAAATCTAAATTCATTCAAAAGTAACAGATGTTAAAGAGTTCGCTCAATGATTAAATGATTTGCTGGAATTAAATTAGACTGACAAGCAAAATAAACTCAAAAAAGTAATTAAGGTTAAAAAACCTTTAAAAAGTGTTAGTATAATAATGAGTGATTTAATCACTTATACGAAAGCCGTCATAACAAGCAACCATTGCTGGGCGTATGAAAATAATAAAGGGTAACGTTTTTAGAAAGCGTCTAGCGGTTATGCGTAGGACGCTATTTTTTATCTCGTTATGCACATTAAAAACCAAGAAGAATTTATTTTATTAATACAACAATTAAAAAGAGTTATTGATAAATTTTATTTTAAGCACCACAATTTATACGTTTACGATAAAATGCTCTTTCAAACTAAATCAGAAAACATTGAACATTTAATTAGATTCCATTACATAAGCATGATTTATGGATATATTGAGTAACTAATCCCGAGCAATAAAGTTCAAAACCTATAACTGTCTAATTTTAGTCAGTTTTATTTTTTTCTTTTTTTAAGGAGATAAAAAACAAAGCCTTGCAGCTTTGTGAGATTAGATATAAAGGATTAGATAGGTTTTTAATTCGTTTTTTGCATTAATTGCTTTTAAGCTCTCACTAAAATTAGAATAATTTCATTTGGTCAGTGTCGTCTAAATGATTTAAAATTCCCATTTCAGCAATCGTTGTATATAAAGTTTGATTAATTCCAGAACGTTTTTTAAAGTCTTCTCTCGAACGAAAATCATTTTCTTTACGTGCTTGTACTATTTTTTCAGCAGCAGAGAGGCCTAGTCCTTTAATCGCTGAAAAAGGAGGGATTAATCTTTTGTTAGCAACATCGATAACTCATTCTTTTTCAAGTGACTGTTCTAAAATGATGTTCGAAATTGAAAAACCTCTTGCATAAAGCTCGCGAGCGATTTCCAAAGTTTGAATAAGTTCTTTATCTTTAACTTTTTTATTCTTAATAGCATCAAGCTCTTTTAATTTTGAATTAATTTTTTTAGCTCCAAAATCATCACTTAAAACTTCAACATCAAACTCATCAACTCTTGTTGTTAAATAAGTCGCATAATATGGTAACGGATGATAAAGTTTAAATCAAGCAATTCTTCATGCCATAAGCACATAGGCAGTCGCGTGTGCTTTAGGGAAAAGATACTTAATTTTCTTCATACTTTCAATGTATCAACCTGGTACGTTAGATTTCTTCAGTTCTTCTTCTTGCTCTGGCGTAATGCTTTTACCTTTACGCACTTGTTCCATGATTTTAAATGAATTTTGTGGATCTACTCCTTTATTCATTAAGTAAACCATAATATCATCACGACATGAAATAACATCTTTAATAGTCATTCCTTGATCTTTAATTAAATCTTGTGCGTTGTTTGATCACACGTCAGTTCCATGTGATAAACCAGATAATGAAATTAAATCAGCAAAACTTTCTGGTTTAGCTTCATAAAGCATTCTACGAACGAAGCTTGTTCCAAATTCCGGAAGTCCAAGCGCTCCAGTGATTTCACCTCCGATACTTTCTGGTGAAATATTAAGTGCTTCAGTTGATGAGAAAAGCGAAAGAACTTTCGGATCCTTGCTTGGAATATCTTTTTTAACATCAACTTTTGTAATGTTTTCAAGCATTCTAATAGCAGTTGGATCCACGTGTCCTAAAATATCTAGTTTTAAGACGTTATCGTGAATTGCGTGGAAATCAAAGTGAGTTGTTTTTCAATCAATTGAAATATCATCAGCTGGATAATTAATAGGCGTAAAGTCTTCAACATCATATTCTTTAGGTATAATGATAATTCCACCTGGGTGCTGTCCTGTTGTTCTTTTTACCCCTTCAATTTTTGTCGAAAGGAAGTCAATAAAGTTGTTTGAATATGTAAATCCATACTCTTCACAAGCTTTTTTAATATAACCAAAACCAATTTTTGATTTAATTGTTGAAATTGTTCCAGCTCTAAAAGTATGTGACTCACCAAAAAGTCTTTTAACTTCATTATGAACTTCGGCTTGAAAGTCTCCGGAGAAGTTCAGATCAATATCAGGGACTTTGTCCGCATTAAATCCTAAAAAGGTTTCAAATGGTATTGTTTGACCATCTTTTTTCATCACCACTTTACAATTAGGACATTCTTTGTCATCTAGATCGTATCCTGAAGTGATGTTTTTATCATCGGATAATTCGAAATAGTGACATTTTAAACAAATATAGTGTGGAGCAAGCGGGTTAACTTCAGTGATTCCTGCCATAGTAGCAACTAAAGAAGAACCGACCGAACCACGGCTACCAACTAAATATCCATTGTCCATTGACATCTTAACAAGCTTATGTGAAATTCAATAAACAACATCAAAACCATATTTCAGAATTGGTGTGATTTCTTTTTCAAGCCTTTTTTCTACTATTTCAGGTAAATTTTCACCATAAATTTCGTGTGCTCTTTTATAAACTAATTCATGTAATTTTTCTTTTGAGTTGTCGAATTTTGGTGTGTATAAATCACTATGAATTACAACTATGTCGTTTTCAATTTGATTTGCAATTTTATTAGTATTTTCAACCACAATTTCTTCAATGAGCTTGGCATCATTTAAGAAGCTAAATTCGTTTTTCATTTCGGTAGTAGTTAAGAAAAATAAATCAGGTAGAATAATTGAATTTGATCTTGCTTTTTGATAATTAAATAAAAAGTGAGCAACGTTTCCAATTCCTTTTGAATAAACTAAAGATTTATAAAAAATTTGGTCATCAGGATTAGCATAACGCACATCACCAATTGCAACAACTAATTTTCCTCTTTCTTTAGCTCGATTAATAAGAAGCGAAATCATATTTAAAACATCTTCTTTTGTAAAATCATTTTCGTCAACAAGATGTTTAAACGCTCTTGGGTGCGGCACCTCAATATAATCAAATTTATCAATTAATTCATTAAGTTTTAGATCACTAGAGTAAAATAAAGCATCTAATAATTCACTTCTAATTCCACCTGAACCATAAAGAAGGTTTTCGCTAGGCATCTTAAGATCTTCTCAAAATAGTTTTGGTGACTTAAAAAATCTTTCTGTAAGTTGTAAAGTCACAAGCTTAAAAAGTTCTTTTAGTCCAGCTTGATTTTTAGCTAAAACTGTAATTTGAGCTGAACGTTTTTTTTGTCTCAGTTCTGTTTGTTCAAAGTTATATAAAGTGTTTAAATCGTAAATACCTAAATTTTTTAAAAGAGGTAAAGCTAAAACTCATGCTTTTGCTAAAACTTCAGCATCATAATCAGCACGGTGAGCTACTTCAGAGTTATATTCAACCCCTAAATTCTTACAAAAGTCACCTAAAGCGTGTTTACTCTTATCATAGAAAACAAGTCTTGAAATAACAAGCGAATCAACAAACACAGTGTTAGGAAGCTCCATGTCATTGTCAAGAAATTTTTGTAAAATGAAATGCATATCGAAATTAGCATTGTGAGCTAGAGCAACTCTATTATTAAGAATTGAATAAATTTTTTCTAACCCTTCTCTTTCTGATAAACCTTCATTTTCAAGCATTTGATCTGTAATGTTTGTAAGGTTAATAGTAAATGCTGAAAGCTTCTTTTTTGCTTTCATGAAAAATTGGAAGTTGTTGTTTTGAACATAACCATTTTTGATTAAAGAACCACCAAACTCAATAATATCTCCAATTCTTGGCGAAAGGTGAGTGGTTTCAATATCGAATGCAACAACTTCTGAATTAAGAAAGTCGACATTCGTAAATTTAGGAGTTAAAATTGCTCCATTATTCTTTTTGATAACATCAAAAGAAACTCCATAAATAGGTTTTATACCAGCTTTTTTAGCAGCAAAGGTAAATTCAGGGAATGATTGAACACTGTTTGAATCAATGATAGCCACAGCTTCTTGGTTAAATTTTTTAGCTAAATTAACAATTTCTGTTGGCTCTAGAATACTATCCATGGTGTTCATTTTACTTCTAGTTGAAAGTTCAACACGTAGCTTCTCGTCTTCAAGCTCTTCTTCGCGTTCTAAAGTTTTTGACGGAATTTCAATAACCATGTTTCCATTGTTACATTGAATGTATTTAACATTATCGAAAGTATTAGTCTTAACTTCACCTAAAACATTAATTCATTGCCCTTCATTTAAACCAGAAAGTGAAATTTGCTCACCTTGTGAACGAATTGTCACTTTGATTGCTTCTTCAAGGTCTGTAACAAAAAAGTGATAGTAATAATTTTCATTAAATTTTGAGACTTCTTTTTTGTAAATCATCGCATCAAATTTAACTTTAATATTAAAAGCGTCATCAGGAATAGTGTGAATATATTTAATTGAAACTGGTTTAAAGTTTTCATTTTTATATGAGTTTTTATAGTAGCTATTTGATAAAGCTTTCTTACGTGCTAAACCAAATTCAGAGCTGGTATTATCAAATTTTGAATTTAAGTTTTCAGTAGAATTAGCTATATTTTCAAAAAACTCATCAATCATAGCATCATCACGAAGCTTGATGTCTTTTTTAATACCAACAAAGTTAGGAATAATTTCAACATCTAAAAAACCTAATGTTTGCATCTTTTTTGACAAATTTAAAATCGTAAGCTCAAAATCATTTTTATCTTCTTCCGAGCAATCAAAATTAAAGTTTCAATTGTTGTTTGCTTGATTATAAACTAGAACATTGATTAATTTAAATTGATCTTCAAGTGACTTAAAACTAGGGTCAATTTCAATTAGTTTGCGACAAAAATCAGCTATTTCAAGCTGTGAAACATCATAGTTTTTAATTTTAAAAGAAACTTCAAATTTTGCTTTTTTGCTATGTTTAATTAGATTTTGTAGTTTTAATAAATTTTGAATTTTTGGAATACCATTAACAATTACTGTAAATTCATAGTATGGAGCGTTATTTTCATCTCTTTTGATTGTAATTCTGGAATCTTCAATATAAGCGTCTTCAAACCCTTCAAGTTCCTTAACTTCAAGAGATTCCATAACCTTTCTTAAGGTCACATCTTTAAATTTATACATATAAAACAACCTTTCTTAATGGTTTTATAAAAAGAGAAAAATAATAAATCAAAGTGCAAATACAACTGAAATACTGTCAATTCGATCTAATAGACCACCATGACCTTTAAGTAGATTAGAAAAATCTTTAATACCTGTTTTTCTTTTTAAAAATGAAAAATATAAGTCACCTAAAATAGCAAAAGCTGGAGAAACTAAAAGATTCATCATAAAAATAAGTTTATAAGCGCCATAATTTTTTGAACCTAGAAAAATTTGACCAAGATTATCATCACTAGGAAAAGCTGCATTTCAAGCAAAGATAAAAGCAAAAGCTAAAAAGAGCGCAAAAAGATAACCAACAAGCGCTCCTTCAATTGTTTTTTTAGGGCTAATTTGCGGTGCTAATTTATTAGCAAATAATTTGTGTCCAAGTAATTTACCGCCAAAAAAACCACCAATATCAGCACCAATTGAAACAAGCACAAAAAGTAAAATGTACTCTAAACCATTTGAATGAGACATAAAAATGACAAATGTTTTAATAAAAGCAATTAACACAAACGATGTTACAAAGTAATATAGTGTCATTAATATGACTTTTTTTCAAATAATTCTTTTTCTAATTTCAATGACTTTAGCAACTAAAAACAGAATAGGAAGCGCAAAAAACATTAAGAAATTCACACTGTAATTTACATTGATAAAAAGAAATTTAACTTGTCCAAAAGCTGTTAAAACAGCATTTCCTGAAAGTAATCATGTTGATTTAAAATATTCAACATCGAGCAAACTTATTGCAAGCATGCAAACTATTAAAAAGACAATAATTAACTTGTTTTTGAAAAACACCTTGTTTAATTCATAAAAAATGTATGAAATAAGAATAATAAAAAATGTTAGCGAAGTAAACCTAAATGTTCAATATAAGCTTTTGTAATCAAAAATTAAATTACTAAATGATAATTTAAAAATAGAGATAAAAACAATAAATAAAAATGTTAAAAGTAGAGCAGGAAAAATTCTAGTTTTTCATAGATTATCTCTTTTTGGTAAAGTGTCTGTTTTCATATTCTAATTATACAAATCATAAAGGGAAAAAATAGAATATTTTTTATGCTTTAAAAAAGTTCTTTTGTTAATTTTGTGGAAAAATTTTCATTTTTCTTTTGATTTTTAAGGTTTTTGAGCTTGAGATAGTATAATTGAAAAGGATATAAGCTGAATTTATATCCACAAAATATCCAATTCATTTCGTTTTTATAAATAAGTTTTATTCATTTTTAATACATTTTTAGACTATATCTAATATGCTTTAACCATAAATTATATGGTTTTAATATAGTCCCTCCTTTCTAAGTATTTATTAGTCCAAATAGCTCCTTTATAGTGTTAAGTTTTATTTTTAATAATATATTACAAGAAAGTACATTATAGCTGCATTAATTTTATGCAGCTTTTCTTTTACAAAAAAAGACACAGCTTCTAAATTGAAGTTGTGTCTTTTTGAATTAACGATATGGTATAACGTGAATGTGTGTGTGCATCACCTCTTGTCCGGCTGCCGAGCCAGTATTAATGTGAATTTTAAACCCTTTGACAGAGCTATCTTCGCGCATTAAATTAGCAGCAAGCTCACGTGCTTTTAAGAAAGTGTAAGCAATTGTTTCTTGGCTATTTTCTAAAATGTTCGCACCAACCTCTTTAGGAATTATTAAAAAGTGTCCTGGCTGTTTTGGTGCAATATCGTAAATAGCAATAACTTTGTCGTCTTCATAAAGAAATTTAGCTGGAATTTCTTTATTAATTATTTTTTGAAAAATATTCATAATCTTAATCCTGTTTTACAAATGATAATGACTTAATTGTTTCATTAAAGATTTCATTATCACCTTTTTCTAATAAGTAACCAAGCGTCACAAAAGCGTTTTGAGCGTTTTGGTATAAATTAGAGTCATTAAGTGATAATAAAGCACTTAATTCAAGAATTTTTGAATCATATGGTGTACCTTCAAAACTGAGAACTTTAATTGTTTCTACTTTGTCACTATTATCGTCATTTTTGCCTGTTACCATGCTTTTATCTTTTCCGATTGGAGCTATTACATTAACGTATTTAATATCAATAGTTGAATTGTTTCTAGCAACTGGTACAGGTTCAACTGTCATATTTTGTTCATTAATTTCAACTATTTTATGGTCAATGTAGTTGTAAAAACCAACATAGTTAGCTTGGTAATTTGCAACATGTCTCATTGATTCAAAACTAAATGAAACACCTGCTAGATCACTAATAGCAGTGACACCTTGATAACCTGAAAGATTTTTTTGGTAACTGTTTTGCTCATTTAATCATAATTTGTCGCTAATTTTAGATGTGCTAATTGTTTTATTACTTAAAAATTGGTTATATTCAGCAATGCTATTGATTGTTTGGAATGCTTCAGCAAAAATTGCATCAGTATTTGAAGTTGTGTAACCTCAAACTTGCGCTAATTTTTTATCAACTGCATATTTAATCAAATTAAAGTTTTGTGTGTCGTATTTAAGTTTGTTACTATTAAAATTTGATCCATCTAATTTCTTTAAACTCTCTTCGTTTTCAATTTGGAAATATTTATAAACAAGTAAGGCTTTATTTGTTTCTCTTGCAACTTCAGTATCAAGATTTTGATAAAGCTTAATGAATTGTGCTTCGCTAACTTCATCAACGTAAGGATTTGTAACTAAACTTTCAAGTTCACTTGAAGCAGAAAGTGTCCCATTTGATAAAAGTGTATTAATTTTTTTAGCTAATTCACCTGGTTTTTTAACACTGTTTTGTGCTAATAAAGTGTTATAGATTTTAAAAGCGTCCGCTTTAAAATTGTCGTTTTCAAGTAGTTTAACATTCAATTTAAGTAGGTTTGAACTATCTGATTGCACGTTGTATAAACTTGCTAATGTGTTTGAAAGTCAAATATTTTCAGCTAAAGCTGTAATTTTTTCTTTGTTTGAAAGTTGTTTATCTTGTTCAGTTTTTTCTAATGTGTTTTGTTCTCTACCACAAGAAACAACTAAACTAGCAACAAGTGGAGTAGGAACTAATAAAGTTAAGAATTTTAAAGCTTTTTTCATTAGTTTCCTCCTTTAGCTGTTTCTTTGATTTTTTGTTTAAAAATATTTGTAATAGTTGTCTTTGCTTTGTTATTCTTTTCAACAATTTCCCCGTTAGCATTACGGTAAGAAATTACAACAGAAGCATTATTAATGTGTACGTTATAAGATTTTGTTAAACTCTTTTGAGCTTCTACTCATGTATGAATTCCTAATAATGAGTTGATAATTTTCTCATTTGAATTTCCCTGCACGATTGAATTATTTTGTGTTTTTAATTCTTGAACTTTTTCATCTGTATATTCAGAATTTGTTTTAAGTTTGGCTATAAAAGCATCATTTTTAAGTGCTTTAGCTAAAATAGTATTTTTAGTTTGTAAAGAGTTAATTGAGCTTAAGAAGTTAAGATCTTTAACTTCATCAAGTCTTGTTTGTTTAATGTAATTTTTTAAGAAAGCAAGAATTGTGTTTTCGTTAAGGTTTGTTCTTCTTACTCACTCAATTTTTCCGTCATTTAAAACAACAAATCCACCAAGATTTTTAACTACGTAAGCAAATGATGTTTGTTTGCTTAAATCAGGGTTATTAATAACAAATTGTTTTTTGAATGTATTTTGAATAAATTCACCAAACACAGCATCTGAAGAATTCTTAACAAAGTTATCAATTAAAGCATTGATTTGAGCAACTTTTTGAGCTAAAAAGTTTACATTTTGTGAATTAACTGTTTGATCTAAAATTAATTGAATTTGATTTTGAATATCTGTAGGTAAAACAAAAAGCTCGCTAAAATCAATTGTAGGAAGTGAATTAGGATCTTGATCCAAATCAAAGATTTCATTAGCTAATAACGCAATATTTTCAGCTGTGTTTGAAGCAAATTCATCAAGAAGTGAAGTAATCCCTTCTGTTCCAAGTTCACTTGCATTTTTTGATAAAAGATTTAAATAAGTTTTATACTTACCTACTTGCATCATGTTTGCTGAATTATTGATTGATGACATAAAATCACTTGCTTGTTCTTTAAAAATTCCATTTTGTGAGTTAAAAGCAATATCAGCTACTCTTTGGATTCTTGGGTTTTGTCTTTCTGAATCAGTAACTAAAGAATACTTAAGAATGTTAGCAAGAACTTTTTTATCTTCAGCTTCAAAGTTAAATTGAGGGTCTACACCGTTTTTAAATACACCTGGTAAAGTTAATTTAGTTGTAACACCTAAATTGTTTGTAGCTAAATAATCATTAATTAATGAATTTGGAGACATGTGACTAGGAATAAATGACTCAGTACTAATTGTAACAATTTGATCTGTTCCTGGAATTTCATAGTAATACATTCCTTGGAAATCAGAGTCTTTTAATGCTTGTTCATCTTCTATGCTTCTAAGATAAGGGAAAATAAGTTCGTTTTGACCAATTACAATCGACTTTCCGTTTTCATCTGTTGCAGCAATACCACCTTCACTAATTTGTTTGTATTCTTTTGAAGCTCTCTTAAGCATATTGATACTTTGTTTTTGAACTTTAATTCTAAATCTTCTTGTCGCTTCTTTTTCTACAATTTTGTAAGTAGCATATTCAATCGCTTCATCTTCTGTTTTGCTTTTTCCGTAATTATCACTTAAAAGTAATTGGTTGTATTTTTCTTCTCATCCTGATAGATATAACTTTTGTAAGTTTGCTTTTTGGTCAGCTAACTTATCTTTTTGTTCTTTACGAATTTCTTCAAGAGTCTTAAGTGCAATATTAGTTTTTTGCGTATCACCAGCATTTAATGAAGCATTGTAACGGAATTGATATGTTACAGAAGCTTTTTGTTCTTCTTCATATCAAAAGAAAACTAGTTTTTTATAGGCAGCATCTAAATTTGTTTCTACTTTTTCAGCATTAGATGAAAAAAGATTGTTTAAGCTTCCGATATTTTCAGCGTCAGTAGTTTTATTTCTATCGTTATAACGTAAAACAACTTTGCTATCCGCGCTTGGTTGTATGTAATTAACTTTAGCCACATTAAGTGCTAAAGGAACAGCAATACTTACTGCAACACCTGCTGTTAAAGCACCTGCTAAAATGAAAGTTCATAAACTTCTTTTCTTTTTGTTTGTTGTTTTTTTAGTTAAATTATTGTCATGTTTGTCATTGATTTCTGCTAAACGTTCAAAAAAACTTTTTTGTTGTTTTTTAGCCATAAAATTCCTACTTTCTAATCTAAAGTTTTACTTTATATAATATATATAGTATTTTTTATTATATTATAACAAAATAATTTTTTTTATTTATTCAAAGAAAACGAAGAAAAACCCCGCATTTTTACGAGGTTTTTGAAAAAAAGGAATAAAAAAAAGCGGCGTTCTATTTTCACCGTTAGGCTATCGTCGACGCTAAAGGGCTTAACTACTGAGTTCGGAATGGGATCAGGTGCACCCCTTTGCTATGGCCACTGATAATATTGTACTATATTTAAATTAAGTGTCAAGTAAAATTATAAAAAAAATAAATAGCCGAAGCTATTTATTTAATTTGATTGCTTTTTTAGAATATCTATTTTTAAATCATTGTGTTTTTTTCAAGTAGTGAATTGAAAGTGTTTGACCAATTTGTCATAACCCTCCAAACATTCAGTAAACTTGAATACCCGCTGTAAAAATAAGTGTAATTACTGTAAACACAATCATCATCATTTTTTGTGTTTTTTCTGATTTTTTAAGAGCTTCGATTTCCGCAATAGTTGCTCTTTCGTGCAATCTACGACGATTAAGCATTTGTGGTAAGAGTTGTGAAACAAGTTGAACAGCGACAGCTACAACTAAAATTCATAAATAAGCTCAATTTCCAGCAAAAAGCTCACTGTATGATGTTGCAGAGAAGTTTAAACCTAATCAGATAGTTGACTTAATTTCAGGTAGACCTTGAATAACACGTCAAATAGCAAAGAAAATTGGCATTTGAATAAATAATTGTCCAAATTGATCCATTGGATTAATATTGTATTTGCTTGATAAAGCACTTAATTCTTGTTGTTTTCTAATTTTCATTGCTTTGTTTTGTTCAAAGCCTTTGTATTTAGCTTCGATTGCAGCTTTTTTAGATTTAAAGTCTTCTTGTAATGATTGCATCATTGTTGCTCTAAATGAAAGAGCAAGAGTTAAAGCACGAGTAATTATAACAGCAATAATAATAGCAATAATAGATGCTCAACCATTTAATTCAGGCATTGGTCTACGAATTGATTGCATAAGTTTTCCAAGTGGATAAACTAATAATCCGTAAAATGGCCCAAGTTCTCAAGCTTCACCTCATGTGGTGATACTTTTTTGAGCAACATCTCCTCTTAATGCAAGTACGGAAGAATTAATTTCTAATTCTCTTCCTAAACCTGTTTCAACAAGAGTAGCTGTTGTTGTGCTATAACCAGCCATTGCTAAATAATTCTTCATTAATGTATTGTATTGAAGTACATGATCATATACTTCTTGATCAATAGTTCCAACAACAAATGAAGAAACTTTTGAATTAAATTCTGTTGCAAAGGCTTTAATTAAAGCATTCATTTTTGTTTGATCATCAGATGAAAAGGCAGTTGCAGATGAAGGATCAAAAGCTTTTGCTGCTGCTAAAGCTTCTTCTAATTTTTCTAAATCTTGAATTTGGTATTCTTTAGCTTTTGCAACTTTTTGCTCTAAATAAGCAAGAACTTTTGATTGATAATCTGAAAGATTTTCTGCATTAGGAGCCAAGAAAGTTTTGAATTCCAATTTATCAGCATCAATATAGTCTTTTGCTTTTACAACAAAATCGTATGTTGAACTGATACTTGGATCTAATTCTCTAGCTTTTTTGAAGAAAGCACTAGTTTCTCCAAATGTGTATGCGTACATAAAAAGTAAAACATCAGAAGCATATGCTTTATTTGCTTTTTCAATTGCTTGATTTTTTTCTTCTGTTGTTGCATATGAATCTTGAACAGAAACATTGTCGTATAATTTTACGTTTGCTACTGAATCAAAACTAGCATTTAAAATGTTGTAGTATTTTGATCCGTCTTCTCTAGTAAGAACTTGGTATTTTTTATTTGATTTTTGTAAATCAAATAATGTTCTTCAGTATGCTAATAAAATATTATCATTAAAAAGTCTTTGGTATCCTGTGGCTGTATCAGATTTGAAAAGATATCTAGTTTCACCATTAACTTCTTTAGCTACGATATTATTTGAATTAGACACAAGTCCTAATTCTTTTAATCTAGCATTAACATTGTCTTCATTTGAAGCTTCAACTCTAATTGAAGATGTATAGTGACCGTATTTTCCATACTCACCTCCATCTGCTTTAGTTTGTTTGCTTAATTCTTCAATGAAGTTATCTGTTCATTTAACATTAACATGGTGGTTAATTTTAGTGGTTGTTAAGAAATCATAGCTTTTATCACTTGATTCTTTATCTTGTAATGTAGTAACTCTTGGAGCTATCTCAGATTTATCACTATAAATCTCGAATCCATTTCCTACGGTTGAAGATGTTTTAATTGTAAAGTTTTGAATACACCCTGTGAGTGTGAGTCCGAAAATAAAAACATAAAGAAAGGCTTTAATTCATTTTCATGCTTTCTTTAGTCCTTCTTTTCGCTTTTCTTTAGAATCGCGACCTTTGGTAAAATAATTAAATTGTTTAGATCTATGCATTTTTCCTAAATTTCTCAAAGAGTTTTTGAATTTCAGCTTTTTTATGAGCGTACTTTGTTTCCAAAAAATCTTTGCGTGCTATTATCACGAATTCATAACGTAAATCATAAAGTTTGATTTCGTGTAAAATAGCTCTTAATTGTCTTTTATATAAATTACGACCTACTGAATTAGCGAATTTTTTTGGTACAGTAATTCCAACTTTAAAGGCGTCTGCGTTTTTGTAATAAACAATGACATATTTGTTGATAATTTGTTTTTTGGAATTAATCACCTCATTAAATTCTCAATTTTTTTTGAGTCGATAGATTTTTTTCATTTTTTAAGAAATTATTTGTCTGAAACTGTTAATCTTTTTCTACCTTTAGCTCTTCTATTAGCTAAAACTTTTCTACCGTTAGCTGTTTTCATTCTAGCTCTAAAACCATGTACTTTAGCGTGTTTACGCTTATTTGGTTGGTAAGTTCTTTTGCTCATTTAATCCTCCTTATAATTTCAATGTTTTAATTATATTTATAAGCTTGTATATTATACCTTAAAAACATAATTGTTTATTCCTTATTTTACACTACTCTTTTAAAAGTTCAAAATTAAATCTTTTTTATGAAAAATAGCAAGTGAAAGTATTAAAAATATTGTTATTTAATTACTTTAATATTTGTATAATTTTAAATAATAGAGACAAGAAAGAAGGCTACAAATGTTAGACATTAAATACGCATTAAATAATAGAGATAGCGTTCGAAAAGGATTAGAAAGTCGTGGTTTTGACCTTGCTTTATTCGATAAATTTTTAGAATTAGCTGAAAAACGTGGACAACTAATGTTCGACGCACAAAACAAAAAAGCTGAACTAGCAAAACTTTCAAAACTATTTGGACAATACAAAAACGAGCCAGATAAGTTAAATGATTTGAAAGCTCAAATTGCTAAATTAAAACAAGAAGAAAGTGAACTTACTTTAAATTCAGATAATCTTAATTCAGAAATTGAAGAACTTTTACTACAAATTCCTAACATTCCTATGGAAGATGTTCCTTTTGGAGAAGACGAAAATGATAATGTTGTTTTAAATACACACCCTGATTTAGGACGTGGTTTGGTTAAAGCGATGCTTCCACACTATGAAATCGCTAAAAAATTAGATATTGTAGATTTTGAAAGAGCTGTTAAACTTTCTGGTTCAAGATATGTTATTTACAAAAATTTAGGATCAAGATTAGTTAGAGCTTTAATTAATTTTATGCTTGATACTCACGCCGAAAGAGGCTACAACGAGTTCGCTACACCAGTTATTGTTAAATCAAAAATGATGTATGGAACAGGTCAATTGCCTAAATTCAAAGAAGATGTTTATAAATTAGAAAATCTTGATGAATATTTAATTTCAACAGCTGAAATTACACTTACAAATATTTACAATGATGAAATTGTTGACTTAAGCACACCTTTTCGTGCTACAGCTTACACAGAATGTTTCCGTTCTGAAGCAGGAAGCAGTGGAAAAGATACTAAAGGACTAATTAGACAACACCAATTTAAGAAAATTGAATTAGTTAAAGTTACAAACAAAAACGATGCTTATCACGAATTTTTAAGCATGCTTGAAGATGCTAAAAATATTCTTGAAAAACTTGAAATTCCTTATCGTGAATTACTTCTTTGTACAGGGGATATGGGGTTTAGCTCTCAAAAAACTATTGACCTTGAGCTTTGACTTCCATCTGAACAACGTTTTAGGGAAGTTTCATCAGTAAGTTATATGGGTGAGTTCCAAGCTCGTAGAGCAATGATTAGATACAGAAACGAAGAAGGTAAAACCGAATACGCTCACACAATGAACGGATCAGGACTTGCTGTTGACCGTGTAATCGCTGCTATTTTAGAACTTTACCAAAACGAAGACGGAACAGTTACAGTACCAAAAGTGCTTGTTCCTTATATGAATGGAATCGAAATAATAAAATAAAAGCAAGTAATCTTGCTTTTATTTTGTGGAAAGTGAAAAATAATGAGAAAAATATTTGCTTATGACCTTGATGGTACATTGCTTTTAAAAGATAATACAGTTCATCCTTTTACTAAAGCAGCTTTAGATGAAGTGCACAAAAAAGGCGGATTAAACGTTGTTGCTACTGGAAGGGGTTTTAAAAAAGTTATTCCACTCATTGAAAGTGGTGAACTTTCAAATATTGATTACTTTGTTTGTTCTAATGGTGCAGCAATTTATAATCGTCTTGAAAATAAAGTTATTTTATTAAAAGAACTGAAAAAAGAAGCTTTTGAAGTAATGAAAAAAACGGCGCAAAAGTATCAATCAATATTAACATTAGATACAACAACATATAATGGAACATTTTTACCAAACGGTAAGTTTCCTGACTGAATGTCACAAGAACAAATTATGGATCTTAACGTTCTTAACCTTGCTTCACTTGAAGAAATCCAAAATATAATTAATGATCCAGAAACTAAAATAACACAAATAGCTCTTCGTAACCCTGCTAATCTAGCTGTGAAAATAACTAATGAAGTTAGAGAACAGTTAAATCCTAATGATTTTGAAATTTATTTAACCAATTCAATTTATACAGATGCTAACCCAAAAGGTGCATCAAAATGAAATGGTTTAAAAGCGCTTTTAGATATGTTAAACGAATCTTCAAGTAATCTAATTGCTTTCGGAGATAGCGGAAACGACGTAGATATGCTTAAAAATGCTTCAATTGGTATTTCCCTTGGAAACGGAACAAAAGAATCAAAAGAAGCTGCAAATTACGTTATTGGTGACCACCAAACAGGCACAATCGGAGAAACTCTTCTCAAAATAATCAACGAACAAAAAATATAAAAAATATGCGTCTATGCGCATATTTTTTCTAACTATTTTTCTTCTTCTTTTTTGTATTTTTTAATTAACAATAATACTAAAAGGAGTAATAATAAAAGACCAATGATTGTACTTGCAATTAATCCTGCTTTGTATTTTGTTGTGTCAGAATTTGCATAGCTTTCATTTTTTTGTAATTTTAGATTTTCATTTTCTAATCTTTGTTTTTCTGTTGAAAGAACTTCAATTTCTGCTCTAAGTTCTGTTGCTTTAGCTCTTAATTTTGAAAGAATATCTTGAATTTTTGAATGGTATTCATTTAATGATTCTTTATCAAAAATAACTTCACCAGCTTTTGTGATTTCGAAGATTTCATTCATTTTATCAACAAGATCACCAAAGTTTGCTTGTTTTAAATCAGCTGCTTTGTATTTTTCAATTAAAGCTTTTAAGTCAGCAATTTCTTTACTGTTTTCAGAAAGAACTTCGTTTGCTTTATCTAACTCTTTAACTTTTTCATTGGCTGCTTTAAGTTCTGTAGCTGCCTTTTCGTATTCTTTTGATTTTTCTTCTAATTTATCGTTTGTTTCACCTCATTTAGCTGAAAAGTCTACTGAAAGATTTTCTAAATAAGCTGATATATATGTTTCAGCACCAGGTTGGAATGTAACTTCTCAAATGAAATCATTCATTTCTTCTTCGCTTCAATCTGAATGTTCATTTTTATATGCTTGAAGTTTTTCTTTGTTTTCTTCAGTTTTTGCTTTTTCCGCAGTTTCTATTTTTTTAAGAGATTCGATTAATTTGTTGTAAATATCTTGATTAATTTTTCTTTCTTTTATTTGTTCTTCAGTTAAAGTTGTCCCTTCTTCTACTGGTTTAACTTTGTATTTAGAAATAACAGAATTTAATGCATTTGCTTTATCAAGTTCTTTTTCAAATAAAACGTAAATAGAAACCATAGATTTTAAAGCATTTGTTAATTTCATGGTTAGACCAGTAAGAATCATTCTATCTAGAGGCTTCGAAACTTCATCTGGTTGTTCATTATATTCTGCAACTGTTTTTTTAAAGTCCTCTTGATAGTATGCAAACCTTTCTTTTTGAAAATTAATAAATTCATCATTTAATGAAACCCCATAATCTTCTTTAAATTTAGCAAAAACAGGTTCCACTTCTTTAAGTTTAGAATCAAAACTTGTTCTCGCATCTTCAGCTACACCTTCTAATCCTTCTATTAAAAATTTATCTTTTTTCTCTTTTGCTCCTGTTGCTGACATAGCCACAACAGAAAGTGGTACAACACCTGCAAGCGATAACGCTCCTAAAAATATTTTTTTCTTCATTTTACCCTTCTCTCACACATATAACGTTTTTTAAAAGTAAATTTTAAGTTTTAAGTCAATTTAACCTAAATTTACTTAATAAATATATAATAAACTTAATAACTGTTTTTATACATTCAAGTTTTTCACATTGTTTATGTGGAATAAATTTATTTTTTCATATATATATTTTATTTTTTTTATCAAAAAAAAAAAAAAAAAGACTGCTTTTTTATGTTAAGATATTCATTTTATATGTCTAAAAAGTAGGTTTTTGTTAATTCTTTGGTTTTCTGCAAAAAAACTGTTGTTTTTTTTGTTGTTTTTTTATTTTTTGTTTTTTAGAAAGTTTGAATATTTTTATGTTTTTGTGGAAAGTTTCACATTTGATTATTGTTATTTCTTTTTAAAACATTTTGTTTTAAAATTATATTATGCTAACTAATTTCACAAAAATGTTTAGTGGTGGTGAAATTTCTTCAACACCTTATGACACTTGATATAATATTTTTTTATGGCTTTCTAGCGTTCTTATAGTAATGCTCAGTTTGCCACAACTATACAAAATAATAAAGGATAAAAAAACCGGAAACATTAGCTTTCTTTCTTTTTGAATCTTTCATATAGGTATTTTAGGTTGAGTTATTTATGGAGCTACCAACCCTCACAATCTTTATAACGTTGTTGTAGCTGATGGTACATCTATTTTTGTAAATGGTGTTATGACTTATCTTCTTTACCATTACAAAAAAGATTTTACAAAAAAACAAAAAATTATGGGTGCAATCGGAGTTGCAATAACTTGAGTAGTCGCAATCATATTTATAATTCTTTTTGTTTATGATCAAAAAACAACAGGTGCAAAACTTATTCAATTACCAGATAAGTTTTCAACAATCTTTGGTATTATTTTCCCTGCCTTTACTACATTTGCTTTTGCACCACAACTTATTAAATCATTTAAAACAAAAAAATGACAAGGGGTTTCGATTTGAATGTTTGTTATTTACGAAGTTAATAACATCGTTTGAATAATTTGATGAATCTTGGGAATTTCAAAAGAATTATATGTAAATCCTGGACAACAACCTTGATCACTAATTGCTGGTTTAATTTGACAATTTATTAGTTTAACTATTTTTGGTGTTCAATTAGCATTTACCTTGTATGATAGACATTTAATTAAAACAGGAAGAAAAATAGAATAACAATTAAGCTTTATTAGTTTTTACTAGTAAAGCTTTTTGTTTGTCTTTAGGTAGGTTTCATACTATTAAAATAAAAAAATCTTACCCTAGGTTGGGTAAGATCCGTTCTATTTTTAATTTGTGTTAATTATTCGAAAAAGTTATTTGTGTTGCCTGTCATTCCTTGATAGACTTTGTTTGCTAAATCCTTGCCATAAAGATGTTTAACAATGTAATATCCAAGCTCCATTGATGCATCCGCTGCTTTTGCTGTTACTATTTTTGAGTCAGATTCTACAACGTAGACATCTTTGACATAGTTATTTTGGCGATAACTGCTTGATCATTCACTTGGAAAAGCAGCAAATTTTTTGTTTGTTAAAACATTTGCTTCAACTAAAACATTTGGTGCATCACAGATTGCAAAAACGTATTTTTGATTTTCTATAAATTTTTGAACAACATTAAGTGAATCTTTGTTTTCCCTTAAAGTTTGCGCACCTTTTCCACCAGGCACAAAAACCGCATCATAAGCATCAATATTATCAAGTTTATTAATAATATGATTGATGTATCCAATTCCATATTGTCCACGTGCTTCTTTAAGGTCTTTGTGGTAGTAATCAATCTCTGCACTTGAATCTGCTCTTTTGATGCAAGAAAGTGTAGTTGTTAATTCAATGTCATTAAAATTGTTTTCGAGTATAACTAGAATTTTCATTTAATTATTTTGCTCTTCTAATGAATTTTTTGTAAAGAAGGTAAGCAAATACTGCTAAAGGCATTAAAACAACAAGTACAAAGATAATAATGTAAGCTCTCAATCAAGCTTTGTTTTCGCTTCTTTTTGATGCGTTAATATCTGCTAAAATAGTTGCAAAATCAGAACCTAATTGTGATTGTAAGTCCATTTTACGTTTTTTGTCATATAAGATTACAAATAAGTAAACAATTGTTGTTCCTAAAATTGTAATAAGTCCAATGCTTAAAAAGCTTTTTACATTTCCATACATTTTATTTAAAACATCATCTCAGTTAACATTAAGATAAAACGAAGATACTCCAGCATTTTCTTCTGGTGCGTGTCCAATACTTCAAACTCCGCCATTAATTTTTCATAAAGCAAGAGTAATTAATAATAAAAGTCCAAAGTAAGTCACAAAGAAAAGATAAATTCAAGTAATTCTAAGGCTTTTCATGACTAAACTTTTTAACATTTCTGCAAACATCGCATGTGATGCTGCATCACCTGTTCTTTGGTTATATCTAAATTGTTTTTCTGTTTTGTTAATTGCTGTGTATGTAATTAAGTTTTTTACAAGTAAAGGTACTGAGATTAATAGAATTGCACCAAGTAAAATGTATCATCCTATTGCGTTTGCTTTATATTTAACTCCAACAATAATTAAAGCAATAGTTGCTAAAAGAGCAATAATTCCAAAGAATAATGATCCTAAAACTCTAATAAAACGTTCTTTTCTTAAGATCGATAAAAGAGCTGGGTTAAGTCCGTCACGGCTTTCTTCATAAATTCTTGTTGGTTTGTGCTCATTTAATCCAATTGGTGCTGTTGCATTTCTAAAATTTAATGAACCTTCTGTATTTTTTGGTTTGAAATCGTTATTGTCATGCATGATTTCTCCTTCCTAACAGTTGAATATAACTAAAGATATTTAGCTTTTTTATTTTTTAAAAACGGATTTTTTTGTTTAATACGATCAATAAAAAGCATTCCATTTAAGTGATCAAGTTCATGTTGGAAAACAATAGCAAGATAATCAGTCGCTTCATAACGCATGTATCTACGTTCGAAATAGCTATATGCTTCAACAACTATTCTTTGTGAACGGTGTACATAACCTTCTTGGCTTGGTCATTCTTCACTAACACTTAAACAACCTTCACCTTCACTTAAAGCGACTTTTTTATCACTCTTCAAGATCACTTTAGGGTTAAAAAGCACATCTTTAAAAATTACATTGTTGTTGTCATCTTGTAAAAAGATATAAAAAGCATTTTTAAGAATTCCATATTGTACAGCAGCAACTCCTACTCCTGGACGAAATTCTGTTCCTTCTTTTTGTGAATCATCGATATGATAAATCATTCTTTCTGCAAGTTCGATGTCTTCTTCAGTTAAAGGAATTGGAACATCTTTTGATTTTTGACGCAACACTTTTTCAGGTAATTCAACTAATTTAATATCAAATTTTTTCTCCATAGTTTTATTATATAATAATAAAACAATATTAATCATAAAGAGGTAATTTTATATGTTAATAAGTTTTGCTATTTGTTTGCACCTAATTTTACTAGGTTATACACTTGGATCATTAAACACTTCCATACTTTTAAGTAAGTTTTGAAAGAAACAAGATGTGCGCGATTTTCATTCAGAAAACGCTGGAGCAACCAACTCATATCGTGTTTTTGGCAAAAGTTTCGCTATCACCGTTCTTTTAATCGATATTGCTAAAGGTTATTTAGCTGTACTTTTAGGTTATGTTTTTTGAAAACACTTTGAAGGACAGTACAATTACATTCCGCTCCTTGCTGGTTTAGCTTGTGTAATCGGACATACTTTCCCAATCTTTTTCAAATTTAAAGGTGGAAAAGGTGTAGGGTGCGCAATTGGAGTTTTAATAGCATTAAATATTGTGCTTCTACCAATAGCTGCTCTCTTCTTTTTTGGAATTATTTTTGCAACTAGATATGTTTCGCTAGCTAGTGTATTAACAGCATTAATAATGATTATTTTTGTTTCGATTCCTTGAATGAGTAATGGAATTTTAGCTTATACCACACCTCAAACATTGCCTTTTTATGCTAATTCAATCGTTTTTGCTCTTTGTGCCTTCTTTATTGTTTTCACACATAGATCAAATATTAAAAGATTGCTTAACAAGAGTGAACGTAAATTTACTTTCTAATTAGTTTTAATAAAAAAACACCTTTCCTGTTTTTTAAGGAAGGGTGTTTTTCGTTGCGTTTTAGGTTCTACCAAAACGTTTCTTAATCTTTTAAGTGAAGACCTTTTGGATGAACTCTCTCTTTGTTGTAGATCACATCACTAATTTTTCCGTTTTTAACGTAAATAACTTTGTCTGCTATTTTATCAATAAGCGGATCGTGAGTAACCATAACAATTGTGGTTCCATATTTTTTGTTGATATCTCATAAGTAAGAAAGAACAATTTCAGATGTGTTTCCATCAAGAGCACCAGTAGGTTCGTCAGCAAAAATAATTTCTGCGTTTTTAGCAAGTGCTCTTAAGATTGAAATACGTTGTTGTTGTCCACCTGACATTTGGGCAGGATATTTATCCTTAACATCCTCCATATCAAATTCAGTAAAGAGCTTATCAAGGTCTAATTTTTTATCTTTGTTTTTTTGTAAATATGCACCTGTTTCAACATTATCATAACCAGAGAGGTTTTGAAGAAGATTGTAGTTTTGGAAGATAAAGCTAACATGTTCTCTTCTAAATAAAGTAAGTTGTAAGTCACTTAAATAAGGTAAGTTAGTGTCACAAACAATAACATCACCATTACTTGGACGATCTAGTCCACTAATTAAGTTTAATAAAGTTGATTTACCACCTCCGGATTTACCAAAAATAAGGACGAATTCACCTTTATTAATTGTCACCGAAACATCTTTTAAAACTCTTGTTACGACGTTTCCTGAGAGATAATATTTTGAAACATTTTTAACTTCAATGATTGCGTTTTCGCTATTCTTGAGATCTTTATGGTCGTCTTTTGGTCTTTTTTTCGTAGCTGCTTTTTTAAGTTTTTTCGCTACTGAACGATCAACTGTAATTTTATTACCACCAACTTTGTTATTTAAAACTTCAAAAACATTTTTCTTTGTAATTTTTGTATCTAAACTTTTTTTAGAAACAACTTGTTCTTCTTGAATTTCGTTTTTTTCGATTTCTTTGTTCATTATTTACCTTTCAATAAGTCAATTGCTTTAATTTTATTAATGTTTCTTCATGTTAATAACGAAGTTACAATAAATACCAAGAAAACAACAACTACGGTAGCTAAAATGGTTAATAAACCAATATTTAATAAAACAGCAATTGAGGCAGTTGATGTTAAGAATGAGCTAAATAATACCATAAATCCTATACCGATAGGAATAGCGATTAATAAAGCTGTTAAAATGAATGGTATGTATATACCAAAGAACATTTTAATTTTTTCGCGATTATTATAACCCAAAATACTTCAGATTGCAATGTTCTTCTCGTTTTCATTAATTAAGATTGTTGAAATAATAATTAAGATTACAATCGACACAAGGAAGCTTAAGATTGAAATTATCGTAATAATAATTTGAACTGTTTTAGAAATTGTTCGCACAAATCCAACTTCAATTTCTTTTGCATCTAGTGTATAAGCACTTGTAATATAAAGTTTATCATCAAAAATTCTTGCGAATTTTTCAATATAAACTGAAGGGTTTTCTCTTGCTTTTAAATATTCTTCTTTGAGAGTTTGAATTGATGCATTTTCAACATTAAATTCTGGGTTTAAGAATTTAATAATTTGGCTTGGTGATTTACCTTCTGAAGATAAGTTTCCTGGTAGCATATTGTCCATGAAAAGAGGATCACCAAATAGTCCATCAAAGAAGTCTCTTTTTTCCGAATCTTCTAATCCGTCAATATCGAAACTTCCGACACTAGGGTTGTAACCAGATAAGCTATATAAGCCTGCTGATCAAATTAATTGTTTTGGTTCAAGTGATTTTGAAAGGATTCCGTTAAATGGAATTGTACCTTCTTTGCGTGGTAATTGATCAAGTCCAATGATTTGATCCGCTGCACTTTTTGGAATTACAAATTCATTATTTATGTAGGTATTAATAATATCAACAACTTTAAATTTGTACTCTGTTTGATATGAAGTATTTTCTATTCCGATTGCTTCATTTATTTTGGTTGTATATTTATTTACATTGTTTTCAACATCAAGTTTGAATGTTGAGCCAACTTTAAGTTTAAAGAGATTTTTTGACACATTATTAATAGCAACAGGAATTTCTTTCGTAATATCGCTGCCATTTTGAATAAATAGATCATCTAGCTGTTTAACTAGATTATCACCATTTTTGTTTGTGATTTCGACAAACTCTGAATCTTTTTGGTATCCATATAATTTAACACTTGTATTATTTAATTTAGCTTGCACATAAGTGTAAAGTTCATCTTGTAAAGGATCAAAATACATACCGTTAAATAAGACGAAGAATTCATAAATTGGTTTATTAGACTCGTCTTTGTCATTTGCAGAATATTTCTTTTCTTTTTCGATATTATCTAAAGCGATTTTTGAGTAACCCTCGATTAAGAAATCACGATATTCTGTTCGTTTGTTATCTGTCGTAATTGTTTGACGATCATATTTCGCAGCTAATGTGTTTCATTCGTAGTAATAGAATTTTCCATCAACTACATTTTCTTCATTCGGTACATAGTGGAAGAATGAATTACGGTTTTCAATTGTCTTTTGTACATCAATAATTTTCTTCAGCACACCATTACGATCAGTTTCATATTTATAAACTAATCCACTTTGAGTTTCCTCAAGTGCTTGTCCAACCGAATCACGCACCTTAATAATTCTAGATTTTTGTGAGTCTGGTAGTGAGTTATAAACCATTGATCAAGGATCAATTGAAACTCCTTTGTCAATTAAAATGTTAACTGAGAATTGTGTGATAAGGTGTCCTAAATAAGGATTTGGATCACCATTTTTGTCTAGATAATTAATTGCTGATGACCTACCAGGAGCAAAGTAATCATTTTGGTATAAATTAAGCTCTGTTCCCATACCCATAGGTACATATAAACTATTTTCAATATTTTCTTTGTTAAGCTCAAAAAGATTGATTGCTCCACCTTCTTTAGTTGGTGTTTGTAAGTCATATTTGTAATTAAAGTATCTTGATTTGTATGTTGAATTAATTGATTTTTCAAAGACACCAAAGGTACCAAATGCAAAAACAGAAATTACACTAGCTAAAATTACTGAGATTGCAAATGATAATAATTTTCCAAAACTGTTAAATAGTAAAGCTGATGAGAATTTAAATTTAATATTTTTCTTACGAATTAAAGTTTGGAATTTATTGTTGATTTCATTAATATTTAATTCAATAATTCCACTCATTAAGTCAATCGCTTTAAATCTGAGTGCACGAATTGAAATTAAGACAATTAAAAGTGACATTGAAACTAGTGGAACAATAATATTAACTAAAAATGAAATTAGTGAAAAGTTAAGTGTTTCAATCGGTATTGTTCAGAAGTTTTTAAGAAGGCTAATTGCTGCTCCATGTAACATAAATCCAGTGAAGTATCCAAGCACTCCACCAATGAAAATTGTAAAGAAAGCAAAGGTTGTCATTGAAAGTGCGATTTGTAGTGGTGTATAACCTTGAGCAACTAAAATTCCAATAACTTTATTTTTACTTGCAATATATCTTTTAATAATAAAGACGATTGAAATAGTTACTAAAGTTACTAAAATGATTAAGAAGATATATGAAACCGTTTTAACAGATTTCATAATTCCTTCTGTTGTAGAAATTCTTAAGCTCCGCTCTGGGTTAAGTGGATCTACTTCTGTTTTGAAGAATACTTTTTGTAATCTAAAGTTTGAATGGATTGAATTTTGAACAATTTCCTCTAATTCTGCCTTAACTTCTCTTTGTTTTGCAACTGAAAAATCAGAAGGGAATTTAACGGTTAAATATTCTTTAACAACATTTCCTCTAAACGCTTGTCTAACTCTATCAAAACCATAAGTGTTAACATAAACTAAAGCTTGGTTTTTTGTATTAACTTGAATGTTATTTTCATCAATTACTGGGTAAAGGTAATCGAAGGTCATTTCGTCACCTATAATAAGGAACTGTGATCCAGCAATATCAATTTTATATTCGTCACTTATTTGATCCATTAATGCAACAATATCAATTGGGTTATTTGGAATTTCTCCATTATAAATTTTCTTGTTGTTTTTCTCAAGTCAAGCGTAATTTGCTTTAGCTACATAAGCATCAACTTCGTTAAATTGTAATAATGTTGAACTGTATAAAACCGCAGTAATTGAATCCATGATTGAAATAATAGTTTCAATTAAATTAATTCCAAATGGTGAATATATTTCTTTATTTTGAGAGATGCTTTTTTGAAGTGAAATAATGTAATCGTTGTCAATCGCAATTTGGAAGACGAAATCTTTTTCAATAACTGGGTTTACACCACCTTGATCAACTTTTTGGTTTAATAATGAATCAAGAAATTCATAAGTTCATTTTTTGTTGCTAAATAAAGTTTCAAAGTTAACTAATTTATTATTAATGAAATAAGCAATGTTTGAGTTATTTTCAGCAGCTGCTCCAACATTATTTGTGTCAGCTAAAAGTCAAATTAAAAGTTGTGGATGTTTTGATCTTAATAATGGATTTAAAAGAATGTCTGGTATTCCAATACTTGATAAACTGATTTGTTTGTATTTAGTTTCAAAAATGTAGTTTAAGATATTGTAATTTTTATAAACATCAGCATCTGCAAAAACACCATTAATAAGGTTGTCTAAAACAACAGAGTAAAGGTTGTGATATTTAAGATGGTAACCATTAATTACATCTAAATCACCGTAATTATCATTCATTTCTGAACTAGCAATGTAAGAAAATAGTTTTGTTAAATCTAATTCGTTGTTATTAATATAGTCAGCAAATTCTGGATATTCAGCGACTAAATGATTAAGAAGTCCGTTTTGATAATCGTTATTTTCGCTTTTAGCAAAGAATACTTCACGCATCATTTGCGGATTAACAAGTGAACGAGTAACTCCGAATTTAGTTTTTTGGTAACCAGCAATATTTTGTGCAGCTGGTTGGAATAATTCGAATGAATTAAAGCTTGCAATTACATTTGGATCATTACTTAAGCTTAATAAAGCATTTAAGAATGCAATTTTACGCTCATGAGTTCCATTTTCTTTAAGTAAAAGTCAAAGTGTTCTAAATAAAGGATATCCAGCTTCTAAATACGAATAGTTTGTTTGAGGAGTAAATTTATCAAACTCTCCAAGTAAACGGTTTGTAATGACAAAGAATAATGAGTCATTAACCACATCATTTGTGGTTGCGAAATAGCTAAATAAGCTTGAAACACTCAGATTTTCTTTTAATAAATTATTGTTGTCTTTGAATTTAAGTTTACTAATGATGTTTTTTCATTCTCTAACTTTTTCAGTAATTTGTTCTTTTGAATATTCAATAGTTTGATTATTCTCATCTTTTCCAGTTCATCCAAAATACTTGTTCAAGAAAGTTTTTTCGATGTTCTTCATGTTGTTTCATACAATTTTATCTTGTGTTTCAATAAAGCTTAAGAAGTATTCGAGTTGAATAAAATCATTAAGTGAATCTAAATTAATTTCGTTACTTGAAGTTCCCGAAGCACTTGGGTTGCTACTTAAAATTGAAACAAAGTCGAAGAAATCTAACTTATCTGGATCATTAGTTGGAATTGTAATGTAAGTATTATCATCAATTTTAATTGATGTTCCCTTACTTGAAAGATTAAACATATTAATAATGTTTTCTTTCATCTCTCTGTTTGAACCTGGATCTGAAAAGACTGTTTCTAAAAATGAACTCAGTCAGTCAATGTTACTAAGATATGCAGTAGCATAGTGTTTTTGGACTTTTTGATAAGAGTTAAATTCTTCATGAAAAATAACATCTTCAATATCAAAGTTATTAACGATTAATTTCTTTTCTAGAATTTGAATAAATCTATTTAAATCCAAACTCGAAATAAAGAATTTGATTCCTGCTTTAATATTTTCAAAGCTTTTTGCTGGATCATTTGGATAAGCATTCATTTGATCAAGTAATTGACCAATATTAGAAAGGAAAGCGTTAAGTATATTAAGAAGTGGGCTGTTTTGTGATTTTGTATCAATTAAATATTGAAGGTCAATATTATCAATAATTTGATTTAAATAGTTTTTAGTATCTTCTCAATCAATTGATTTTAACAATCAAACACCAATTTCGTGGTAACTAATTTTTCTTTGGTAAAACACTTCCTCTGGGTGAGCTTCAACATATTCGTCTGGTACCAAGTTTTCTTCTGCATCAAAATATTTGTTATATGAATTAACAAAGAAATCTTCAACTCTTTCAGTAAATCCTCTAAAATCGACTGAATTAACAAGTCCAATTAATGAATCAATTAGAACTAGTGGGTCTTTAAAAATATTAACAATTGCATCTAAATTAATTGAACCTACAAAACTTGAACCAAATGCAAGTTCTGCAAAGTTGCTAATTTTAGTTATTTCTTGAACAAGATATTGTTTTTGTTCGTTTTTTGGGTGTTCTGAAATTTTTTGTTTAATTCTAGTTAAAAAGTTAACTAAAAGTCGATTTAAGAAATCTCCATTAACATCATGAGAAAGTGAATAAAGACCATCTAAAATCATCTTTGGTAAGATGTTTAAGTTAATTTGACCTGAAGAGAAAATTTTCGCAAAGTCGTTTTTTGTAATACTAATATCAAATGCACGAGATAATGCGTAAATTGTTTCTTTAGTCATAAAACCTTCTTTAACTAAATCTGAGTTTAAGAACGCTTTTTGTGTGTTCTCAAGTGCTTTAGTTAAAGTGTTTTTATTACGCGCTTCAGCTTCAATTTCGCTATCTGGTCCTCTAAAACCAAATGGCACATAAACCAAATTCTGAAATTCTTTTGAACGCTCAACTCACCCTTCAGGGTTAACTGTTGCTTTAATTGTCATTTGGTTTTGTTCAGATGAAATTAAATCTATAAATTCTTTAAGTTCAAAAATGCCGTTTGGATGTCCTTCGGTTGGAACATTTTCTCAATAAAGAATTTTAGTTTGGTTAGTATTATAAACTGGGTGAATAAGAATTAGTTTACCTTTTTCTCAAGTTACACCTAAATTTACAAAGTTAGGTTCAACATCATAACCGTATTTTGATAATTTATAAATTTTTCTTGAATTGTAGGTTAAAACTTCTTTAGTTAAAAAGTTAGTAAACAACACATTTGAATAAGTTATGTCTGTGTTGATATAAGTTGGATCTGGTGCAATGTTAAATTGACCATTTTTTAAGATATATTCGCTAACAAAAGGTGGAATTTGTTTGCTTTTAAAAATATCTACTTGATCACCTTTAGGGTTATTTAAATTAATTTGAGAAGCATCGTTTTTGAGCTTGTCAATATTGATTGGAATTCCAAGAATTTTATTGTCGCTATTTCCAATATTAATTAAGTGGAAAACATATTTCTCATTTTCGTTAAATGAATCAACAGTTAAAGATTCTCTAATTCCAACTAAATCTGTTGACCCTACTTTTTCAAGCACTTTTTTGTAGATGTTTTGTTTAGTGATTGCTAAAGCACCATTTTTAATGTAACTAAATCTTAAATCACGAATTTGTTTGTTTGTAATTTCTGTAAAAGCTTTAATTGATAAATTATTATTTTGAAACTCAATTTCTGAAATTGTTTTAGGTTCATTTAATGAGTAGTAAGAATTGATACTTTCGCTGCTTGTAATATCGTTATTTTTGGTTTTAATAATTGAATTATCATTAAATGTTCGATCTGTAATATCTTGATATTGTGCGTCTGCTAGTTTTAATTTAACATTTGTTGCTTCTGTAAAACTAATTGGACTAGTATTAATGATTGAACCGTTATCTTCACTTAATTCTTGTTTTGATAAAAGTTCACCTTGTGAGTTATATCTTTGAACAAACGATGTGTTGGTTTTTTCTCAATATGAAAAACTTTTAAGATCATCAGTTAATTCATTATTTTCAATTAAACTTTCCAAGAAAGTAGCGTAAGTTCCTGTTCAATCTTTTGAGTGTCATTCATCATAAGTCAATTTATAGTTTTTACGCGCGTAGAAAGTAAAATTTTGTTGAATACCGGTTCATTCAACTGGAATGTTATATTTTCGATTTTGACCAAAAATGAATTTTTGATAAGCAGCTAAATTAATAAACGATTCTTGAATAATGTCACTAAATTCAAATTCAGTGTTAAGTTTTTTATTTAAAATTTTTGCATAAGCATCTGTTTGATCAATATTTATGATTCCGTTTTGGAAAGAAGTGTTTTTAGCACGTGTATAAACGTTTTTTGAAACTTCAATACCAAAACCTAAACTTCTGGCCACTTCACTTGCTGGAACTTTATAAATAAGTTTGTTTTCTAGCATTCATTTTTTACCTTTAACAGCACTAAATGTAGCTCTGTTAAATGATGAATTAGTAAAATCGATATAAAGGTCAGGTAGTTCACTAATTGTTAAATTATTATCTGAATCTTGTTCAACGAAAGCAATATCTTGTAAACTATATTCTTTGTCGAATACAATTTTGTAGGCATTACCTTGGTTAACTGTTTTTCTAATTTCAACTTCTTGATATTCACCGTTAATTCTTTCGTACATTGAAACTAAATAATCTTTTTTAAGTACTAAACTTCTTTCATTACCGTTAAATTCTAGGTTTACTAAAGTTTGTTCTTCTAAACTTTCTTTTTCGAGATTGTAGTTTGAATATAAGTTTAGAAAATCTTTTGTTTTAATATATTTTGAAGAAAACTGTGCTTTGTCTGCCTCATTAGTAAAAAAAGTTGACAAATTAATAAATTCTTGATTTTTAAGTAAATTAAAATCAATAATTTTATAAACTTGTTTGAATTTGGGTTTTCCGTTTTCATCTATCTCAATGTAATGAAGTGCTTTATCATAATCTGCTTTTGAAATATTTTGTGATAAACCATTAACATAATAACCATTGTTAAAAGCTTCACCCTCTGCAGGTAAATTTAAATCAATAGTTAAATCATGTCCTATTGATTTTTGTTTATAACTATTGAATTGTTTTTGCATTGATTGATAAGTATCATTTAACAATGTAAAGATACCAGCAGTTAAAAAAATCAAAATAGTAAGTCCAGAAACAACTATTTTATTTTTAAAAAGTGCTCTCCATACTTCTTTAAATAACCTTAGCATATTTTTTCTCCTTGGTGAATATTAATCGTTTTAAAATAAATTATAAATTTTATTATAAAATAATTTCCAAACATTTTTGCAATAAAAAAACCAAATCCCCCGGTTTTTAAAGGGTTTTGGTTTTATTTGTTTGAATTTTCTAAATCTTTTTCTAAATCACCTGTTAAATTATCTGTTTTTTCGATTAATTTATCAATTGAAAGAAGTTCATCTTTTTCAATTTTTTCTTCTTCCTTCTTAGGAGGAAGCGCAAGGTTTTTAGCAATATATTCGATTTCTTCTGCAATAATAGTTTCTTTTTCAAGAAGAAGATCTTTAATAAGTTCAAGTAATTGTTTGTTTTCTTTAATTACTTTTGTCGCAATTTCTTTTGCTTCTAAAATAATTTTTCTAACCTCTAGGTCAATTTCGTGACTAATTTGGTTTGAGATTGATGAACTTGTAGCAAGTGTTTTTCCTAAAAATGGACTACCACTTTCATCTTGATATTTAATTGGACCTAAATCACTCATACCGAATTCAGTTACCATTCTACGTGCAATAGAAGTTGCTTTATTGATATCATCAGAAGCACCAGTAGTAATTTGGTTTTTACCATAAATAATTTCTTCTGCTGCTCTACCACCCATAAAGCTTGCAATGCTTGCTAGAAGCTCTTCTTTTGTGTAGTTGTATTTTTCGTTTTCAGGCATCATTAAGTTATATCCACCTGCTTGTCCACGTGGAATAATAGTAATTTTTTGAACTTTATTTCCACCAGGAACTTTAATTCCTACAACAGCGTGTCCTGCTTCATGGTATGCAACAAGTTTTAATTCTTCATGAGTAATTGTTCTTGATTTTTTAGCAGGTCCTGCCATAACTCTATCGATTGCTTCATCAATTAATTCTAAGCTAATTGATGAAATGTTTTCTCTTACTGAAAGAAGTACAGATTCGTTAATTACATTTTCTAATTGAGCACCAGAAAAACCAGGAGTTCTTCTTGCTACTCTAGCAAAATCAACATTTTTATCAAATCTTTTTCCTTTGGCATGTAACTTAAGAATTTCTTCTCTTTCTTTAACATCAGGTAATCCAACGGTAATAACTCTATCGAAACGACCTGGACGTGTTAAAGCTGGGTCTAAAACGTCTGTACGGTTAGTTGCTGCGATGAATAATAAACCTGAGTTTTCTTTAATTCCATCCATTTCAACAAGTAACTGGTTTAATGTTTGTTCACGTTCATCATGTCCACCACCAATTCCGCTTCCTCTAGTTCTACCGATTGCATCTAACTCATCGATAAAGACGATAGCTGGAGAATTTTTTCTTGCTTCAGCAATAACTTGACGAACTCTTTTAGCTCCCATACCAACAAATAACTCAACAAAGTTAGATGCTGACACAAAGAAGAACGGAACTTCAGCTTCACCAGCAGTAGCTTTTGCTAATAAAGTTTTCCCTGTTCCAGGAGGACCTCCTAAAAGAATTCCTCTTGGCATTCTGGCACCTGATTGTTCGTATTTTTTAGGATTTTTTAAGTAATCTACAATTTCTTTAATTTCTTCAATTGGTTCTTTATTTCCTGCCACATCAGAGAATTTTTTATCTGATTTAATAATTTGTGCAGGACTTTTTTCTCCAAAAGGACTTCCTCCACCATTCATGGCTTTTGTTTGCATTCTAAATAACACAAAGAATGCTCCAATCATTAATAACACAGGTAAAAATGCTATTAATAATTGTCAAAGAAGATTTGGGCCTTCTACTTTAATAGCAGAAAATCCACCTTTCACAACATCACCAACAGTGTAAATCGCATCACCTTTGATTAAATCAATGTGTGCTGAAGATAATAAATTAATGTTACCATTTACTGTTCCTGTAAGAACTTTTTCACCTTCATGATAGATATACGAGATTGTGTTATTGTTGTTTTGAATTATATTTTGGAAGTACATTTGGTCGCTTGTATCACTAGCACTACTTAAAAGTTTTTGGAAACCTGTAAGTGAAATAGCGCCTTCAGCACTTTTACCAAAGATAAATCACAAAATTCAACCTACAACACCAGCTATTAAAACAAAAGTTAATAAAGCTATTCATGGGCTTCTTTTTTTGTTTGACATAGTCATCCTTTCTATTTAATTTAAATTTAAATCAATAAAATATTAAATTTTTAACTATTAAAATAATTTTATATTATTTTGGGAATTAGAATAAAATTCTTTTCCCATTAAATAGATAATAAATTTTGATAAAAAACGATTTTTAAACTAAAAAAATACTTTTTATGCTATTTTTCCTATTTTTTTCATGCTCTCCCCTTTTCCTTTATACTTATTTAATTTAAATTAAATAAATATTATAATTAGATTGTAAAAGAGAATTAATTAAAAAAAGTGAGGAAAAGTTTATGTGACACGCTCAAAACCCTGCATACATGATTATGATGCAAGCTGATTTACTTAAAAGAAAGATGGTTAAATCTTTAGTTCTTTGATTAATTGTTTATCCTATATTAATATGTATTCCATTTGGTCTTATAGCTGGTTTATATGGAAAACAAATTGTACAAGTTGGTATAGAAAATTATGATTATAAAAATATAAATATTGCTTTGTTAGCTTTTTGTGGTTTTTATCTTTTTATAATAGGAATAGCTTCTTTTGTAACTTTTATTTCAACAATTGTAAAGTGTTTTTCATACACAGGAAATATTCAAACATTTTTATTGTCTAGCGGATATTTTGGTTTATATAATTTTGGTATTTGTAGAACATTCTTTATTATCGGAATTTTCTTTCCAATATTTTATTTAATTGCCATGATTATGACCATTTCAAGAGCTTCTGCTTTAAAAAGAAATTTAGCTTTAGCAATGAGTACTCAACAAAATCAATGAAATTAACTAAAATAAACAATTAAAAAGGAGAAATATGAAAATTTTAACAAAAAACGGAAAAGCTTTTATGGATATCATTAAGAAGTATTTAAAACCTTCTTTAATCACTATTGCGGTTGTTTGTTTAATTGGTATTTTAGGAACAACGATTAGAAAACTTTGAGTTAACAACTGAAATTTTGGAAGTGTAAATTACGGCGGAATTATCGGTGGTGGTATTGGTGCATTTTTTGGACTTGTAGCTCTACTAGTTATTATTTTTGTTGTTTTAAGATATACACTATTTAAAGGTCCTTTTTATATGATTGTTGAAAAAACAATTCATGAATTTGTCTTAGAACCATTAAATGAATTTTTTACAACCAAAGAAAGTAGATATGACTTATATTGCATGCAAGATGAAAAAGTTAGAGTTGATAGTTCTTTAGTTGAAGAAAAATCTCAATCAACAGTAAATAAAATCGAAAAGAAACACGAAGCAGTTGAAGCACAACACGAAGGTGATCTTCAAGCTCTTCGTATTGGCGTAGTTAAAGAAAAAGAAGAACAAAAAATCGAGCAAACACAAGAAGCTAACGGAACAGATAAACAAGAAACACAATTATCTTCAGTAAGTGAAAAAACCTCATTCTTAAACGGAGCAGGTAATAGAATAGAAAACAATACTGATTTTGGTCAAGAACGTAGTGTTTTAAATACCGAAAAGCTTGAATACAAATTGGTTGCTATGGATATTTACATGTTAGATTTACAAGAAAAATTATCTAAAACATTATCAGAAAGAATTAAATCTCAATACAGCAATCAAACACTTTTAAAATTTTATGAAGGTTTTTTAGCTATCGAAGATTTATATTTCCACACATCAAGAGATCAAAAATTATCTAAAAAAGAGAAAAAACTCTCAAAATACAATCTAAATACACAACAACCAAAAAAAGTAAAAATGTCTGGTATGCAAATAGTTTACTCTAAATATTTAGCTCCATTAGTTCGAAATAAAGATGGTGTAATTGATGAAGAAGCTATGGATGTTGCTTTAGATATGTTATTGAAAAACTACACAAACGCTTTAATTAACAACATGGGGCTTCTTAGTTTTCTTCTTACAACAAAAAGACAAAGAGCTGAAATTGATAAAGTTGAAGAAAGAATCAATTCAGAAGATTGACTTTTATTAAAAGAAATGGTTAAATATTTGTTAGAAATTAATATGGGTCCTTCATTATAGTTATTTCTTTCTCGTTTCGTTAAGAAACGAGTTTTTTTATCAAGATTAAAAAAACACCTTTAATTAGGTGTTATTTTGCTCAAACTTAGTTTCCCCTGTTTTTTAATTAAAAACAAATTGTTTGTAATTTTATATTTGCTAGTTCTATTTTTCGATAATATAAATTCTTGAATATTGGTTAAAATCTTGTCTGTTAAATTTAAATTTTCTTCGTGAGCAAATTTTCACAAAAATTTATAAATTAGCTTTTTTTGAAAAAATAAGCTTTTTAAAATCTCTTGCTCAAACAACGATTCTTCTCAGATTTGAAACTCGATATTTGCTTTTCTTTCGTTTGATATTAATTTAATATTTTTAAATAAATAAAGATAAAACAAAGCTTCTTTTTTTATTCTAGAAAACAAATTTATTTTTTGACGGTATTTGTTACGAGTATAATTAGTCTCAAAATTAGTGTAATCATCCCGATAAGGGATGTTATTTTTTTTACATTTTTTTAAAATTTGGTTTTTTCAATATCTATGGAGCAAAGGTCTTTTTGTTTTCATACCAAACACAAAGTTTGTTTTTTTAATTCCATAATAAAAGATGTTTTTATTTCTGTTTTGCTGCATTAAAACACTCTCAAGAAAATCATCTTTGTGATGGGCTAACAAAAGTACATCACAGCGGTTTTTTTGGTAGATTTTCTTAAAAAACTCATATCTTTGTTTTCTTGCTCAAGTTTGAAAATTACCGTGCTCATAGTCATTTTTTTGTAAAACAAGCACCTCAAGTGGAATGTTGTTTTCTTTACAATATTTTTCAACCAATTCTTGATCAAGATGAGCGTCCAATCTTTGGTTGTAGTTTACATATGCAACTACAATGTTTTTGTGTTTATATTTTGATAGTAAAAACATACTATCAGCACCACCACTAACACCAATTAAGTATTTTTGTTTTTTCATAATTATTTTTTAGAGTTAAATTTATTCATAACAGTGAAAATGTCGTTAAAAGAGAAAGAAATTGCTGCTTCAGCACATTTGTTTAAAACAGGTTCTAAAACAAGCATTTCTTCTGGTGTAAATTTACCTAGCACAAAATCTTTAAGTGCTGATTGGTGCGGAACGTTAATACCTATTTTTAAGCGCTTAAAGTTGGTTGTTCCTAATTGATTAACTATATCAATAACACCATTATGACTTCCGCCACTTCCTCCGATTTTAATTGCACTTTTACCTAGCGGAAAGTCTTTTTCGTCATGAATAACTAAAATATCATCTGGTGCAATTTTAAAGTAGTTTGCTAAAGAAGAAATAAATTGACCTGAATTATTCATATAAGTCATTGGTTTAGCTAAAATTAAATCATCAATTTTTGCATATTCACCATTAAATTTACTTTTATATAAAGTTACACCTAGTTTTTTAGCCATTTTATCAATGGTTAAAAAACCTACATTGTGTCTTGTGAATTTATATTGTTCACCCGGATTACCAAGTCCTACTATTAATTTCATTAATCCCCCTTTAAGAAAGAACTTAAATTAGTTAAAATCATCTCTTTGTTAATTAAATTTTTTTGTTGAATATTTTTATATGCATTTTCATTTGTTGTTGCGATAAATAATTTTTCTTTTGGTCTTGAAGTTGCTGTATAAAGCATTTTTTTAGATAACATAAAATCATGTTTTGGATGAACAACAAAGATAACTTCATCAATCTCGCTACCTTGAAATTTATGTACTGTAACACCGTATCCAAGCCCAATTTGTTGGTTAAATTCAGTTTCGGTGTAATCTACAATTTTCTCTTCGTCATTATTTTTGAATAAAACTTTAATGATTTTTGTTTTATCAGGTAGTTGAACTATATCTTTAATGTATCCAAAATCACCATTTGAAATTTCTTCTTCGATTCTGTTTTCAAGTTGAATTATTTTATCGTTAATTTTAAAGTTTACTTGCACATTTTTTCTTTTGTATTTATAAACAATTTGGCCATTAGGATTAATCTTTTCTTGGATTTTATTATTAATATTAATAAGTCCTTCTTCCCCTTTGTAGGTTGGGCACAAAATTGTAATATCATCTAAATCTTTTTCTTTTAAACGCTCGCAATAAAGGTCTACAAGTGAATTTGTAAAGTCAAATTTATCACAAATATATTCTTCAACAACACCTTGTTCAAATTGTGCTAATTTACCTGTTTTGATTGAATTAAAATGTTCTCAAATTGTTTTTGAATCACTTCTAAAGTATTCTTTTAAATATGTGGTCGGAAACTTGTTCGATTTAATTAAATCTTCAAGTAGGTTTCCAGGTCCAATGGCAGGGAGTTGATCAACATCACCGATTAACACAATTTTTTCAAGGTTTTCACAAACTGTTAGTAATTTATAAAAAATATTTAAATTAACCATTGAAAACTCATCAATAATTAAAACTTTAATATCTTCTTTATCAATATCTGTAGGTATAAAATCATCATCACTTGAAATTCTTAAAAAACTATGGATTGTTTTGACTTTTCCATCTATTTTTGAACTAACATTTGAAGCTGCGCGACCTGTTGGAGCGAGAATAGCAAAATCATTTAAGTTTGTATATTTGTTGTTTTTAAGGGTTTGAAAAATTTTATCAATTAAGAAGGTTTTTCCTGTCCCAGGGCCACCGGTAATTATCGACACATTGTTTAATAAAAAATGTTCATAAGCTTCTTGTTGGTTGCTAGAAAGGTTTTTAAGTTGTTTAGGATCTAAAGAATTTAGAAGATAAATTTTACTATTAGAAAGTTCTGTTAATTTATCTTTGATGAAAAGTTCTTTTTCGTAAGTTGAATTTAGTGTGCAATAAAATTTTCCATAAATATCTTTAGTTATTAAAAATCTATTATCAATTTGTTCGAAAATTAATTGCTCAAGTTCGATAAAAGGTAAATCGAAGTATTGCTGCATATTGTGGAATAATTTATCAATCTGAATGATTGTGGAATTATCATTTTCAAGCTCAGTCATTATGTGTTTAATGTATGCTTTAACTCTTTGTTCAGAAGTTATGCTTCAGTTTAGTAAGAGCGCAAAACTATCAACCTCTTCAAGTTTAAAATTATATTTAAAATAAAGAATGTAAGGGTTGTTGTGAGTGTAATATTCTACTAAATCTTTGTGTGGTTCTTTTTCTCAAATCGCAAGAAGTTTTTGATATAGCTCAACCAAGTTGTTTTCATAAAAGAATTTAGCTTTTGAAACAACTTCATGTGAATTATCAAGCAAACTATGAATATTCTCTTTGTTGTTTTTATTTTCATAAAATTTTATAAAAGAGTTTAATTGAGTTTCAGTAAGAACAGATAAAAGTTGTTCTTTGTTTGTTTCAACATCATTTAATAATGATCAAATTTTAATCCCGAAAGCATTAAAGATTTTTTCAGCCGTTTTCTTTCCAATTCCAGCAATGTTTTTTGAAAGAAAATCTTCTCAATCAACTTCTTTGTGAGGTTTTGAAACCGGAACATATTTAACAAGTTTAAAATTGTTTTTATACTTTGTTGTATTTGGCACAATTTCAATTTCGTAATATGTTCTTAATTTTGGTGCAACCCCGCCAGCAAATATGGTTCATATTTTATTATTTTCTTCGTCTTTGAAAGAAAGAAGTGCTCATTTATCTTGTACTTGTGACAAAATTTTTACAAATAATCCAACTAATTTTTTACCCTCATTGTTCATAATATTTTAATTATATCAATATATAAAAATTGCATCTGTCTTTTAAAAAATTTAAAAATCCACAATAGTTTTGCACAATAAAATATGTTTATAAAGTAGTGGATAATTGTTGTGGATAATCTTATTTTATGAATAAGTTATCCATAATTTAATAAACAAATTAAACACACTTTTTTCCACATAAATTTTCATATGTGTATAAAAGAGTTTTTCACTTATTTTAATGTTATAAAAGATGTGAATATCTTATGTTTATAAACAAGAAAAAATAATATTTTTTTAAAAATATTTTTTTATTAAATTAATAGAATAAAATTTAAATATGAATAAATTAATTGGTGGTGATTTAAATTCTTTATCTAACTCTTCATTAAAAGCATATACAGATCAATTAAAAGAGTTTTTGAAAAACGAAATTAATGATAATATGCTTTATCAAACTTTCTTTAAAAACATCAAGGTTTTAAAAGTTGAAAACGGAATAGTTACTATTTATATGGTTTCAAATTCTATTTTCTCACTTAACAAGATTGCTTACTTGTTTGATGATAACATCAACAAAGCAATTAGAGAGATATTTGGGCCAAATATTAAATACACTTTAGTTGATAAAGAAGAAATTGAATATGAAGAAAAAATCAAAAAAATAGATCTTACAAAACCAGTTGCTCAAAAGCAAGAGAATACATCTAAAAACTCTGGTTTAGAAAAGCAATTTATATACAGTAATTTAAATCCTGATTATATTTTTGATAACTATGTAAAAAGTGATTTTAATAGCGAAGCAATTAAAATTTGTTCGCAATTAACATCATTAGATTCAGATATAAATTTAGTTTATATTTCAAGTAAATCAGGGTGCGGAAAGACACACTTATTACAAGCTGTTGGTCATGAGTTTTTAAAACAAAATAAGAAAATCGCTTATATTAACCCTACAAATTTCACAAGAGATATTGCAACACTTTTACAAGAAAACAATCAGTTTAAAATTTCAAAAGTTATTAGACATTTTTGTGATTTAGATTTACTTTTATTTGATGATTTCCAAATTTTTGGTGACGGACAAAAGAAAGCTACCAAGAACTTTATTTTTCAAATTATTGATGGTAGGATGCAAAATAATAAATTAACCGTTATTGCTTGTGAAAATGAAATCAATGAGCTTTTAAATGTATTTGAAAACAGAATGATTACTCGTTTACATTCAGGTTTTTTAACTAAAATTAAAAGTCCGGAGAAGGAAGATTTAGAAAAAGTTTTAGACTTCTTTTTAAGAAACAATGGAATTGATATCGAAAAAATTGATGAAAAATCGAAAGATTTTATCATTAGAAACCATTCGAATAGTGTTAGAGCATTAAATGGAGCAGTTAAAAGAATTAATTACTATAAAAAAGATATTCTTTCGTCAAATTATGTTTACGGAGTTATTACAAATATATTTAAAGATGTAATTAAAGAACCAGAAAACATAACATCAGATATTATTTTAAAAACAGTAGCGAAATACTACGCTGTTTCTGTTAAAGATATTTTAGGAAAAAGTAGGGTTTCAAACATTGTTGTGGCAAGACATATTTCAATGATTATGATTAAACAAATGCTAGATTTATCTTCAATAGAAATTGGTAAACTTTTTAATAGAGATCATTCCACCGTTTTAAATGCATTCAAGAAATATAAAGAAGAAGATCTTGATAAGACTGTGCAAAAGTCTTTAGAGTATTTAAGGGATAAGATAACAAAAATCAACTAATATCCATAGCTTATAAAAATTCTTTAAACAAATTAAAAAACACAAAAAGATTATTTTTAGGTATAAAAATGATTGAAAATGATGTTTCTGTTGTTTATACACATATTAACATATACATATTATTTATTTACAAAAATTAAAGAAAGGGATTTATGAAATTCACAATTAATAAAAACACAATCGAACCAGTTGTAGATTTTTTATATAGTTATATTGATCAAACAAGCTCTTCTCATTCAGGTAAAAATATCGGTATTGAAATTGATTCAAGCTCATTAAAATTCACAATCAGTAACTCAATCTTTGGAGTTAAAAAAGAACTTTTAGTTGATGAAGATAAAATCAAACTAGAAAATTCAGGACGCATTCTTTTAAATGCACATGTTTTAAAAAGTATTATTAAAAAATTTGATAATTTCATAACTATTGAAGTTAAAGGTGAAACTGCTTTATTATATGAAGGTAGAACAAAATTTGAAATTTCATCATATGAAGATCATAAATTCTTTATGTTAGATTTTAGTGATTCTTATAATAAAACCGAAATTGATTCAGCTAGTTTAGAAAAAACAATTAATGATGTTTTTATTTCAACTATTTCAAACACAGATAAAGCAAATAGTAATTCAGTATTCAAATGCATTCATATTAAAAGCGACAATGAAAATCAAATACGTTTTAGTGCAACTGATTCATATCGTATGTCAACAGAAAAATTAAAATTAAATAAAAACATTGATATTAATATTTCTGCTGATGCTAAAGCTCTTAAAAAATTAATAACAAAAGAAACCCCAAAGAAAATCTTTTTATTCTTTAATAATAGTAAATTTGGTATTTCTTACAAAAATACAATAATTCAAATTAATTTAACTAATATACCTTTTCCAGAAACTGCAGGATTTTTTGATTTTGAACACATTAATGTTGTTAAAATTGACAAAAACGAACTTTTAAAATTAATTAACAAAGCAGTTTTCTTGATTACAGATAAATCAAGAAGATTAGAATTTAAATTCACTAATAGCGGAATTGATCTATCATTTGAAGTTCCAGAAGTAGGAAGTGCAAATGCATTTACAAACAAATATGAACTTGAAGGGCCGGAATTTGAAATGGATCTTGATTTTAATTATTTAAAAGATGCGTTAAGTGTGTTGGAAAATGATACAATACATATATATATTTCAAAAGAATACAACAAGTTGCTATTAATTTCAAATAAGTACAAAAACAACAAACAACTTATCACCCCATTAAGAAGATATTAAATAAGGAGAATGATGGTAGTTAAAATCAAAGGAGACTCAATCAAAGTTAGTCAATTCTTAAAAAAAATCGAAGAAATTCAAACAGGTGGAGCAGCAAAAGGATTTTTACAAAATAATGAAGTAAAAATTAATGGAGAAACCCCAAAAGGAAGATCTAGCAAAATTAGACCAGGCGATGTTATTTGAGTGTTTTCTATGAAGCTCGGTTACGCCAAATTTCAAAAGAGCTTCTTGGTGCGATTTTGTACCATAACCTTTATTTTGGTCTCACTTATATTCAGGGTGTTTAAACGAGTATTCTTCCATTAAGCTATCTCTAAAATATTTAGCAAGAATGCTGGCAGCACCAACAGAGATAGCGATTCCATCACCTTTAACTAGATTGATTTGATTTATATTTTCTAAATCTATTTTTTCATAATCTGTTATTACTATTCCACCTAACTTTTCGAGATTATTAATAGCTTCTTTCATACCTTCTTTTGAAATTTGTTTTGGATTATATTTTGAATCATAATCTTGACCTACAACAACTATTTTATAATCGATAGCGACTTTTTTAATGTATTCAAAGAGCTCTTTACGTTTTTTGTGCGTTAATTTTTTAGAATCATTTATTCTTTTATCTTGAAAATCAACAGGTAAAGTAACTGCCGCAACAACAACAGGACCAGCTCATGCTCCTCGACCAGCTTCATCAACACCAGTAACTGTTTTATATTGTTCTTTAAGGTTTTTAATTTCGTAATCTAACATATTTAAATTATAAAAAAACAAAGCAAAAACTTTGTTAATCGATCTTAAAATTTAGTTTACATACTTTTTTTAGATTATCTTGACCATAAATTTGCGAAAACTCTTTGACTTTTTGTTTAACTTGTGAACTTGCACCAAGTGGAAAAGTGAAGTTTCACTCCTTTTCTTGACTATCCATAGCAAGATAGAGTGCATAGCGAGCTATTATTGAAGCACAAGCAACAGAAACATGTATTTCTTCAGCTTTTTCCAAAAAAAGCACATTCATATCTAAATCTTTTATTTTAAAAACATTTTGGTTTTGAACTATTTTTGAATAGTATTTATTGATTGAATTAGTAGTTGAGTATTTATCAACAACAATAAGTGAAGGGTTATTGGTTTTTGTAAGTAAGGAATTTAAAACATTAATATGAGAAAAAAACTTCATTTCATTTGAATTGTAAAAATTAAGTAACTTGTTATACCCTTCTTGAGTTAATCGGTAAATTGAATATTTAATTTTATCCATTAATAATGGAGCGATTTTCATGATTTGATTTTTAGATAATTTTTTAGAATCTTTTACACCAATTTCTATACATCAATTAATTAAATCATTAGGTACATACGCAGCGCAAGAAATCAAAGGTGTAAAATAATCTCCAACACCAGTTTCATCTACTCCGATTACTTCTTCTTTGTTTAAATCAAACAATAATAAACTATCAAAAATTTTCATAATTATTCTTCTTCTGTAAATTTAGCAACTTTCTTTTGTCTTAATCTTGATTTTTCAATCTCTTCTTCTGGATTATCTAAAAATTTGTTAATATATCAACCAACCCCGCCATCTTTATTTGTTTTTGGAATACGGATTGTTGCGTATTTTTTAACATCTTTAGAAGCGTTTGACATAGCTACAGAGATATTAGCTACTTTAAACATAGGAACATCATTAAAACCATCTCCTAAAGCGATTGTATTTTCTACATCTACGTCATAGTAACGAATTAGCATACTGAGTGCTTTACCTTTATTAGCTGTAATGTTAGTCATGTCAAAAACAGGTGATAAACCTTCACCTTTTGATCAGTATGAGAATTCAGCTAAATCACCATAACGTCTTTTTAAATACTGTCTTAATTTTTCAACGTCTGTAGTTTTTTGGACGTCAAAAATAATACCTGTAGGCATTAAAGGTAATTTATGAAAGTCTAAACCAATTCTTAATTTTGAAGTTGTTGTGAATCCGAAAACTTTTTCTAAATCTTCATCTCTGTGTTGTAATTGTACTCAATCAGGTCCTTCGATTGCGATATTAGAAATTTCAGCTTGAACTTTAGGATCACCTAAAATATAAAGCGCTTCATTAAGGTTTAAATATTTAATGTATGGTATAAATTCATCATCATAAGGGTGGTGAATGTGTGCTCCGTTATAGTTAGAAACAACTGTTGATAAACCTAATTCATCATAAATAAATTTAGTACTTCTTCAAGGTCTACCTGTTAAGATACAAACAATATGCCCTTCATCGGTTGCTCTTTTAATAGCAGCAACAGTTTGGTCGTGAATTTGACCTGTTGCACTGGATTTTAATGTTGTTCCATCTAAATCGATAGCGAATAAAAATCTTTTTTTATTATTAACATTTGAATTTCTTAAAACGTCTTTCATATTACTCTCTTTCTTTTAAAAAATGTAAATTTTTTTTTAATATTTAAAGTTAATAAATTATACACTTTTTTTCAAAATATGGTTTTGTTTCCATATAACAACAACCAAAAAATGAAAAAAATTTACATTTTAAATAAACACGAAAAATCAAAATAGTTATTTTATTTTAAATATAAAATTTTTATAATGTTAAAATAATTGTAATAAATTAAATTGTAGATTTAGTTTGAAAACCAAGGAGAGCCAATGAAATACAAGCGGATTTTATTAAAACTTTCAGGTGAAGGTTTTGCTAATAAAGAAAAACATTTAGCTATTGATTACGAACTTGTTTCAAAAATCGCTAAACAGCTTAAAGAGGTTGTTTCAAAAGGGGTTGAAGTTTCTATTGTTATTGGTGGAGGTAACTTTTGACGTGGAGCTTCTGCTGAAAAAAACGGAATTCCTAGAAATAGAGCTGACTACATTGGGATGTTAGCAACTATTATGAACGGTTTAGCTTTACAAAGCGGATTTGAACATGCAGGACTTAAAGCTAGAGTGCAAAGTTCTTTAAATATTGATAAAAGAGTTGCTGAATATTATATTAACGAAAAAGCTACAAAATACCTTGAAGAAGGAGAAGTTGTTATTTTCGTTGGTGGAACAGGAAGACCTTATTTCACAACAGATACAGCCGCTACTTTATATGCTTCTGAAATACAAGCAGATGTTATTTTGATGGGTAAAAATAATATTGATGGTATTTATGATTCAGATCCAAAGAAAAATCCAAATGCACAAAGATTTGATCACATTACTTATGATGAAATTTTAGAAAGAAGCTTACAAGTTATGGATTTAACAGCAACAAGTATGGCGAGAGATAATAATATTAATTTAATTGTTTTCAACTTACTAGAAGAAAATTCAATAATTAAAGCTCTTGAAGGTACAATCAAACATACGGAGGTCACAAAATAATGGAATTCGATTTATACTTAATGGAATTTGAAGAAAAAGTAGAAAAAGCTATAAGTCATTATCGTTTTGAACTTTCTAAAATTTCAACAGGAAGAGCTAATCCTCAAATAATCAAAGGGATTAGAGTTAATTATTATGATGTTATGACACCACTTGAAGAATTAGTAAATATTAGTGTTCCAGAGCCACAACAATTATTAATTAAACCTTATGATATTACTTCTGTTAAAGAAATTTTAAAAGCTTTAGATAAAGCAAATTTAGGAATTACACCAGTTGACGAAGGAAACCAAGTGCGTTTAACTTTTCCGGCTTTAACAACAGATCGCAGAAAAGAAATGGTTAAAAGTATTTCTAAACACACAGAAGCAGCTAAAGTTGGTGTAAGAAATGCTCGTCAAGATGTTAATAAATCAATCAAAAATGATGAAGAATTATCAGAAGATGTGCAAAAAAATTATTTAGATAGAATTCAAAAATTAGTTGATAAAGAAATTGAAAAAATTAACGAATTATCAAAAGAAAAAGAAAACGAATTAATGAACAAATAAGAAAGTCGCGAAATATAGCCGCGATTTTTTTATCTTAAAGAAAAATAATATATCATATAAATAATATGTATGACACTATAGCAGCAATTAGCTCGGGAATGCACATAAACCAACCTATTTCAATAGTGAGAATTTGCGGTCCTGATGCGCAAGAAATAATTAAAAAAATATATAAAGGAAAAATAGGTAAAGACCACGAAATTACTTACGGACACATTTATGACAACGATGAATTTGTTGATGAAGTTTTAGTAATGTGATTTACTGGAAAAGAAAAGGAAGGAAAAATAATTTACAACAACTTTGTTGGCGAACCAATTATCGAGATAAATTGTCACGGCGGAATTGTTGTAACAAACAAAATATTAGAACTTCTCTTAAATAATGGAGCAAGACTAGCTGAAAAGGGTGAATTTACAAGAAGAGCCTTTTTAAATGGAAAAATGGATCTAGTTAAAGCGGAAGCAATACACGATTTGATTTTCGCAAAAACTTCAAAACAAGCAGCAGCATCTGTTAATCGTTTTAAAGGTAAAACAAGCAACTTAATTGATAAATTTTTATACGATTTAGCCTACCTTATAGGTGTTTGTGAAGTTAATATTGATTATCCAGAATATGAAGATATTGAAAAAATTGAAACTAAAACAATGTTAGAAAAAATCAAAAAAATGATTGCAGAGTTAAAAACAATTGTGAAAGTTTCAGAAGATTCAAAATATATTTTTGAAGGGGTAAAGGTCGCAATTTTAGGTAAACCAAATGTTGGTAAAAGCAGTATTTTAAATGCTTTATTAGCAGAAGATAAAGCTATTGTGACAGATATAGCAGGAACTACAAGAGATTTAGTTGAAGCTTCATATCAAATCGATGGGATGCTTTTTAAATTAATTGATACTGCAGGCCTTCGTAAAACAGAAGAAAAAATCGAACAAATCGGAATTCAAAAATCATTAGCTCAAATTGAAGAAGCTGATCTTGTAATACACGTAATTGATCCGTCACAAAACGAAGATGAGTTTGATCAAATTATTGAAAATGAAACTAAAAATAAAGGTAAATTCTACATTAAGGTGCAAAACAAAAAAGATTTAGGATTTGAAAATCGTGATCAATTAGTTCATATTTCAGCGAAAAATAATGATATTAAAGAGCTTGAAGATGCATTGGTTCAAAACTTTAAAAATATTGATATTATGGACGAAAGAATTTTTAACAACACAAGACAATTATCTTTAATCAAAGATGCTTTAAGATCAATGCAAGAAGCTGAAAATGCACTTGAATACGATCAAACTTTTGATCTTATTATGATTGATCTTTATAATGCTTGAGATTCACTTCAAAATATTAAAGGAAATGTAAATAGAGAGGATTTATTAGACATCATGTTTAGTAACTTTTGTTTAGGTAAATAATATGGGAAAAAAGAGAAATAAATTTATTGATGCACACTGTCATTTAAGTTTGGAATTTTATAAAAATGAAGCAATTATTGACGAAATCATTTTAGCTGCAGAACACAATAGAATAGATTTTTTTATAGTGAATGGTGGGCACGAACAAGAAAATCACTATGTTAAAGAGTTAGCGAAGAAATATGATATTATCAAACCTTGTGTTGGGTTCCATCCAGAAGATAAAGTGCAAGGAAATGAAGGAGAAAAACTAGAAAAATTAATTGACTCTTCAGTTGTTGCGGTTGGAGAAATTGGATTAGAATACTTTTATGATTGAGGTTCAACACGTGAGCAACAACTAAATAGTGTTAAAAGTCAAATTGCTATTGCTAAAAAATACGATTTACCTGCTGTTGTCCATTTAAGAGACAAAGAAAATTGCTATCAAGCATATGAAGATTTTTATCAAATAATGCAAGAAAATAAAGATTTAAGAGTTATGCTTCACACTTTTGCTGGAAATAAAGAATGAGCACAAAAATTTATGGAATTTAAAAATTTATATTTCTCTTTTAGTGGTGTAGCTACATTTGGAAGTGCAGAAACCACAAGAGAAGTTATTAAAGAAATTCCTTTAAATAGAATTTTAGTGGAAACAGATTCTCCATTTTTAAGAGTGCATCCATACACTGGTGAAACAAACGAACCTAATACGGTTTTATACGTTTATTACTATGTAGCAGGTCTAAAAGGCATTGGTATGGAAAAATTTGTTGATAGAGTTAACCGTAATGTTCGTGAATTATTTAGGATTTCATAATGATTAAAAAAGAAAAATTTGCAAAAAAAGAATATGGTCAAAATTTCTTACATGACAAAAATTTTATTAAAAAAATAGTAAATGTTTTTGATTTTGAAAATCATGATGTTTTAGAAATAGGCCCTGGACGTGGAGCTCTAACTAAAGAGCTTGTCAAGAAAGCTAAAAAAGTTATTGCTTATGAAATCGACCAAGATATGGTTAATGTTTTAAATCAAGAAATATTAGCTGACAATTTTGTTTTAAATCATGAAGATTTTTTAAAAAGCAATCTCAAAGAAATCAATAAAAATACATACGTTATCGCAAACATTCCCTACTATATTACAACCGATATACTTTTTAAATTGTTTGAAAATAGAGATAAATTTAAATGTTTATTATTAATGGTTCAAAAAGAAGTTGCTCAAAGAGTGGTTGCTAAACCTAATCAAAAAGACTACTCAAAATTATCTTTAAGTTCTCAATATTTAGCTGATTGCAAAATTGAGTTTATTGTTCCATCAGGTGCGTTTGTGCCTGCTCCAAAGGTAGATTCAGCTATTTTATCTTTGGTTTTTAAAAACGAAGACAAAACAAAAGATTGAGATGAATTAAAAAACTTTTTTAAACTCTGTTTTTTAGCACGTAGAAAAAAACTTTCTTATGCACTTAAAACTGTTTATTCGCAAGAAAAAATTAATTCAGCTTACCAAAAACTTGGTTTTACAGATAATATTAGAATTCAACAACTTGATCTATCGCAAGTGATAAAACTTTATGAAAATTTAAAATAAAAAACGCAAAAACGCACAGAAGTTTTTGTGCTTTTTCTATAATCTAATTAGATATAAAAAATAAGGTGGTATTTAGAATGAAAAAAATTAAAATCAAATTAAAAAACATTGAAAATTACGAATTTGAAATTTTAGAAAGCGCAGAAAAAGGTGATTATTTTTCACTCAAAGATTGAGATGTTTCTGATCAAGCGTCGATAATTGATTATTTATCAAATGCTAGAGATGATTTTGGACAAAACATTAAAAAACAGTTTAATGCAGAAATTAAAAATAACCCTTATGTTGTTAATTTGGAAAAAGATCATTTCAGTGAAATTAAAGACAAAGAAAGCAAAATAAAGGAACTTGAAAATATAATTAATTCAATTAAAAAAGAAACAGAATTAGAATTTAAAAATAAACTTTCAGAAGCACAATTAAAATGACAAGAAGAGAAAAATAAAGAAATTGAAAAAATTAAAAACGAATCTCATTCAAAAATAGAATCAATGACAGCAGAGCTTAACAAAAAAGAGCAAAAAATTCAATCTGCAGAGCTAGAAAAAGAAACAATCAAAGTAAAACAACAAGCTGAATACAATGACAAATTACTTAATGAAAAACAAAAATGACAAGAAGAGAAAAATAAAGAAATTCAAATCCTTATAGAACAAAAAAATAAAGAAATAAAAGATAAAGAAGAACAATTAATAAAAGTAGAAAAAGAAAGAGATGAACATAAAAATAAATATCTTGGATTTATTGAAAGAAAATCTCAAGGTGGAACAAAAACATGAGGAAATGATTTTGAGGATGATGTTTTTGGTATTCTTCAAGAAACGTTTGGACATTTAGAAGATGTTGAATATCACAAGACAACAAAACCAATAAATGGACAAATGCCCGATTTTGAAGTTGTATTTTATGATCGTAACAATAGCCTAGAGATTGGAAGAATTGTAATTGAATGTAAATCTTTAGAAAATCAAGAAAGCTCAATGAAAAATGAGAAATTTTTCCCAAAACTCGAACAAGACAGAATTAGACACAAAGCAAATTTTGCCATTCTCGTAACTGAAGTTGAACCAAATAGCGACTTTTTTATAGTTAATCCGAGAGATTACAAAAACCTTTATATGATTCGGCCAGGTGTTCTTGCACACTTATTAAAACTATTTTATTTAATGGCTAAAAAACAAAACGAAGAAGAAAAGAAATTACAAACATACAAAATCAAAACAGAAGAAAAAGAAAAGATTTTAAAAGAATTTGATAATTTTAAAACAAAATTATTAGACACACACCTTAAGAACATTAAAAATAACATTAAAGATATTGAAGATTATTTAAGCAAAATAATTAAAGCTGCTGAAGATGCAAAAGATAGCGCAAGAAAAATACAAAATACCCACTTTGAAAACGCTTATAACTTAGTTGAAAAATTTGATATTAGAAAAAAAGTAATTACACCACTTATTGAAAATGGACATTTTGATGATCCAAGTAATATTGCAAGCCTTGAAGAACAAGATTCTAATCTTTTGGAGATAAAAAATAATGAACAATAATGAGCATCAAATTAAATGAAGTAACTTTAAAAAGATTTTTGATAAAAATCCAGTTTTAATTTTCGAGACTAACGAATCATTATTAGAAAAAATCCCTAAAACATTTGATTTTGATAGCGAAGATGAAATTGATGAAGATGAACAACAAGAAGAGGTTTTTTCAGAAGAAGAAATTGAAACTTTAATTGAAAAAAATCTTTGAAAAGAAGCGGAATTCAATGCTAAAAGCTATGAAGAAATTAGTCACAATTTTGACTGATTTGACATTGATGATCAAAAAAATACCGCTGAATTTGAAGAAAAATACATAGTAGTTAAAGCAAATGCTTTTAATAAATACAAACTTAAAGCGATTGAGTTTTATCTAAACAAAAATAAAATAAATCCATCAAAAGTTAAATATATTAGTATTAAAAATAATTTAGAAGCTAGAATTGCGCTCACAAAAGAGATGCTTTCGAATATTGATGTTGATGTTATTATCAACCCTTGTTTTGAAACAAAAATCCAGTATAAAGATAAAACGCTAGTTTTCCAACTTAATAACAGTATTTACGACAAAAAAGCAAAAAAAATTATTGATATTAACTATAGAAGTACAACTTTGGTCACTGATAATTACAAATGTCTTTACACATATCTTTGTCTTAAAAAAAATGAAGAAACTAAAGATCTTTTAGAAGATTATAGCGTGATAATTATTGACCCACTTGTCAAAACAAACAAGAATTTCTTAAAAAATGAAATTATATTTTATGAAGCTTTTGCATCGGTTTATAATGAAAACAAAACAACATCTAAAAGTGAAGAATTATCTGTTTTGAAAAAAATACTAATTGATTCTGGTTTAATTGCGCTTTACGATGTTGCTACAAATACTTTTGATACTAAAAATAGCAAGTTTACGTTTTTTAACACAGTTAAATATAACAATGCTTTAAATTGAAAAAACACTTGACCTAAAGGTGAATCTACAATTAAGTACCAACAATTTGATAGTTTATTTCAAATGCAAGAAGGATATGCCAAAAACAATGGATACATCTTTGAAACACCTTTAGAAATTATTGATTTTTACCCTAGTTTTGAATATTTCTATGAATATTTAAATAAAACAATAGACGAATTTAAAGATAAAAAACTAAATAGAGAAGCACTTAAATACTTTTGTTTTTCAAGCGGAGATTTTAAAAATAATTCAAAAAAATTTGCACTTGATATTCATAAACACAAAGAATGGTTTGAAGAACGAGCTTTTGATTATAAGTTCTTAAATAAAAAATATGAAGATGAAGCTAAAACTAACGATCGAGATAAATATAGTAGCAAATATGCTGGTATTAGACTCCCTAAATATATCTTGAAAGATCCTGAACTTAAAAATGCTTTACTTAATTATTTGGTTGGCGAAGACTATGCTAAACTTTCTGGAAATTACTACAATTTAGGACAAATTATTGGAAAAGACTTTATTGATTTCAAAAACAAAAAATTCTTTGAAACGGATGATTATTTTAACTTTAATATCGCTAATTTTATTAGAAAATTACATATCAAAGACGCTAGGGTTGTTTGATATGATTATGAGGGTTTTTCAGAGTTATTCCCTATTATGGATCATTTAAATCCTTATAACCAAATAATAAATCAAGTTTCTGTCATAGTCACAAAAAATGGACAAGAAGAAAAGTGTGTGAATATTGTTAAAGACACAAAAAACATCAAATTACAAGATCTTTGTGAAATGATTGAAGAAATATATTCAAATAAAGCTGATTATTTTGTGGTTTTCAATAAAAATTACGAAAATACTAGAAATAAAGAAATTTTAGAATTTGTTAGAAAATCACTCAACGATTTAACATTAGATAATGTAAATCATGATGTAAAAGAAAGAGCGAAAGAGTTTGCTAATTGATTTTTTACTAAATATAGTGGAATTGAAGATTTTGCAGAGATTATCAACCACATAAATAACAACACAATAGATTTAGCTGATTGTTTTGCAACAAAAGATATTAAAAAAGTTGCACAAATAATGAATTTTAATCAAGACAAAATTGATGAATATTACTTATTTGCAGCTAAAGATGGAAAAATAATTAATGAGGATACAAAAGGAGAAGATTTTGTTAAAAAAAATTCAGCTACATTCCAAAAAATGATGATTAGCATCAAATTTTTAAAATATTTCTTTTCAATTAAAAAGATAGAAAAATATATAACAGAAAACAAAATTATTTTAAGAAATATGATCAAACCTTATTCATCACTAAAAGAAGTTCAAAAAGGAACTGATGCAATGGAAAAAGCAATCCAAAGATATTTGGGTTCAATTGGGGACAATTTATGAAATGATGTTTTTGTGCCAAATTTAAAAATTTATTGTGAAAACGATGTTCGTGCAATGATGATGGTTTATGATTTTGTGATTGAGTTAATTAAATCTGCTCATCCTGAAATTGTTGAGTATGAATATAAGCTCAAAGATGAAAACGACTGATATATAATTGAAAATAACAAAATTAAGACGATAAAACTATAAAAAGAAGCAAGCTAAAAAGCTTGTTTTTATATTTTTAAAAAAAATTAAAAAAATGATACACACGGACGTGTTGTCGTGTATAATATGTAAGCTATTTATTAATAGAATTAGCCAACAAATTTTATGTTTTTATAGAATTTAAAACTTTTATCAACAAAAAAATTAAAAGAAAGGAAGTAGAAATGCCTACAACAAACCAATTAGTTACTAATGGTCGTAGTTCAAAAATTAAGAAACAAAATGCACCTGCATTGAACCTTAGCTACAACTCATTAATTAAAAAAGCTAAAAAAATGGCTTCACCATTTAAACGTGGAGTATGTACTCGTGTTGCAACAATGACACCTAAAAAACCTAACTCAGCGTTACGTAAATATGCCCGTGTTAAATTATCAAACGGAATGGAAGTTACAGCTTACATCCCAGGTGAAGGACACAACTTACAAGAACACTCTGTTGTTTTAATCCGTGGAGGACGTGTTAAAGACTTACCAGGGGTTAGATACCACATCGTTCGTGGAACACAAGATGCAGCAGGAGTTGCAAAACGTAACCAAGGACGTAGTTTATACGGAACAAAAAAAGCTAAACAATAATTAAACTAGCTTATTACATAAAAAACTTTTATTAAAAATCAAATAAATCAAAAAATAAATTAAGGAGAAGGAAAATGTCAAGAAAAAAACAAGCCCCTATCCGTGAAGTACTTGCTGATCCAGTTTTTAACTCAGTTATTGTTACAAAATTAATCAACCAAATTATGCTTGACGGAAAAAAATCAATAGCTCAAGATATTTTATATTCAGCTTTTGAAATTGTTAAAGAAAAAACAGGAAGAGAACCAATGGAAGTTTTCTTAGAAGCTGTTGAAAACATTACACCACAATTAGAAATTCGTACAAGAAGAATTGGTGGAACAAACTACCAAGTACCTACAGAAGTACCTGCTCGTAGAAAACAAACTTTAGCTCTTAGATGATTAGTTCAATACTCACGTTTAAGAAACGAAAAAACAATGGACGTGCGTTTAGCTAACGAAATTATTGATGCATCAAACAAAACAGGTGGAGCTATCAAAAAACGTGAAGATACACACAAAATGGCTGAAGCTAACCGTGCTTTTGCTCACTTCAGATGATAATCATAGGATAAGGTAAATTATGGCAAGAGATTACGAATTAAAAGATTACCGTAACATCGGTATTATGGCTCACATTGATGCTGGAAAAACTACAACTACAGAAAGAATTTTATTCCACACAGGAAAAATTCACAAAATTGGAGAAACACACGATGGTGCTTCTCAAATGGACTGAATGGCTCAAGAGCAAGAAAGAGGTATTACAATTACTTCTGCTGCTACAACAGCATTCTGAAAAGGAAAAAGAATTAACATTATCGATACCCCAGGACACGTTGACTTCACAGTTGAGGTTGAGCGTTCACTTCGTGTATTAGATGGTGCTGTTGCTGTTTTAGATGCTCAATCAGGAGTTGAACCTCAAACAGAAACAGTTTGAAGACAAGCAACAAACTATAAAGTTCCACGTATCGTTTACGTTAACAAAATGGATAAAGCAGGAGCTGACTTTGCTGCTTCTGTAGCATCAGTTAAACAACGTTTAGGTGGAAATGCAGTTGCTATCCAATGACCTATTGGTGCTGAATCAGATTTCAAAGGAATTATTGATCTTGTTACAAGACAAGCATTCACATACAATGGAGAAGCTCAAGAAGAAGAGTTTCCAACAGAAATTCCTGCTGATTTAGTTGATATTGTTGAAATCAAACGTCAAGAATTACTTGAAGCAGTAGCTAACTTTGACGAAGAACTTATGATGGTTGTTTTAGAAGGTGGAGACATTGATGAAGCAACATTTAAAGCAGCTATTAGAAAAGCAACTTTAACATCAGAATTCTTCCCAGTTGTTTGTGGAACTTCATTCAAAAACAAAGGTGTTAAAAAGATGATCGACGCAGTTGTTGACTATCTTCCATCACCAATTGATGTTCCGGCAATTAAAGCATACTTAGGAGATCAAGAAGTTTCAGTACAAGCAACAGATGATGGTGCTTTCGCTGCACTTGCTTTCAAAGTTATGACTGACCCATTCGTTGGATCATTAACATTCTTCCGTGTATACCGTGGAGTATTAGAAAAAGGAAGCTACGTATATAACTCAACAAAAGAACAAAAAGAACGTATTGGACGTATTCTTCAAATGCACGCAAACAGCCGTGTAGAAATTGATGAATGTCGTGCTGGAGATATTGCTGCTGCTGTTGGACTTAAATTCACAACAACAGGAGATACATTAATCGCCGAAAAATCTGAACCAATTGTTTTAGAAAAAATGGTTTTCCCAGAACCTGTTATTTCTCAAGCTCTTGAACCAGAATCAAAAGCTGCAACAGAAAAACTTTCATTAGGACTTCAAAAACTTGCAGCTGAAGATCCTACATTTAGAACATACACAGATGACGAAACAGGGCAAACAATTATTGCCGGAATGGGTGAATTACACCTTGACATTATTGTTGACCGTCTTAAAAGAGAATTTGGTGTTCAAGCTAAAGTTGGAGCACCTCAAGTTTCATACCGTGAAACAATTACAAAAACAGCTGATGTAGAAGGAAAACACATCAAACAATCTGGAGGTAAAGGACAATACGGACACGTATGAATTAAGTTCGAACCAAACCCAGATGGTGGATTTGAATTTGTTGATAAAATTGTTGGTGGAAAAATTCCTAAAGAATACATTAAATCAATTCAAAAAGGACTTGAAGAAAAAATGGCAGCAGGGATTCTTGCTGGATACCCAATGATTGATGTTAGAGCTACATTATTCGATGGATCATACCACGACGTCGATTCATCAGAAATGGCTTATAAAATAGCTGCTTCTAAAGCTCTTACAAAAGCTAAAGATCAAATCGGAACAGTTCTTCTTGAACCTATTATGGATGTTGCTGTTGTTGTTCCATCAGACCACATGGGAGATGTTATTGGAGACTTATCACGTCGTAGAGGACTTGTTAACGATCAAGAACAAAGAAACGATGGAGCTGTTATCGTTAGAGCACACGTTCCTCTTTCAGAAATGTTCGGTTACTCAACAGAACTTAGATCTATGACAAGTGGACGTGGAACATACCAAATGCAATTCGATCACTACGAAAAAACTCCTAAAAACATTGCTGATGAAATCATCAAACGTAGAAATATCCAATCAAAAGACGAAGAATAATTTTAAATTTATAATTAAAAATCAAGACACAAAATATAGAAAACACTGTATTTTGTGTTTTTTTATCCTGAGTTTCCAAGTTAGACCTCATTTTTTGAGGTCTTTTTTTAACCATATATCGTAGATATATGAATTTTCGAAAAATTTTTATTTTTTACACACTTTACACACTTAAATATGGTATAATATATATGTTATGAAATATAATTTATGCAAGAAAAAACAAAATGGTAAGTATTATTTGGTGTTAGCAATTTCAAAAGGTTTCGGCAAAGGATATGGAAGTCAAGTAGGTTTAGGATACTGAGAAGATATTAAAGAGAAATATAACCTTTCCGAAATTGATGATATTAAACCAATAGCAGCACAAATAAACACTAATTTAAGTAAAAAAGATGTTAAAGCAGAGTTTTTTAAAATGTTGGATCCAACTTCTGTTAAAACTAAATTTCAAAATATCGGAATTGAAGCAATTTACAAGATTATTAAAGAATTGGAGTTATTCAAATCTCTTCCAAAAACTAAACACAAGGCTTTAGAAGAAGTTTTGGATTTTATCATTGCGACTCGTATTTTGATACCAAGAAGTTATACATCACAATTTAAAAATAAAAACGATTTTATAAATAAAATAGATGTTCAAAAATCATCAATTTTTAACTATTTAGATACAGTTTTGGAGCATAAAAATACCATTTTAGCTGATTTGCATAAAAAAATTAACGAGCTAACAAATACAAATGATCATATACTTCATTTTGACAATACAACTGTTTATTTCGAAAGTTTTGAAAGAAAAGGAATAAGAAAAAAAGGCTTTTCAAAAGATGGGAAACATAATGAAGATCAAGTTGTAATTGCTATGTCAGTGGATTCAAATGGAATACCATTTCATTACAAAGTTTTTCCAGGAAATACTGCTGATTCTAAAACAATGATTGATTTTCTTGTTGAAATGAAGAAAATTTACAATATATCAAACTTGACAATAGTTGCAGATCGTGGTTTAAATAACAATGCAAATCTTCGTTTCCTTGAACAAAAAGGCTTCAAATACATTTTCCAAAAAAGAATTGATACATTGAATGAAGAAGGCAGAAATTTTATCGTTGAGGATAAAGATTACATGTACAAAAATGAAATTTTTTCGAAAGAAAGATATGTAGATTCAGTGTGAAACAAAAAGAGATTTAATGGTGAAATAAGAAAACAAATTGTTTACTTTAGTCCAGCAAAACAAACACTTGATAGAATAAAAAGATTAAATTTCTTATCCAAAATAGATAAAAAATCCACAAATCAAAAAATTTGTTTGAGTGATTTAGTGCCTGAATACAAGAAAAAATACATGGATATTGAAGGTAAAACAGTTGCAAAATTGAACTATGAGAAAATTAAAAAAATAGCCGATCAAGACGGTTTTTACATGATTGAAACAAATATTCACAACCTAACAGCTGAAAAAGCTATAGAAATTTACAGACAACAGTGAAAAGTTGAAGAGAATTTTAGAACTTTAAAATCATCAATTCAAATTAGACCAGTATATGTTCACAATGAAAATCATATTTTAGCTCATATACTATTATGTTTTTTATCACTTGTGACATTAAAGTATTGTCTCTTTAAATTAAAGAAATATTATGATGATAATGGAGAAATACAAGAAGTAACTTTAAAAATGCTTATTGACTCTATAAATCTAATAAAAATGTCCAAAAAGGAAGTGAATGGAGAAATTGTAAACACGACAACTAATGAATTTGATGAAGATCATAAAAAATATTTCAAAATTTACAAAGACTTCATTGCTTGCATAGGTTAAATTTATGTGTGTAATTTAAGACACAAAAAAGACGAATATCGCTATATTATAGTAATATTCGTCTTTTTTATGCTTTTTAACTTGGAAACTCAGGACACAAAATATAGAAAACACTGTATTTTGTGTTTTTTTATATTCAAAAACTCTGTGTTGATCAAATTGAATCGAAATTAATTGTTCACAAAGAAACAAAAATAATTTTATTTTGTTATATTTAATATAATTTATTAAAAATAAGGAGAACAAATATATGCAATCAAAATTAAAAAATGATTTTTATGATTATGTTAATAAAGACTGAGAAAAAAGAAAAAAAATCCCCAAAGATTTAAGTACTCTTAGTTCATATTCTGAATTACACCTTGAAATTGAGAAAAAATTAAGAAAATTAGTTGAGGATTGATCAAAAAACAAAAATGTTCCTAACAATCCTCAAATTCAACAAATGATTAAGTTCTACAAAATGCTAAAAAATACCAAAATGCAAGAAAAATTAGGGTGAACACCAGTTAGAAATGAAATTGAAATTATTGATAATTTACAAAAATGAGAAGACTTTGATCAAAATTATTTCTTATTAAGAAAAATTTCTAGCTGAATGCCATATGAGTTTGTTGTTGCTGAAGATTTTGTAAATAACAAAGTATACACGCTTTGATTTGAAGAACCTAGCTTGATTTTACCTTCGAAAGAATATTATGAACGGAAAGAAGCTAAAAAAATTTTAAAAACTATCAAAGAAGTAGCTACAGAACTTTTTGTATCATTTGGAAAAACCAAAAAAGAAGCTTTGGATATTATAGAAAAAGCATATAAAGCAGACTTAAAACTAAAAGAAATTCACTTATCAAGTGCTGAATTACACAAAGTAGAAGTTGTTTATAACCCTTACACAAGCAAGGATTTTGCTAGTTTAAGTAAAAAATTTGATTTATTAGGCCAAGCACAAAAATTAGTTGGCCAAGAAGTTGATCAAATTGTGGTTGTTAACAAAAAATATCTTGAACAACTTGATTCATTATATAGTCAAGACATTTATTTTGAAGAAGTAAAAGCTTTAATGCTTTTAAAAACTATTTTAGGCATTGCTAGATATTTAAATCCATACACTAGATCATTAATGTTTAAAATTTCACAAGTACTCTCTGGTGTAGAAAAACCTAAATCTATTACAAAATGAGCTTATTCAACAACTCTTAGTTTCTTTAGTGAACCGTTGAGTTTATATTATGGTAAAGCAAACTTTAGTGATGAAGCTAAAGCTGATGTTCTAAAAATGATTGACAAAGTTATCAAAGTATATCAAGATAGACTTGCTAAAAACACTTGATTAACAAAAGACACTGCACAAAAAGCAATTGAAAAATTAAATAAAATTAGACCTATGGTAGGATATCCTGATTATATTTACCCTTACTTTGATAAATTTATTGTTACAACATATAAAGAAGGTGGATCACTTACAAGTAACTTCAACCACTTTAGTGATATTATGGAAGAATTCCAATTAAGTTTATACAAAAAAGAAGTTGATCAAAATATTTGAGGAATGAGCTCGTTTGAAGTAAATGCTTATTTTAATCCGCTTGCTAATGTCATTGTATTCCCAGCTGGATATCTTCAAGCTCCCTTTTATGACTATAATCAAAACTCAAGCGCAAACTATGGTGGTTTAGGTATGACTATAGGTCATGAAATTTCACACGCTTTTGATAATAATGGTGCTCAATTTGATGCTAATGGAAGTTTTGAAAACTGATGAACAGAAGCTGATTATGCTGCTTTTAAAGAAAAAACACAATTAATGATTGACTTATTTGATGGTTATGAAACTCCATTTGGAAAAATCAATGGTGAACTTACAGTATCAGAAAATATTGCGGATCAAGGTGGAATTATTTCAGCTCTTGAAGCAGCTCGTACAGAAGCTGATTTTGATATTGAAAAATTCTTTGAAAACTATGCTTACTGTGAAAGAAGCTTAACAAAAAAAGAAACAGCAATTCAAAGACTTTTAACTGATCCGCACTCACCAGCAAAAGAAAGAGTTAATCTTCAACTTATGATTTCAAAAGATTTCCAAGATCACTACAAAATTTCTAAAGAAGATAAAATGTACACTGATCCAAAGAAAATTTTTGAAATATGATAATCTAAATGCAATTTGTGAACATGATTTGCAAATTGTTTTTTTTCTTTCTGGTTAATTTATTAATATAAGATATATATTAAAGCAAATACACAAAAAAGAACTAAATTATTAAAGTTTATAACTTTAGGAAGTGTTGTTACTCCCACTCTTTTTCTAACGACATTAAGTGCTAATTTCAAAAACTCAGAAGAGACTAGTTATCTTCTGTCGCCAAGACAAAGAGATTCTTTAAGAGTTTATATCAGTGGTTTACCAAACTTAAGTTTTGTAGAAAAAAACCACTTTTGATATCGAATCGATAAAAAATTTATGAAGAATTTAATGATTCTATCACATTTGAAGCTTCTAACTTAAATTCTGAAAGAGAAGAGTTTATAGCAGAACTTGAAGCAAATGAAAGTTTGTCTACTGAAATTAAAAACAGATATAAAAATAGAATGTTTCAAGAAGTAAATTTAACAAAAGGTCTAGAAGCGGGTAGAGAAAAACTTCAAACCTTATTAAACGAAGCTAAAAACAACCCTAATTTAGATTTTGCAACGTCACATCCAGTTGAATATTATTTTACAGAGTTTGATAATTTAGATGTTGAATTGCAGCAAAATGTTATTGAAAGCTTAAAAAGCGATGAATTACAATATCAACAACCACAAATTTATTTAGAAAACCTTTCAATCTTAAAAGAAGCACAAAACAGCTTTACAAACTGAAGCAAAAGTCGTTTTCAAGTACAAGAGATAAATAATCTAACTAACCAAATAATAAATGTAGAACTTAAAGAAATTAGTTTTGAAAGCAAATTTTTCAATCTTTATTTAGTGCAAAAAGATGTTTTAGAATTTATTAAAGACTATGTTAGCAATGCAAATTCGTTTATTTTAGCTATTAAATCAAAAAACCTAAATAAAGCTATAGCTAGCGCGGTGTTTTTTAAAAAGAATTATTTTGATAACTACACCATTTTTTGATCGAAGCTAGATTCTTTAAAATATTTTGATAAATCACAAACATTAGATCATGAACATTTAAAAAAACAAATAGAACCTATTTTAATTGATAAAATTACAAAATCTGTTTTTGAAGCTAATATTAGCGAAAATAGAGAAACAAATCCAGAAACAAATTCAAAAAATAATGAGGATACAAAAACAGAAGAAAAAAACAAAGAGAGAAGAAAAAAATAACACTATGACTATTTTGTATATTTTAGGTGGAGCAACACTACTTTTAGCAGGAGTTATTGGTGTAACTTTCTTTTATAAGTCTAGAAAATAAGCTAAATTGATACAAAAATAACCAGTTGAAAAAACTGGTTTTTTGTTTTGGGTAGAACAATTTGCGCTTATTTTGGATTTCTTTTTAAATACCTAAAATAAGAATTAATAAGTTTAGGATTTTCTTCTAGAGCAAGAGATAATTTTTCAAAACCAATAGCTTTATCAATTAATTTATATAATGCAACAACATCTTCTGTTGCGTTATGAGCGTCATATTTAATACCAAACAAAGTACAAAGTATTTCTTGTTTATATCCAACTTCTTTTGGGGTTTGCAAAATGTTTTTAAAGATTTTTATACTATCAAAATACAAGAAATCAGTTTCGATTCTTTCGCTTATTTTGAGTAATTTATTTCGAAGTACACTAATATCAAATGATGCATTATGTGCAATAATAATATAATTACCATTAAAGAATTTTTTGATTTCTGGTCATTGTTCTTTAAAAGAAGGTGCTCTGTTTACTTTTTTTTCATCGACATTTGCTGCTAATACGGATGACATATTTAAAGTAGGCTCTGGTTGGAAATAATATTCTTTAACTCTTTCTTTAGGGGAAGCGGAGGTATCTAAAATAGCCAACTGAACAGGATTCTCGTGAAAATTTCATGTTTCAAAATCAATTATTACAAAAGGTTTGTGTTTTTGAGTTGGAGCAATAGATTGCTCTTCTTTCGCATCAACAGAGGTAGGACTAATTAAATCATCATTTTTTCTCATTTTTTCAAAAGCCTTATTTATTTTTTTAATTTCATCATTTAAGAAAACATTTTTTAAATTAAGATTCTTTTTATCTTTGTTTATCTTAATAAATGTTTCTTCAAAAAGTTCATCATCAACATTTTGATTTGTTTTTTCATCAACTAAGATTTTGATCATTTCTTCGAGTTTGTCATCTTCTATTTCTAGCTTGTAGCTATAGTTGTTTTTAATGTTAAATAAAACAAATTGATATTCTTTATATTTATCATAATCTAGTTTGAGAAGAAGGTATTTATAGATAGCCAATTGATAAAAGTGAGCGGCTTGAACATCGTTTGTAAATTTAAATTCATAAACTACCTTATTCTCATCATCGATAGCATCAATATCACCTTTAATAATATTGTTTTTAGGGCGATAGTTGTGTGTTACCCTAAATTCATAAGTTGCGCTTTCTGGTAAAAAAATACCAAACATTTTGTTAATCATTTCTAAATCATTCTTTGTTAATCAATTTAAATTCTCTTCTGGAATTTGAGAAAGCTGCACAATATTACCTGATTGTAATGTTGAGAACACAATTGTGATAAAAAGAATTTCATTTATTTCAAGTGGTTGTTTAGTAATTTTTTTCAAGATTTGTTCTATTTTTTCAAGAGCTCACGAGTCAAATCTTAGTCTTATTTTAGGATTTGTGCTTTCACGTCTTTCTTTTAATAACTTATTAAATTCTAAAACAAAAAGTTTTGCATCTTTTTTAATTAATGCATTAACTGCAAGAAGGCTACCATTAATATTTGAAACGTTCTCTGTAATTTCTTTATTTTCGCTATTTTTAAAAGTTATTTGATTAGGAATTTGTTTAAAAAAAGTTGTTGGAATTGTTGATATTGGTGTTTCAAAAAGAGTAACAGAGAAAAAAGATTTGATTAAATTATCAACTTTATAATCTAAAAATTTAACAAGCTCTGTTGCGACAAGATCGACTTCATCAATTTTATTTGTTTGATTATCACTAGGTTTTATGTATCCTGTTAATGATTTATTTCAAAAAGTGATGAAATGATTCTTTTCAAGCTGTGAAGGTGAAATCCATGGAAGATAACTTTTTCTAACGTTGTGCACGAGCCAAAGTTCTTTTCGTGCCCTTGTACAAGCGACATAAGTTATATTAGGAACTTTTTTTCGATCAAATTTTTTAGCAAAGCTATCGTAATAACTTTCGTCAAAACTTAAAACAAAAACAATATCTCTTTCAATTCCTTTAGCTTGATGGTATGTCGAAAAGACAAGTTTGTTGCGTGTTTCGATTTCATTGATAACTTTGTCATTATCATTTTTAGTTTGATAAATGTAGATGGTTTTATTTAAGTTTTCATATTTATCAATTTCATCTATTTTTTTGATTAAGTTATTTACCAAAGAAAACTTATCAACACTAGGACTTAAGATCATGATATTTTCTGCACCAAAAGTTTTTGCTTTTTTGTAAATAGTGTCAGCTAGTAAATATAAATTTTGATCATGCAAGTAAAAGTAATTGATTTTATCGTTACTTTGACGATTACCGTATTTTATTATTTCTTTGTTATAGAATATTTTATTGATTAATAATGCGTTGTTTGATGTTAAACGAAAACTAGTAGATAAATTAAGTTCTTTTCACTCTTTGTTGCTTTTAAAAAATGCTTCAGCCCTTTTTAAAAAGAGTGGGCTCGAACCTAAAAACTCGTAAATACACTGTTTTTCGTCTCCTAAAATCATTAAATTATGATCAGAGTTTAAATTATCTTTACGAACTGTATTTTCAGCAAAATGATAATAAATTGGTGTTAAATCTTGTGCTTCATCAATGATTATTAAATCATAAGAAAACATAATGCTAGGAGTTACATTTTCTTTTTGAATCAATTTAATAAGTCCATCATCAGTTCGAGCATCAACTTTGTAGAATTTTTGAGCAAAAGAGTGAAAGGTATAAACATCCAAGTTGTAAATTTGTTCTTTTTCTGCTCTTTGTTTTGTTTCTTCCATCAAAGCACGGTTATAAGTGAAAAGGAGAATTTTTTTCTCTTCTAGAAGTTTTGAAACAGTTAAAACGGTAGTGGTTTTTCCACTACCTGCAACAGCATTGATTTTAACATTGTGACCTTTGAATATATCGTAAAAAATTTTTAATTGCTCGTTTGAAATTTTCATTTAATATCCTTTCTTTAAATTTTACTTAATTTGTTTTGGTTTAATAAAAAAAATCACAGCCTTAACAGCTGTGAAATTTGATTAAACTAATTTTAAGATTTTGTCTTTAAAAGTAATTTTTCCATTTTCAACTAAATAACTTATTGCTTGATCAACAAGTGCTTTTAGTTTTGGTGTTACTGTGCTATATAAGCAAAGTTCAGTAATTTGTTTGTAAATAGTATCTAATGTTGTTTCTTGTACGTAAGTTAAAATTTTGTAAATTCCACTTGCTACTTCAACATAGTAAATACTTGTTAATTTACGTTTGTTTTCTTCTGAAGTTGCTTTTCTGAATTGTATATCATCAACTTTAGTTTGATCAAAAACAAAATCATCAACTACAACAAGTGAACCATCCAAGATAATTAATGTTTCTAAAATTTTTGTAAACTCTGTTTTTAAAGTTTTAGTTAGACTAGGTTTATTGAAAATGATTGGAGCCATTTTCATAAGCTCTTCTTTAGCTACAGGTGCTAAAGTTTTAATTGTTTCTGTAATGTATTCTTGCTTATTAGCAAAGCTATTCATATCAATTGACTCTAATGTAGGGTAGTCTTCAAAAATTTCGTTTAAAGAAACTTCTTGACGTTTTTTAAACTCAATAGGAGTAGTTTTTTCAACTTTTTCTTCTTCGTCTAATTTAGCTTTACTTTTAGCTAATTCAAGTTCAAATTGCTCTTGCTTTTCTTCTTTTTCTTTAATTAGCTTGATTTTTTGTTCTTGTTCTTTTTGCTCTTTTTGTTTAGATTTTTTAAATTCTGCATCTTCAAGAGCTTTTTTGATGAAATTATCTAATTGAATAACTTGTTGTTCTTTATTTTTGAATCAATCTGTTGATCAAATACGATAAATATTTCATCCTCTCATTTCAAGAACTTCTTGTCTTAATCTATCACGATCACGTGCAGATTTAGATGATTGGTATGTAGCACCATCACATTCGATACCTACGATATATTTGTTTTTATTGTTTGGATTAATGATCGCTAAATCAATTTTATATGATGAATTACCAACATTTTCTTTAACTTCGTATCCAAGTTTTTGTAATTCTTTGAGAACACTTTTTTCAAAACCAGCTTGGAAGAGTTGTTTTGCTTTTTCTTGATGTGAAACAACTTTTTTACCTTGACCATATTCAGCAAAAAGTAAGTATTGTTTAAGGAATCTAACCCCTCTAGCTTCTGTTTTGTTTAAGTCAATATCATCTTGAGTAATTGAACTTACTAAAATGGTACATTCTTTAGCACGAGTTGCAGCAACATTAAGACGTTTGTAACCTTGTTGTTGGTTAATTGGTCCAAAACGCATAGCGAAGTGCCCTTTTTCATTTGGTCCATAACAAATACTCATAATAATGATATCTCTTTCGTCCCCTTGAACGGTTTCGATGTTTTTAACAAAGAAAGGATCTTTAAGTTCACGACTAAAGAATGGTTCAAGCGAAGAATCTGATCTTCTTAATTTATTAATTTTTTGTTCAATAAGCATTTGTTGTTTTTTGTTAAATGAAACAACTCCAACGCTTTTTGAAGTTCCGTATTTTTTATAAAGAGTTTTGATAAGTTGGATAATTGTATCTGCTTCAACTTCGTTTTGGTTGTTAATAAATTTACCATCAACTTTGATAAATTGAACTCCTTCAAATTCTTTTGGTTTACGTAATGAAGGGAAAGTGATCAAGTTGTCGTTGTAAATTTCAACGTTTGAAGGTTGGATAAGCTCTTCAAATTTACTACGGTAGTGTCATTTTAATCTAATTGTTGGTAAGAATCCTTTAACAGCATTAAGAATTGATTCGTAATCATCTGTTTCTCCACGTTCGTCTTCTTGTAAAGCTTCATCCGCTGCGTCAGCATTAAAGAAGTTTGTAGGTGGCAATTGGTGTTCATCTCCAACAATGATGTGTTGATTTGCTCTAAATAAAGCACCAACAGCATTTTCAGGGAATACCTGTGAGGCCTCATCGAAAATAACTGTATCAAACACAATTGGACTAGTTTTTAAGAATGAACTAACAGTAAAAGGCGACATCATTAAACAAGGTTTAATCATTAAAATAAGTTCGGGAATTCTTTCGAAAAGAAGTCTAAATGGCATTGATCTACGATCTTTAGTTGCTTCTTTAGCTAGGATTTTAACACTTGCGTTTAATCCTTCGATTGAGTTGATGTTAGGTAAGTTTTGGTAAAGTTGTTGTGTAACTTTTAATTCAGCAATTTTTTGAATTTCTTTTTCAACTTCTCCAAACTCTTCTTTCATAACTTGAATTGCTTCACCGTTATATCCTAAGTTTAAGTTTGCTTCTTCTAAAAAGTGCTCAATTAATAAACCGTAAAATCTCTTGATGAAAATTTCGTAGTAGTCTTCTTTGATTTTGTTTTCAATTAATAAATCAGCAAATTCTTGTAGTCCTGATTTAGCTATTTCGATATAAGCTGTAATAAATTCTAAATAAGCATTTAAACTATTAAAGTTTGAAATATATGTAGAAACATTAAGTTTAGCCATTTTAAGTGAAAGGTTATTAAAGTTGACTTTAGATTCATCAAAGTATGACTGTAATTCTTCAAATTCTCTTAAGACATTTTTAGCTTTATTTAAACTTTCATCAACAATTGGGAAAACATTATTTTTGTTAAATAATCAGTTAATTACAAGTGAAACTCAATCATTATCGTAGAAAAGCACTTCTTTAGATAATTGCATGAATTTTTGGTATCACTTAAGGTCATAAAGAGCATTTTCAACATCTGTAATAGTTGAAAGATTTTTGGTATATGTCACACGTTTAATTAACTCTTCTAATTTTTCACTTCTTGCTTGAATATCTCTAATGAATTTAGTTTCGCTTAAAATTTCTTCATATGTAGCTTTTGCGTCATATCTATAAAGAGTTAATTTGTTTTTAATTTTTCTAAAATCTCATGATAAAAGTCTTGAAGCCATTGATTGTAATTTTTCAAGAACTAAAACATTCTCTTCAGCTTTAAAGTTATTAAGCACTTCTAATTTGTATTTTTGAGCAAGTTGAGTTTTTGATGCTTCAATGATTCTTGATTCTGTAAGAATATCTTCCATTAAAAGAACTTCTTCAGGTAATTCATAAATTCTTTTAATTCTTTCATCAACTGTACGAGCAACTTTAACGTGTTCTAATAAAGCAACCAAGTTTCTTAATGTTTCAACAAAAGGCGCATTATCTTTAAAATAAATATGCATTTTATTTTTAACATTGAGTTCTAGGTATTGTTCAAGATCTTTGATATCTCTTTGCAAGTTAGTGAGCAAGTTTCTAAAGTTTTCTTTTTCTCTGGCTGAATGAACTTCTTTAAAGAAACCATATCATGGGTTTGATTTGATATCAATATCTATGTTGTGAACTTTATTTTGGAAAGTTTCGATTTTCTTTTGTAAATCAAAAAGTTGATCTTGATCAATATTTTTAACATTTTCGATTTCGAAAAATAAACTTTTAATGTTATCTTTTTGTGAGTAAAGACCATAAAGCTCGTATAAACTATGATTTAATGGTTTTCTAATTTCTAAAATTTTCGCATAATAATCATTTAAATCTGCTTTAGTGTTTTTATATCTGTGAATTTTATCTTGTGCATAAAATTGTGGAACACTTGGAATATCTTCGGTACCTTTTAAAAGTGTTGTGTATAGATCTTTAACAACACCTTTTTTATCAAAGTCACTGTCGTGAATAGGTAAAGCAAAAGAACCTAAACCTATTTTATTAAGGTTTCTTCAAACAACGTCAAGAGCAGCTTTTTTCTCTGCAACAAAAAGAATTTTTTTACCACGAGCAATTAATTCTGTAATGATGTTTGTAATTGTTTGAGATTTTCCTGTTCCGGGAGGACCTTCAAGTACAAAACTTTTTCCTAGAATAGCTGATTGAATAGCTGCTTCTTGAGAAGAGTCAGCATCTAGTTTATGGAAGTAGTTTTTTGGATCGATATATTCATCAACTTGTGATTCTCTAACAAGATCATTATCAGCAATTTGTTGTTTTTTAGAAGTTAATTTTTGGTAGAAATCACTATTAATAATTCTTTTTTCATTATCTTCTAAATCTTTAACTAAGTTGATTTTAGTGAAACTAAAAGTAGCAAGTTCAATATTATCTAAAATTTCTCAACGTTTATCGCTAAATTGACTTAATGATTCATTTATTTTGTTTTTATAAGCTTCGTAAATTTCATAAGGGGATGCATCTTCTTTGATTTCTGGAAGGTCTAAATCAAGATCATAATCAACCTTCATTTTTCTAATTAAAGCGTTGTTAATTAAAAGCTCATCATCATTAATTTTTACTTCGAATGCAGCATCAAAAGATTTTTGAGACAATTCTGCATTCATGAATAAAAGAGGAGCATAATGTGTTTTTTTAGAATTTGGATCTTCATATCATTTAAGAAATCCAACAGCAAAGAAAAGCACATCAACAGCATTTTCTTCTTTAAAGAAAGTTGCTGTCTTCATTAAGTTTCTTAAAAATTGTGTTTGTTTAGGCCCGCTAAGGTTAGTGAACAACTCATTTTTATTTTTATTACCTCTTTTGTTACGATAAATTTCTACCAAAGGTAAAATTTCATCGGCTTCATAAAAGTCTTTTTTAGGTAAAATTTGTCCTAAGACTTTTACTTCTTCTTTTCTTGTTCTTTTGAGGGTCATTTCCTCGTCTTCTAAGTCGTCATCATTTTTATCAAAAAGACGAGCAAAAGAAGCTAATTTAGATGAAACTATTTTTTCAAAAAAGTGCTTTAAATCAGGAAATAATATTTGAATAGTTCCTGATTTATTGCTTTTATGATTTAATGCTTTATTATTTAAAGATAAATCAAGTAACTTTTCTTTTCATCTATTTAAAGTAACTACATTTTTAGCCATATTTTAGCCTTTCATTTATTTAAATATTTATATTCATTATTATTATAATTTGTTTTTAAAAATATTTAAAAGATAGCCAATAATAATTTAATACTAATTGAAAATTATTTAAAGAGTGGTAAAATATGTTTAAAGATTTAAGAAATTTAATTTTTGAGATTTAATGCGTTTTTAAAACGCCATTGATCTAGTATAAATTTAAGATTAAAAAGGAGACAAAATGTCAGCAATTAAAAAAATTCACGCACGTGAGGTTTTAGACTCACGTGGTAACCCAACTGTTCAAGTTGAAGTTTACACAGAAGCAGGTGCTTTTGGTTCAGCTATGGTTCCATCAGGTGCTTCAACAGGTTCACGTGAAGCTTTAGAACTTAGAGATAAAGGTACAAAATACGAAAACAATTGATTTGGTGGAAAAGGAGTTATGACAGCTGTTGACCACGTTAACAATGATATCGCTCCTCATTTAGAAGGATTAGAAGTTACAGAACAACGTAAAATTGACTTATTAATGATCAAATTAGATGGAACACCAAACAAAGAAAAATTTGGTGCTAATGCTATTTTAGGAGTTTCATTAGCTGTTGCTCGTGCTGCTGCTAACGAATTAGACTTACCACTTTACAAATATTTAGGTGGATTCAACGGACACCAATTACCAGTTCCAATGTTAAACGTTATTAATGGTGGAGAACACGCTTCAAACACAGTAGACTTCCAAGAGTTTATGATTATGCCGGTTGGAGCTAAAACATTTAGAGAAGCTTTACAAATGGCTAACTTTGTATTCCACAACTTAGCTAAATTACTTAAAAAAGCAGGACACGGTGTTCAAGTTGGTGATGAAGGTGGATTTGCTCCAAACTTCAAATCACACGAAGAAGCTTTAGATTTCTTAGTTGAAGCTATTAAAGTTTCAGGATACGTTCCAGCTAGAGAAGGTGAAAAAGCAGTTGCTATTGCTATGGACTGTGCTTCAAGTGAATTATATGACGGAAAAGTTTATACATTTGGTAAACTTAAACAAGCTATTGAAGAAAAACGTCCAGGATTCGAAAACCTTACAGATGTTAAATTATCATATACATCAGAAGAAATGGGTGAATACCTTAAAGGTCTTGTAAACAAATATCCAATTATTTCTATCGAAGATGGTTTTGCTGAAGGTGATTGAGCAGGATTTGAAAGATTTACAGCTGAAATGGGTGATAAATTACAAATCGTTGGTGACGACTTAACAGTTACAAACACAGCTATCCTTAAAAGAGCTATCGAAGAAAAAGCAATGAACTCAATCTTAATTAAAGTTAACCAAATTGGTTCATTAACAGAAACATTTGATGCTATTCAAATGGCTCAAAAAGCTAACATGACTGCAGTTGTTTCACACCGTTCAGGAGAAACAGAAGATACAACAATCGCTGATATTGCTGTAGCTATGAACGCTGGTCAAATTAAAACAGGTTCAATGTCACGTACAGACCGTATTGCTAAATACAACCGTTTATTAGCAATTGAAGAAGAACTTGGAGAATCAGCTGAATACCAAGGAATTAAATCATTCTACAATATTGTAAAATAATAAAAAAGAAAGAAAAATATCACTTTTTAGTGATATTTTTTTCGTACTTTTTAGTATTATTTAAATAAATATACTTAAAATAAATAATTAAATAATTTAGAAATCATTTAAGGAGCATTTTTATGCATAATAAATTTACCGAACAAGAACAAGTAAGAAGAAATAAACTTGATTTTTATAAAGAAAAAGGAGTTGAAGCTTTTGCAAAAGCAGATAACTTAAAAGCACTTTCATATTCAGATGAGATTGAATCTAAATATGCTCCTTTTTCAAAAGAGGAATTAGCAGAAAAAGCTGAAAGTGTTGCTGTTACTGGTCGTGTTATGACCAAAAGAGGACCTTTTATTGTTTTACAAGACTATCACGGTAGAATTCAAATTTACTTTAACAAAAAAGAAAATGTTGAACTTACAGAAATCGTTGATTCATTTGACCTTGGTGACATCATTTATGTAGTTGGTCAAGTAATGAAGACTAATACTGGAGAAGTTAGTGTTAAAGCAACTGAAATTAAATTATTAACTAAAGCTTTAAAACCACTTCCTGATAAATTCCATGGACTTAGTGATGTTGAAGAGAAATATAGAAGAAGATATGTTGATTTAATCACAAACGAGGAATCTAAAAAAGTTTTCTGAACTAGAACTAAAATCATCAGCGAAATTAGAAGTTACTTTGATAATTTAGAATATATGGAAGTTGAAACTCCATTTTTACATGACTATTTATCAGGTGCTAGTGCACGTCCATTTAAAACTCACCACAACGCTTTAGATCAAGAATTCGTGTTAAGAATAGCAACAGAAATTCCGCTTAAAAAATTATTGGTGGGTGGAATTGACAGAGTTTATGAGATTGGAAGAATTTTTAGAAACGAAGGAATTGACACTACACACAACCCTGAATTTACCTCAATTGAGTTTTATGAAGCATATACTAATTTAGAAGGTATGATGAACCGTACTGAAGAGCTTATTAAAAGAATTGCTCACAAACTTAACAAAACCACAGTTATTAACAAAGGTGTTGAAATTGATTTAACTAAACCATTTAACAGAATTGACATGGTTGAAGCCGTTAGTGAGGCAACAGGACATAACTTTAGAGAAATTTCTTTCGAAGAAGCTGTTGAAGTGGCTAAAAAACATGGTGTAAAAATTCAAAAATTCCACCAATTAGGCCACATCATTAACGAACTTTTTGAAGAATTAATTGAAAAAACATTAATTCAACCTACTTTTGTTTATGGACACCCAATTGAAATTTCACCACTTACAGCTAAAGGTGATGACCCTAGATTTACAGAAAGAGCAGAACTTTTCATCAATACAAAAGAATATGCAAACATGTATACAGAGCTTAGTGATCCAATTGATCAATTAGAGAGATTTGAAGCTCAATTAGAAGAAAAAAACAACGGTAATGATGAAGCTAGTGACATCGACTGAGATTTTATCGATGCAATTGAATACGGAATGCCACCAGCAGGTGGATGTGGAATTGGAATCGACCGTTTAACTATGCTTATGGCAGAAAAAGATTCAATTAGAGATGTTTTATTATTCCCTACAATGAAAAAAAAACAATAATGCTAAACAAAGAGATTGCGTAAGCGATCTTTTTTTGTGCTTTCAGCTTGGAAACTCAGGTTGAAAATCATTTTTTGATATCAAATTATTTTTGCAATCTTCATAACTTTCAAATAGTTCTAGTCATTCGTTTTACTCTAATTGTTTCATCATATTCTCCCTAAAAATACAAAAAACACGAAATATGGTTTTATCGATATTTCGTGTCTTATTTTAAAGAAATTAAGCTAATTGCTTTTATTGTGTAGGATATTGCGATTGAGTAAAAATCAACTTATAACTTAGCGTGGTTTATATATAAATTTCGTATTTCATCAATAGAAACTCTTTTGTTATCTCTCTACAAATCAATAATTAAAACCATTTGCTCTTTGTGACTTAAGGTTAGAAAGAAGTGCAGCACCAGTGTGTATATCTATTATATTTCCGTTCTCTAATATTAATTTGTGAGCGAACAGTTTAAGCCAACAAGACAAAAGCAAGTCCTAAAAGGGGCTTCCTTTTCATTTTCTACGAAAGGAGAATAATTCAAATTGAAATACTCCACAAGAGAGCTTTTGGAGTTTGGTTATTCGCAAGAAGAAACTTTTGAAACACGATCAAAATTGATACTGCTCAAAAAATCAAAGAAAGCATAAAAAGTAAATTTGCTTCTGCTGAAATTGAGCAATTATTAAAAGAATTCAAAGAAAGTCCAAACTTTTTCATAAATGAAGAAGCTTTAGTTAATTTAAAAAATAAACAATTGCTTATCGCTCTTTTGGTTTTTCACCAGATTTCAAAAAAAAGAAGCATTAATTGTTATGACTTTTACAAGAAATTCAATTTTACAAAAGATGAATTTTATAAAACTCTAAAAAAGATTGAAGCTCATTCGAAGCAAATCAAAATTATTAGAGAAAGAATTACAAACAAAAACAAAAAGACAAAGAGCAAATATACACCTACCACAAGAAAATTTATTAAATTTAATGAATTTAACCAAATTGCTTTATGTCTGCTTTTGAATGGTAAGAATTTTGTTTCTTTTTTCAGAATAATGAAAACAAAATACTGAAATAATAAGGGAGCGGAACAACTATGAACCTTACAAATGTCTTAATTTATGAAAAACCGAACTTTTTTATGGAAAATACAATTAGGAATTGAAGAGACTATAAGGCGATTATTTCAAGTCAGTATGACAACAAAGCAATTGAAAAAGATGGTAGATATATCAAAATTTCAGAGCTTAATTTTCAAACTAAACACGAATTATTAAATGACAATACAGAGCATGGGTATGTAGGTGTAGATGCTCAAAAAGAATACAAAAATTGAGAAAATAATTGAAAAAAAAGTCTTAAAAAGAATTATTAATCCACAGTTAAGTGATGAGCAAAAAATTAAGGCAGTTTCTTGATATATTGCTCTAAATGTCTCATACAATTTAACAAATCAAGAAGTAAGTGTCAATTAATTTACAGCAGATGGTTATGGTTTTTATAGTCCGTTTTCTTTATTTAGCAGCGATCGAGAATTAAGATGTGTTGGTTATGCGCAAAATTTCTCAATGGCAATGACTTTACTTGGAATTTCAGTAAGACTAATCGCATGAAATATCTATAATAGAGACGATAATGTTTATACAGGACAGCACGCTTGAAATGAAATGTATATTGACGGCAGATGAAAAGTAGTGGATTGAACTTGGGCTGATAAAACTTATTTTATGGATGAAAGCTACTACAAAAAAGTGAAAAAATAAACTAGGGCACGAAATGTGTTTTATTCATATTTCGTGTCCTAGTTTACCGATTCTTCTAAATGCATATTAGAATCACACAAAACTACAAGAATCTATCTTATCTCTCTTTTTTTGTAATATTAATAAATATGCTATAAATTCTTTATTCAAGATAAAGTGATAATTGCAAGAATTCTAATAAATAATAAATGTTATATACATCTTGAATAATATCTTTTAGAATTCCATTTAATATCACATGTTCATCTGCAGAAAAAGGAATATTAAGTTTCATAAAACCAGCATTTGATTTTATTGTGTAATAAATATGATTGCGTTTTGAGTAAATTTGGAAATTATTATAAGGTAATTTATCTTTTTTCGTATATCAATTCACAGTCATTTCTTGAGCCAGAGGTGTATACATTTTTCTGGCTTTTAATTCATCATAACCGCAAAGACGAACTTTTTTGTTAAAAATATCATTTTCCAATTTTATTTGCCGATCACCTGAAAAAAGCGACTTTTGAGTAAATAAAGAAAAATTAAATTGATTATCTTCTAAATTTTCGGTGCTTAATTTAATAAAAGCATTTCAAGCTTGATATTCAGTTGTTGTTTTGTCGGTGTTTCGATATCAATGAAATAGCACATTTCAAAAATAGACTTGATATTTATTATTTAGTAACAATTTTATTGGCTTATCATATTTTTTAATTTTTGCATCTTTTGGTATTGTGATTGTTCTAAACTCTTTTGCTTCAGCTAAAGAAATTGGTCGAGTGTGCACAACATTTGAATCGTTTAGATTTTCGTCAAAAGATCAAGGATCGTAATTGTAGTTTTCTCCAAAAAGATCGAAAGCTTGCTTGTAAACAAAATTAGTATTTAATGAATTGGCAATTGCTTGTTTTATTCTTCTTTTTTTATTGATTGATAAAAACAAGAAAAGAGCAAAAATTGCAAATAATATTATAGTAATAAAAAGTGAAAACAAGATTCATTTTCAATGACTCTGACTGTTATATTCAAAAGTTGCATTGATACCCAATTTCCAAAAAAGAATAATAAAAATAAAAAAAGATAAAATACCTACGCCTAAAAATGCTCATGCTATGATACTTTGTTTTTTGCTTTTTAATAAAGTTGCTTGATACTTGTTTAAAGTTTGTTTAATTATAAGCTTAACCTCTGGTTCTACTTTTTCTTTAAAAGATGAATAAAATTCATTTAAAGAAATAGGATCTTTAAGAATTCTCATTTATACCTCCTTTGGCATATTTTGAAATTTTCTTACTTTTTTGTTTAGGAATATTTAAAACCAAAGTAAATTCGCCCTTCATAGCATTTTGTGCAATAACTTGCTCTAAAACCTCTCTAGGTTTACCAAAAAATCAATTTTCATGTATTTTAGTGAGCTCTTTTGCCAAGCAAATTTCGCAGGACTCACCAAAAACAGTTTCTAGATCAAGTAAAGTTTTTTCAAGCTTGTGTGGCGAAACGTAAAAGATGTAAGTACCAATGGATAATGTTTGTAGGTAGTTAATTCTCTGGCCACTTTTGTCTTTCATAAATCCACAAAAAGTAAAAGTGTTATCAAAGTTAGAACCCACAAAAGCAACGATAGCAGCATTCACACCTGGAATAATTTCCACTTCAATATTATTTTGTTTTGCTTGCTTAATAACTTCAAATCCTGGATCACTTACAACCGGCATTCCAGCATCTGAAACCAAAGCAACTGAATGTCCACTTTCAATTAGGTTTAAAATACCTTTAGTTGAATTTTTTTCAGTGTAATTATTATATGTAAGTAATTTTTTGTTGCTTATTTCAAAGTGTAAAAGTAATTTATGAGTAACTCGAGTATCTTCACAAGCAATATAATCTACTTCTTTAAGAATTCGAAGAGCACGAAGGGTAATGTCCTCTAAATTTCCGATTGGCGTTCCAACAACATATAACTTACTCATATTTCTCCAATAAATTTAATAGTAATAATTCTTTTTGAATAATAAAATTAGCGTTTTCATTAATAAATTTGAAAAAAGCATCAATAGCTAAAGGAAATTCTATGCTTTTTGGAAATTTTAAAACAAGTTCTTTGCTGATTTGCTTAATTTGTTCTAAATATTTGTTTTTAATTTTTAAATCGTTAAAAAGCACATTTCCAAAAGTTATTAATTTCATTGAATCTAAAAGAAAAATATTTTTTTGTTTGTTTTCTTTAGTTAGCTCATTTAGTAAAAAAGAGTACAAATAATGTTTATTATTTCTTTTGATTGTCTCAATTAAAGCGGCGAGCAATTGATCAAATAATGCTATAAAACTATCTTTTGAGTAATTTTGAGCCTCGCGAAAGTCATCTGCTAAATATGAAGCCACTAAACAAAATGGCTCCAAAGTACCTTGAGAGACAAGTTGTCCATAAATTTCTTGAGCCGACATTGTTAAAGAAACAATTTTTTGTGCCCTTGAGAGAATTGTTGATAAAACATTTTTTTCTTTTGTGGTCGATAGAATAATTAATAAATTATCAAATGGCTCTTCGATTGTTTTCAAAATTGAATTTAAAGCTTGCACAGAAGCTTTTTCGATATTTTTAAGCACAATAATTCTTTTGTCATTTGTATCCTCATAATTTGTTTGTAATGACATATCGTAAAAAGCTTGTTCGATTTCAGCCTTGCCAAGTTCTCCTTGGTCTCCATCAAGCACGATGCAATCATAATTTTTAATTTGTTCAAGCGGCTGTTCTCAGTTTATTTCAAAATCATTGATCTCTTTCAAGAAAGCTAAAATATCTAAATCAATGGTGTTTTTTGATTTACCTACAAAAAGATAAAGGTGTGCTAATTTATTCTCTTTTTTTGCTCATGAAATTGAGTTTAAAACATTTTTATTAAGCATATTTTTGGATATATTCTTGGAATTTAGGGTGCTTATTAAGTTCTGTTCACACAATTTCAAAAACTTCATTAGCAGTTAAAGAAGCGTCAACTGTAATAAATCTTTGCGGCTCTTCTCTTACTAGTTCTAAATAACCATGATAGACTTTTTCGTGAAAAACATTTTGTTCTTTTTCGAGGCGATCAACAATTAAACGATTTTTTTCTCTGCGTTCTTTTGATTTTTCAGGAGAAATGTTAAAAAAGATTGTGATGTCTGGCATTGTCCCGTCAATTACAAGTTCGGTCATTTTACGAACATAATCAAGCCCTAAATTACGTGCAAACCCTTGATATGCGTAAAAACTATCGACATAACGATCACAAAGCACTAAAATATTATTTTCAAGAGCTGGTCAAATGACTTTTTCAAGGTGCATTCTTCTACTTGCTGAATAAAGAAGTGCTTCTGATATATCTGAAATATTTGTTTCTGGGTGTAAAATAATTTCTCTTAATTTTTCTGCTTCAGGAACATTTTTACCACCCGGTTCTCTTGTGAGAATATACTTAAGTCGAGGATATTCTTTTTCTATTTTGTTAACAAGTTTTGTAATGATGGTTGTTTTTCCAGAACCATCTAATCCCTCAAAAGATATAAACATAAGTTCTCCTTCTCTTAATTTTATTTACTTCTGTGAATTAATGATAACTTAAGTGTAATATCATCAATGTAATCTAACGAAGAACCTAGTGGTAGCCCTATTGCTAATTGACTAACTTCAAGTTGCTTTTCGCGTATTTTTTTTCTTAAAATGTTGTTAGTAATTTCTCCTTCTAAAGTAGGAGAAATTCCTAAAATAATTTCATTAAAATTGGTAGAATAACTTACTAAACGATCAATTTCGTTTTGTATTTTACTTAAATCATTTTCTGTTTTAATTAGTTGTTTAAACACAAAATACTTTCCATAATAAAATTTTGCTCGTTCGATTTTTTCAATAATTCCAACATTTTCGACAACTAATAAAATATTGTCACGTTGTGGGTCGTGACAAATAGCACAATTTTCGATATCTTCGACTGCATTACCACATAAAGGGCAGAACTTAATGTTCTCTTTGATTTTCTTCATTAAGTTCGAAATATCAAAAACTTTTTGTGTGTCTGAATTTAGAATTCAAAGCACTATTTTTTCTGCTTGTTTTTTACTAATTCCAGGTATTTTTTTGGCTTGATCAATAAAATTTTCGATAAGATCAGATTTAAACATTAAAATCCGAAACCTGATGGCATTTGTGGCATTGCTTTAGCTTGTTCTTCTTTGATTAAATCAATACCTTCATTGATTGCAATTACAATAAGGTCTTCTAAAATATCTTTATCTTCTGGGTCTACTAAAGCTTCATCAACAATAATTTGTTTTACCAAAAAGTTACCTAACATGATAACTTTAATACCTTGTTTTTCGACAACAAACTCTTTAGCTTCGATTTCTTTTTGCTTTTTCTCCATTTCGTCTTGCATTCTTTTTAATCTTTTAATCATTTCTGGGTTCATAATTTTCTCCTTTTATTCTTTAACTAATTTGATTTGAGATCCAAAGATATCATATGCCGTTTGGGTTTCTGGATCTACATCGCTTTTTAACACTTTGAGTTCTTTAGGCTCATCAACCTCTTTAAAATCTGCAAAATTATTTGATTTTCATTTTATGAAATAATTTTTCAAAATGTCTTTTTCTTCAGTTGTAATCGCTATGATGTTTAAGTATTTACCAAAAATATTCTTAAAGAAACCTTGTAAAGATTGGTTATATTTATTCATATTTAAAGAGTGCACTTTTTCATCGTTAGCAATAATAATGATGTATGTTTGACCTACGTCAATAATTTCAGTTCCTTTGAGAAATCTTAAAACCTCTTGCACTTGCTCTTCATCTGAGTTTTTAAGCATTTTAATTTTTCTTTGAATTTCTTGGATTCTTACAACTGATTTTTGTCGATTTTTTTCTTCCTTAAAATTGTTTGTTAAAAGTTTTGCAACATATTCTAAAGAATATTCTTCTTCAATTGGGCTTGAGATACCTTCATTCATATCGAGCATAATTTCATCAACAGTGATATCAACTGGCTTTTTCTTTTCAAGCATAGCCTCTTCGGTATCTGTGCTATCATGAATTAGAATTTCCTTTGTCATTTGCTTATATTCTTCTGGATTGCTATTAAAAATATATTCTTCATTTTTGGCCACAGGAACTTCAAGTTCAATTTTATTTGATACTTCTTTTTCTAAATTAGCCTTATACATAGGTAAATCACTCGCTTTTTGTTCAGGAGCAATATTAGTGACTAATGTATTTAAACTTGATTCTTTTTGATTTTGTGGAGTTTGCTCAACTTCTTTTTCTGGAACTTTTACACTTTCAATGTTTTGCTTTTCTTCCGCTTTCACCACTTGAGTAGCTACTTGTACTTTTTGTTCTTGTTTTATAGGTTGGATGACTACATTATTTCTTTCGATTATTCGATTAATAATTTTCATCATACCGATTTCTAAAATATCAAATGGGTAGTCACTTCTACTAATTTCGACCATAATTTCAAAAAAACAACCAGAAAGTAAAAACGCAATCTCAAATGAAGGGTATTCGATTTCTTTAAGCTTGTCAATTGTGATATATTCTATGAGTTTTGGATCATTAGTTTTATAAGCAATTATTCATTCTTTGTTGGCTTTAATTAAATTTAATAAAAATTGATTAAGATCAATTCCTTTGTTATTGAAGTCGACAATTTTATTTAAAACATAATCAGCATTACACTTTACAAGTTCATTGAGAAAAACAATAATTTCATTTAAACTGAGTATTCCGTAGTGCTCTTGAATTAATTCTTCAGTTACTTTTCCACTTCCAAAAACACTAATTTGATCAGTTATCGAAAGAGCGTCTCTCATTCCGCCCGAAGATAGGGTAGCAATATTTTTAAGAGCCTTGCTTTCGTACTCTATCCCTTCTTTTCTTAAAATAAGTTCTAAATGTTTTACAATTTCCGGTTCAGTAATTCTTTTAAAATTAAATCTCTGTACTCTAGATAAAATTGTGACCGGAATTTTATGTGGATCTGTCGTTGCTAGAATGAAAATCACGTGCTTCGGAGGTTCTTCTAAAGTTTTTAAAAGAGCATTAAAAGCATTTTTAGTAAGCATATGAGCTTCATCAATAATGTAAATTTTATATCTTGAACGTAGTGGTGATTGCTCGATTTTTTCTTTTAAATCTCTAATTTCGTCCACACCATTATTTGATGCCGCATCCATTTCGATAATATCGATAGAATCATTGATATTTTGTAAGCAATTTTTACAAATTTCAGTAATTTCCTCTGAATGCATACAATTAACTACATTTGAGAAAATTTTGGCTAAAGAGGTTTTTCCTGTCCCTTTTGGACCACTAAATAAATATGCATGCGAAATTTTTCTGGTTTCAATAATATTTTTTAAAGTTTGAACAATGTGTTCTTGTCCAACAACATCATTAAAATTCACTGGGCGGTATTTTCTATAAAGTGTTTTGTAGCTCATTTTTGATTTTCCTTTATTCTATTTTAATTATTATAATTAAAAAAAGTTCTTTATACTGAAAATACAAATTTTAATTTAAAAATGAATGATAAGATTTCTTGGTTTTCATTTTTAAGGTTGCTAATAAAATTATTAAAAATATGTTTTTAAAATAAAAATTTAATTAAAATTGATATTTTAATAAAATTATAAATATGATTAAAGTAGATAATATTTCTTTTAAATATAACCCAAATTCTCCAAAATACGCATTGAAAAATGTGTCTTTTGAAATCAAAAAAGGGGAATATGTTGCGATACTAGGGCACAATGGTAGTGGGAAAAGTACGCTATCAAAAATTCTTGTCGCATTGCTCAAACCGCAAGAAGGCTCACTTTCAATTGATAATATTCTTTATACCAAAAAAACTCTCAAAGAAGTCCGTAACAAAATCGGAATTATTTTTCAAAACCCTGATAACCAGTTTATTGGTTCAAGTGTTGAAGATGACATTGCTTTTGGTTTAGAAAATAAACTTTTCGATCGTGAAACTATGAAGGAAAGAGTTTATGAATTTGCTAAAAGAGTTGATATGCTTGATTATTTGGAAAGAGAACCTCAATCACTTTCTGGTGGTCAAAAACAAAGAGTTGCGATCGCGAGTGTTTTAGCTTTAAACCCTGATGTAATTATCTTTGATGAAATTACCTCTATGTTAGATCCGAAAGGTAAAACTGAAGTAATTAAAATTATCGAAGAAATTAAAGCATCAAAAAATAAAACATTAATTTCGATTACACATAACATGGATGAAGCAATTCTTGCTGATCGTTGCCTTGTGTTTGCGGGCGGAGAACTTGTGGCTCAAGGTTCACCTAAAGAAATATTAAAAAACAAAGAAGTTATTGAAGTTGCTAAAATAGATTCACCTTTTATTTACAAATTGAGTTCAATGATTGACGGAATTGATCCAACATACAACAAAGAGGAGTTAATTGAAGAGATATGCAAATAAAAGTAAAAAATATTACTCATACCTTTAGTCCTAAATCTCCGTGAGAATTTACGGCTTTAAAAGATGTTTCGGCAGAATTTAAAGATGGTGAATATGTTGGAATAATTGGATCAACAGGAAGCGGTAAAACAACATTTATTGAACACTTAAATGGTCTTTTAAGACCTACTATCGGGGAAATAGAATGAATCTTTTTTGATACAAACCCAAAAACTAAAGAAAAAGAACTTGTTAGTGAAGTTTACAATTCTAAAAAAAATAAGATTAAAAAAGTACGTCCAATTAGAAAAAGAATTGGTATCGCCTTTCAATTTGCTGAATATCAGTTATTTAAAGCAACAATTAAAGAAGATATTGCTTTTGGCCCAATTGCTTATGGAATGAGCAAAGAAGAAGCTTACAAAAAAGCTGAAGAAGCTCTTGAGCTTGTTGGCTTAAAAAGCGAATATCTTGAACGTAGTCCTTTTGAACTTTCGGGTGGTCAAAAAAGAAGAGTTGCTCTAGCTGGACTTTTAGCGATGGATCCTGATTTTCTAATTGTTGATGAACCTACCTCCGGATTAGATCCACAAGGTGTAGTTGAAATTTTAGATATACTCACAGACCTTAATAAGAAAGGTAAAACAATTATTAATGTTTCACATGACCTTGATAAAATTCTTGAAAGAAGTCATCGAGTTCTCTTATTTAAAAAAGGTGAATTAATACTTGATGGTAGTCCTTATCAAGTTTTAAATGATGTAAAGTTACTTAAAGACAATAATCTACAACCCCCAAAAATTTTAGAATTTGTACATGAACTACGTGAACGTGGCTTACCAATTGGTGAAATTCACTCAATGGAAGAATTAGTTGATGAAATTAATCGAATTAGAAAAGAGAGGGGTAAATAATGAATAGCATTTTCGGTAGATATATCCCTGGTAATCAATTTATTTACAAAATTGACCCTCGTCTTAAGTTATTAATCACTTTAGTTTATATTATTTTAGTTTTCTTTGTCTCTTCTTTTTTTGATATTTTAATTCTCCTAGTTCCTTTAATTTTAATTCACATTTTCGTAACAAAAAGACCTCGAAATACCTTTAGAATGATGAAATTACCTTTAGTTATTACTATTGTTATTTTCTTAATTAACATTTATACTTTGGATTTAAAGGCAGTTGTGGAGTACAATTACTTTCCGACACATTTTGTGCCTTTTTTTGCCTCTAAAGGTACAATTATTGAACAAACTGCAAATCAAGCCAAAATAAATCAGTTAGTGCATATTTACAAAAAACTTAATCTTAGTTACCCCGAAATAGCTAATTTATCAAGTGAAACAGCTGGATTTAAAAATTATGTGGGGATCTCATGACTTTCAGCAAATCGTTCATTAGCTTTATTTTTTAGAATTTACACAATGATTTTGGTTATGTCAATTCTTACAAATACAACTCGTCCAATTTTACTTACTAAATCAATCGAAGATGTTTTATATCCATTTAAGCTTATTAAATTGCCTGTCCACATCGTAGCGATGATTATTTCGATAGCACTTCGTTTTATCCCTACATTATTAGATGAATCAAGCAGAATTATGAAGGCACAATCATCAAGAGGGGTGGATTTTAAAAATGGAAAATTGAAGGATAAAATTGTTGCTTTTACAACTTTAATTATTCCTTTATTCGTTTCTAGTTTTGCTAAAGCTGAGGATTTATCGAACTCTATGGAAACAAGAGGATACGACCCTTATCAATCGAGAACAAAGTATAGATTGCTTAAGTTTCAATGATTTGATTTTGTTGTTGTTTTAGTAATTTTACTTTTAATCACTTACATGGTTGTTTCAATTTATTTCTGAAGACACTATGAGTGAACAGCAAAGCTATTAGATCTATCTAACTCTGCTAAAACAATTCTTTTATACTTTAAAATAGTTTAAAAGAAAGATGATTCGAAAATTTATAAATAAAAACGAATAGCCCTATTTTTGTATTCTATTCGTGACAGAGTATAACTTGCAGCACAACGAAAATTCACCCTATTTTCTTAAATGAAAAAGGGTGTTTTTTGTGCTATTAATAGGGAATGTCGGATTAATTAATTAGGCTATTTTATCGCTTCTCTTTAATGACTTTCCGAATAACAAAAAATAAAAACTCAACACTTTTGTGTTAAAGGCAAATAAGCATTGAGTGCTCGATTGTAATTTGCATTGCAACGAAAAAAATTGAAAAACAAAAGAAAAAAAGCATGGTTTTATTCCACGCTTTTTGTGTTTTTTAAAAATTATTTAAAATTTTTTTGTGGTGTTTTTGAGAATAGTTACACCATATCAATTATAAAACCTGTGTTTCCAAGTCGTCATGAAGAAAAAACGAATACGACTACAAATAAAGCGTATTCTTTTTTTGTACTTTTAAATTACAATGATACACCATCCACTACATATTGAAAACCACTATATATTTTGTTTAATTCCTTATGTTCCGGGTCTAAATTATTCTTGATTTCAATTACAACTTTACCATTAACAGTTTTTGTTGTGATTGTTATAAGTTTCAATGCATCTATAAACATATTCATTGTGATTTTTTTTGGATCTCTCCATTATCTTTATAAAATTTCTTTAATTTATAAATGCAATATTTCAAAACAATTAGAGATAAAAAGCATAAAAATACATGAGATTGAATATGCTCGTCTTTATAGACGTACATCGGTCTAACTTCGATTGCTGATTTTAAAGTTCTAAAACCTTCTTCTACTTTTCATTGTCCCTTATATATTTCATTTGCTTCTTTTGAATCTATATTTGTTATGTTGGTTTCAATCATATAAAAACCATCTTCATTAGCGACTTTTTTAATTTTTTCGATATTTAATCTTCCGACTGTTTTACCATCTACATGCATATACTTTTTCTTATATTCAGGAACCAAAGCACTTAATGGCAATTCACCGTTAATAGACTTTTTCTCAAATTTATTAATAAGATTTTGTCTTTTTGTTTTGTCTAAAGTTTGTTTTGAAGAGCTAAAAATAGACAAATTGTTTTCTAAAAATATCGCTATATCTTTTTTTATTTTTGTTTTTAGTTCAAACAGATTGGACCAATCTAGATTTAGCAAAATAATCATTTTCTTGAACAAAACCTTGATCATTTACTATAAATGCTTTATCTTCTTTTCCGAGAATATTAGTACGTTTCTGGACTATATATTTATATCCTTTTTGTTCTAAATATCTTAAATTTCCATTTTAAATAATACCTTTATCAGCAACAATTATTGTGTCTTTTATTTTGTAAATTCTTTGCATTTCGACTAAAAATTTCACAAGAGTTTTAGAATCTGCATTTTGTTTAGAATTTTCACAAGAAGCAACAAATGCCACAGAAATTAATGTCAAACCTGAAATTGATGCAATTTTTAAAAAAGTTTTAATTTTTTCATAATTTCATAATAATTACTATACAATTTATACTTATATATATAAGGCGGTATGTTATGAAAAATAGAAAAAAGATTAAAAAAATGTTATTAACAGTTAGTGCTACAAGTGGATCTTTACCTCTTTTCTTTTTACCTATTTCTCTAATTAATACAACAGTAAGTTCAGAGGTAGTTGATAGTAAATACATGAGTTATAGTCAATATAACAAAGTGCAAGACGATGGTATTTATACTAATTACAATACCATTGAAGGTATGTTTTTTGAAGGATGAGCCGCAGGACAGAAAAAAGCACCTATTTACATTGGAGCAAATCCAAGTTACAGTAAAAATGAATCTGGATATCATAAATCTAAATACTATATCAATAATAGAAATAATTGATATAGATTGTATGACTATAATACGAATAAAGAAAAAAGTGATAAATATGGGAATAATTATAATCCAGCATGAGATTTATTAAATCCCTCTTTAATTCTTAATGACAGCACGATTAATACAAGATACTATTGAGAAAAAAACAATAATAAAGATTCTTCATTTTTTAATGGAGATGGATGAGATTCAGTTAATGATACAAAATCTTTTAGGGTTGGATTCAATGTTGATAAATTAAGATCTGATGATAGAAAATTTTTAGTAGGACTTTGAATTTCAGAAGATTTAATTTTAACTGGAAATATTAAAGCTATTGTTTCAACTAGAAATACAAACGATCCTTTTCAAGAAGTGATTGCTAATCCATCAAATGTTAGAACTTATAATATTTCCGTTGATGAAAAATATGATGTAAATGATGTAAAAGACGGAACAAATTCTGAAACATGATATGGAAAAGAAGAGTACAAATATAGAATAAATCCTTGAATTTCCAAATCTTATGATTACACAGGTGAATTTAAAGCAGGTGATAATCATTCAGGATTTAAATTTTATAATTCTAATAAAAATAATGAATATGCTGAATTTACTAGATATTATGTTTCTGATAAGAAAAGATATACAACAGGTAAAACTTGATTAAATTCCATGCATTATGGATCTTTTTATAAATCTTTTCCAAAAGAAATAAATCAAAAGATTACTGATCAATACGGTATATTATGAGGTGGTGTTGCTAACGATTATTTCAGAAAAAGAAAAATTGCTAACATGATTATTCATGATGAACCAGCATTATCTGGTGATTGAAAATATGCTCCAGTAGCATATAATGGAGACCAATATAAATTAGGTTTATATCAAAAACAATATAAAGATAATAATAACTATATCTATGATTCTCTTAATAATAATGCAGGTTCATTATTAATTTTGGAAATAAAATCTGAAGATGAAAGCACAGCAGGTTTTACACCATCATTACAATTAGAATTTACAGTAAAAAGAAATCCAAATACAATCGATGTTAATGGCGTACGTAGTGGAAATAATGCCAGTCCTTTTACAAGAGATTCTTCATCTAAAAAAACATATATTGGATTTGGACAATTTAAATATGAATCAAGTGGTTGAGCTGATAGACAATTTGGTTCATTTATGAAAATGGCAGATCGTCAAGCATATCAAAATATTAAATTCAATACCACTGAAAAATTGGTTAAAAGCGAATATCTTTTAGACAATGATAAATTGCCTAATACTACTTTGTCCTTAATTCAATATAATAATGGATCTGAAAGACTAATTCATTCAGTGAATAAATCAAAGTATAATGAAGTAATAAATCAAGACAAAATTCTTGCAGAATATAAAACAAAAAATAATGTTGATTCTTTAACTCAATATTCAAACATAAATAATTTAAAACTTAAAACTAGTTTTGTAAATTCTGAAGACAATAAAAAATGAAAAATTGTTTCTGAAAATTCTTATTTATCTCCAAATCCAAATATTTTCTCTTTTAATACAACAGATCATGATGGATACCTTAATTTTAATGAAATTAGCTATGATTTAACAGATTATGAAAAACTAAAAAGATTTGCAAATGACAGAACAAAAAATAAATGATTAACTATTAAACAAATTAATCATTTATTATCACAAATTGAGCAAAACGAAAACTTTGATAAAACCACATATTCTTTCAATAGTCCTAAATGATTTAAATATTTCAAGGAAGAAATTTCTAATTTAAATAATTTACAAGGTCAAGCGGAAGCAAAAAGAGCTGAATTAAGAAACTTAGTTCTAAGCACAACAGATAAAACGGATTGAAATAGTGAAATTAGCAATAAAGTTCTTTTTGCTTTTGCAGATCAAAGAGAAGCTAAAGGACCGGCTTTAAAATTATTAGAAATTGAAGGATGAAGTAGCAACCCTTCTACAGCAAAAACATATGATTTACAATCAGAACTAAACTTAAATAGTGCAGCGGTAGATAGAAATGATGATTCAAAAGTTACTTTACAAACTGAGACTGAAGTTACAAAATATATATCAGATGTAAATGATGTTATTACTAAAATAAAACAAACAGGTAAAAATAATTTAGAAAATGAATTCATTAATGCTTTAAATAGTCAAAGTATTACTAATAAGAATTGAAGTAATTATAATTACATACAAGGTACTAAATTTATAATTGATGCAATTAATTCTGCACTTTCAAGATATAACACTCCCTATGATATAACTACTTTTGTTCCGGCTAATAATATACAATATAAAAGTAATAAAAACACAATTTTAAACAAAATAAAAGCTTTATCCACTTTATATGATGAAATTCAAAAGATTCAACCAATTATTGAAAATATTAAAAATGATAAATTGGTGTATGGTAAAACAAGTAGTAAACCAACCATTGATAATGCTTGATATACCAATTTTGTTACAAAATTGCAGAACAGCAATAATGTATCAAATGATACATCTTATGCTTTTTATTCACAAGGTAATTTGGATACTTTTAAAACACAAAATGCAAGTAAGTTAAAAACTAATTGAATTGATAAAATTCTAGAATTAAATGGAAATAAAAATCAATTTACAACTGATATTAATTCATTTACTTATTTAGATAGTTCTGTAAAACAATCATTTATTCAAAGAATACCAACAGATAAAAACTTTGTTTATTCTGAATCAAATTATCAATTAATTGATAATAGAAAGACAATTAATGATCAATTAACTACATTAATTGAAGAAGCATTTACTCAAGCAAAAACAAAAGCAAAAGAAAAAATAAATGGTTTTTCTTATGTTTCACAAACATTAAAAAATACTGCTTTAAATAATATTGATAGTGCTCAGCTTTATAAAAACAAAACTGATAACGCTCAGGATAGTTGAGTTTATTTTGGAAATGACAAAAATTTAAAAACTATTGTAGATGAATTAGAAAAACAAAATAATTATCATAAACAATTAATTGATTATTTAGAATCAAACACATTAAATGGTAAAAATAATGTTTTAACTCAAAAACAGAAAGATGCATTTAAAAATGATATTCTTTCTAAAAATTTTGCCGATCAAAACGCAGTTGATGAATATAAAAAATCTATTAACAATGTAAATGATGCGACACAAAATTTAAAAAATTATGTAACTAATTTAAATACTCATACAGATAAATATAATTTTGCTTCTCCAGATAAAAAACGTGATTTTAATGCTTATAAAATGGTTGCTGATTCATTAGTAAGTGGCAAATCAAGTGTCGTTGATGCTTCAAAAATTACTAAACTTCAAAGTGATTTAACTAATGCTTATAATGCCCTAGATGGTGATAGTTTTATTAATAAAATAAAAAGATTAAACTATTTAACTGAGAATTTACAAAATCTTATAATCAATCAAATCAAACCAGCAGATCCAAATCAAAGACAAGCAATTTATGAAAAAGCAAAAAAATTAAATGATGATTTTGGCACAACTGATTTAACTTTAATTAATACATATAATTCAGCTAAATCAAATTCTGATTATACTGATGGATCAAAAGCAAGAAAATCTGCCTTTGATTCTGCTTTAACAAGCATTAACGCTAAATTAAATGCATCTAAAAATAAATTGGAACAACCAACTTTAATTCCGACAAATTACACAAACTTTATTGAAAATTATATCCGCGAATATAATGAATTAAAATCTACTATTGTAACTGCTTATAACAATCTTGATGGAAATGAAATTACCGCTGAAAAAGCAAGATTAAATGCAATTAATTTAACTTTTGATTATACAAGTAAAAAATCAACATTACCTTCGCGAATTACAGAATCAAGAATTACAAATGATTTGGCAAATAATAGTAACGCAAACGTAATTAACACCAATTTCAACAAAAATGACACTGATGGAACCGTCGGTTTTAACTATCAATTAGTTTCAACAGATTCTAAATTTGATTATTTACCAACAGATGAAAAAATTAAATCAGATATTAAGCCTGCGACAATTAATGGATTTTTAACTCTTCTTGAACAAAAAAGACTTGAGGTTATTAAATACATCAATGATAGCTCACATTTAATTCAAAGTGAAAAAACAACTTTGAAAAGCGAGGCAAATTCTGCCGATTCAATTACTGCTTTAGAATCTATTAACGAAAAAGCTAAAATTTGAGAATTATCAAATACTGTAAAAACAGAATATTCATACTTAAATAACAATCAAATTCAAGCTGTTGTCGACAAGATTCGTGCTAAAACAACATTAACAGAAGCAAACACAGTCTTTACTACTGCTCAAAACTTAAATGGAGCAATGAAAAACTTGCATAACAAAGTTATTGAAGAATTAAAAGTTCTTATTCCTAATAATTCATTAAATGATGATCAAAATAAGAGTACAAAAACAGCAATTCATTATAAACTTTCTGATCTAAATAAACAATCAGCTTATGATCAAGCTTTAAAAAATGCTCAAGATCTTTTAAATAAAACAAGCGGAGAAAATAAAAATCAAAGTGAAGTAAATGGAATTTTAAGTGCTTTAAATACTGCATACACAGCATTAAATGGTAATGAAAATAGAAGCGATTTACATTCAAAAATCGAACAATTATCTCATTTATCAGCAACTCAAAAACAAGATCTTAAAGATTTAGTTGATGCAGCTAATTCAAAAACTGATGCTCAAACCATTTACGAAAAAGGTAAATTACTTAACGATAAAATTGGAGAATTTAAAGAAAAAATAACCGAAGCAGAGCGTGCTAAAGCTACTGAAGCATATACTGAAGATACAACTGCCAACCAAGGAACTTTTGACAGTGCCTTAGGTAATGCAAAATCAGAATTAGCAACTTTACAAGGTAAAAGTTTAAGTTCTTTAAATGCATCTGCAATTGAAACTAAAGCTACTGAGGTAGCAACAAAAACAACAACTTTAAATAATGCTATTGAAGATTTAGACGGATACAGAAACAAAGTTAAAAAATCATTAGATAACTGAGAATATTTAACTCCAAAGCAAGTTAAAGATTTACAAGATAAGGTTGATAGTAAAAGTAAAAAACCTACTGATGATGAAGTTAATGCGATCTTAGGTGAAGGTCTTCGCTGAGCAAAAGAGACTGCTAAAACCAAAATTACTTCAGATATTTATCCAAATTTAAGTGCTTCAGAAATAAATACTTATAAAGGATTTATCGATTCAGGTTCAATAACAAAAACAGCAGATCAAAAATACGACAAAAAACTTAAAGACTTTGTTAATCAAGCTGCTCAAGATAATAAAACCAAACAAAATGCAATTGATGCAATTCAAGCTCTGAATAATTTAACTCAAGCTCAAAAAGATCGGTTAAAAAACAAAGTTAAGGCTCAAGTTGTTTCTCAAAGTGAATCAATCAAAAACGAAGCTACTAAATTAGATAATGCAATTCGATTGTTAAATGAAGAAGTATTCAGAGAGCTTAAGGTATTAAGTGAAAATAATGCTTTAACTATTCAAAATATGTTTGCTGCAAACAAAACTGCAAATAAATATGAATTAGCAGATACAAAACTAAAAAATACTTATGAAACAGAATTAACTAAAGTTCAAGGTTTAATTGCTAAAGTAAATGTAACTAAGAGTGAAATTGACGATGCCAAAACTTCCTTAAAAGCAGCATTTAATGCTCTTAATGGTGATACTAAATTAAATGAAATCGAAAAGGAAATCGATAAATTAAATAATTTAACTGATAATCAAAAAGAACAAATTAAGAATTTAGTAACAAATGCCGATACACAAGAAAAAGCAAATCAAATTCTTGAAAAAGCTAAAGAATTAAATAAAGCAATTGGCGACTTAAAAGCTAAAATTGAAGAAGCTAAAAATACAAAACAGGATTCAATTTACTCAAGTGATACAACTGATAAAAAATCAGCTTTTGATAATGCAATAACTGAATCTGAAACTAAATTAGATGAGCACTTAAAAGTTAACTTAGGTCACTTAAGTGTTGAGCAAATTCTTGAAAAAGCTAAAGAAGTTCAAGCAGATATTAAAACTCTTGATGATGAAATTAAGAAATTAGACGGTAAAAAACAAGCTCTCAGAGATGAAATTAATGCTTACAGTACTAATTTAATTTCTGAAGAAGAGAAAAAATCTTACATTGAACGAATCGATGCTTTAGATCAAACTAATCCAGATTCAAATCAAGCAAATCAGATTTTAAGTGATGCATTTAATAAAGCTAAAGAAAAAGCAAAAGAAATTGTTAATGCTTTAGATAACTTAAGTAACGCAGATAAGAAAACTTATACTGATGCTCTAACTAATGCATCTAAAGGTGTAGCAAGTGCTCCAGATAGTAATTTAAAATCAATTATTGAACAAGCTAAAGCGGCTCAAAAAACAAAACAAGACGCAATTGATCGTATTAAAAAATTAACTAATTTAACTCCTGATCAAAAATTAGAATTAGAAAAACAGATTAAAGAAGGTACGACTGGTGGCGTTGCGGATATTGAGAAAAAAGCTAATGACTTAAATAATGCAATTCCTGAAGCGAAAAATGAAATTACCGCTAAAGAAAATAGTAAGGACACTATTAACTACAAATGAGCTGATGATGATCTTAAAACTGCTTTTGATGAAAAACTTAAAGCTCTAAAAGATTTAATCGCTTCAAAAGATGCAACCGCAGAACAAATCAAAGCGGCTAAAAAAGAAATACAAGATGCTGCGGATGCATTAAATGGCGATCAAAAACATACAGCTTTAGATAATCGAGTTGATCAATTAAGCAATATTAATGAAACACGTAGAAATGAACTTAAAGAAAAAATTAAGACTCTTGATAATTACTCTGAAGCTGAAAAATTAGCAACTAACGCCGAAAGTTTAAATGAAGCAATTAAAAATCTTAAAGATAAGATTTTAGAAGCTGAAAATACAAAAAATCAAGAATTTTATACTTTAGATTCAGATGCCAAGAAAAATAAGTTTGATAAAGCAATTAATACAGCTAAAGAAGAATTAAAAGCATATCAAGATACTAATTTAACTACTTTAGACGATACTGCAATTGAAACTAAGAAAACTGAAATCGCAACTAAAGTAACTAATTTACAAGGTGAAATTGACAAATTAGATGGTTACCGTCACGCGTTTAAAGAGTCATTGAAAGATAAATGAAACTTATTAACCGATAATGACTTTAATACCTTAAATAGAATGATTGATGATCCAAACTTTAAGAAAAATCCACAAGATGTTGATAAGAGAACGGTTTTAGATAAAGGTTTAGAACTTGCTAAAAATAATGCAACTTCTAAACTAAGAAAGCAAAATTATCCTAATTTATCAGATGCAGACTTAAAAGCTCTTAAAAATGAAATAACAAATGCTACTTTAAATTCAACTGCTACAAATTCAGATACAAAATTTGATGACAATGTTCAAGCTGTGTTAAATAAAGCTAGTCAACAGAATCAAGAAAAACAAGCTAAAATTGCCGAAATTCAAAACTTAAGTAACTTAAATCAATCACAAAAAGATGCTTTAGTGCAAGAAGTTAAAGATTCATTACATTCACAAGCTCAAAGTGTGCTTGAAAAAGCTAAAACTCTTGATGAAAAAATGAAGCAATTAAAAGATAAAGTTGCTGAAGAGTCTACAAATAAAGCTTTAGACGCATACCAAAATGTTTCTGAAGGTGTTAAAAAAGCATACGAAAATGCATTAGAAAACGCAAAAAAAGTTATTAATAACCAACCTGCAAATAATGGAGTTTCAATTCCGGCAAATGCTGATGCAACTCAAGTAGATCAATTAATTAGTGCTTTAGATACAGCTTTAGTTGATATTAAGAAAGATGCAGCTAAAAATGCTGTTGATAATCTAAACAATCTTTCTAAAACCGAAAAGAATGAGTATAAAAATCAAATCGATCAAGTTAATACTCCAGAAGAAGTTGAAACTATCAAAGAAAAATCTAAAAATGCAAATGATAAAAAAGAAGAATACATTGATCGAATTAATCAAACACCCGGCTTAAGCGAAAAAGAAAAACAAGATTATATTAATCGAATCAAAGACACAAAATTTGATAGTAGTGAAGAAAATAATGACCAAAAATTCGAAAATATTGTTCTTGATGCAACAAAAAAAGGATTGAAAAATCAAATTGATGGTACTTACGCTTACTTAAATCCAAAACAAAAAGATGATTTAAAAAACTTAATTGATTCTAAAACAACAATTGCAGAATCTCAAGAAGCATTTAATTCATACTCAGAATTAAATGAAAAAATGAAAAAACTTAAAGATGAAGTAATTCCTGCAATTGAAGCAAAAGTTCAACAAGATCAAAATAAAAAATACTCAAAGGCAACTGCGATAACTAAAGATGCTTTTGATGCACAATTAGACGCAGCTAAAGATTTATTAACTTCAATTACAAACAATGGTAAAAATACTTTAGGAACTTTTATCGCTAATGTTAATACCAATAACAGTTTAGAAAACTTGTTTGCAAAATTAGATGGCGAAATTGTTGTAGCTAAAGAAAAAATTAACGATAAAACTCAATTTGAAAATCTAAATAAGAGTGAAATTGAAAAATTAAATGAAAAATTAGATGCGATTAATTTATTGGATAGTGATTATGTAACTCAAATTTCTAAAGTAATTGACCAAGCAAGTGCAATTAACACTGCTAAACAAGAACGTATTAATCAAATTAATGGTTTAAGCAACTTAAGTGATGATACTTCAGATGCTAAACCTGTTTCAGAAAAACAAGCTTTAATTAATGAAATTAAAAATACAGTTGTTGAAATTAATGCGAATGCAAATCCGGTTTCAATTACTGAAGATAGTGCAAACGCATTAGATGCGATTGTACTTAAAGCTCAAAAACAAGATTTAATTAATCAAATTGATACAGCTTATGAACACTTAAATCCAAAACAAAAACAAGATTTAATTAGAGCAATTCAAGACGCAAATGACTTAAATACAGCACAAAACGCATTTAATGATGATGCAAGTGTTAATACTAATATGAAGTCATTAAAAGACATTGTTAAAGAATTTACTGATAAAGATGTTGCTAATTTATATGATTATAAATTTGCTTCTAATCCTGCAAAACAACACTATGATGATGTTTTTGCTGCTGCAAAAGAATTAATTAACTCAAGTCAAAATAATGGTAGTGCAAATCCTAGTTTAACAACCTTAATTGCAGATAATACAACTTTAGGAAGTGTTAAAGAAGCATTTACAAATCTTGATGGACTTAAAAATAAAGCGATTTTCGCTGTTAAAGCATTAGATAATTTAAACCCTACTGAAGTGCAAAAATTAAGCAATGAAATTAATAATGTTTCAAATACTGATGCAAACAAAGCTCAATTAATTGACGCAATTGTTGCTAAAGCGAATGAGTACAATCAAGCTAAAGCAGATACAATTGCCAAATTAAAAAAATTAACTGATTTAACTGAAGAACAATTAAAAGATTATGTTAAACAAGTTAAAGAAGTTGAATTTACTGACACTGACCAAAATCCAAGTGCTCAAGACAAATTGGACAAAATCTTAGATAAAGCTAAAAAACAAGGTTATAAAAACTTAATTGACCAATTAAATTCAATTAATCAAAACCAAAAAGATGCTTATAAAGCTCGTATTGAGAATGCTCAAGATGAAGCTACAATTAATCAAATTCTTGAGGAAGCTCGTGATTATGATGAGCTTAAAGCAAAAGCGGATGCATTAAAAATTGAATTGGACAATTACAAAAATACAATCGATTATCCTTTATCTGAAGATGAATTCAAAACAAGTTATGATGATAAATTGACTGATTTAGCTAATGAAATTAATGATCAAAGTCACGCAAATGATTTAGCTGCATTGCAAGAATTAGTTGAAAAAGCTCAACAAGCAAAAGAAGCTTTAAATGGAATTGAAAAGAATTTGGAAATTGCTCAAGCTATCGAGAAGTTAAACAATTTAAGTACAGAGCAACAAACACAACTTAAAACTCTAGTTGAAGCTCAAAATTCTTTAGCTGATGCACAAACAATCAAACAAAACGCGTCTGACTTGAATACTAAATTGACTGAATTAAAAGCAAAATTAACTGATGCAAATGAAGTTAAAAATCAACCAATTTATCTTTTAGAATCACAAAATGAGCAAGATGCATTAAATAACGCTATTACTCAAGCAGATCAATTGCTAAGTAATGTCCAAAATACTCAATTTGATCAAAATAATTTAACTAATTTGGCAACTTTAGATCAAGATGCACAAGCTAAAACTGAATCATTAAATAATGCAATCAAACAATTAAATGGTGTGCATAAAGATTTAATTGCAAAAATTGATGAATTTAAATTATTAACTGCTGAACAAAAAGCAGCATTAAAAGAAACTGTGAAAACATTTGATAAAAACTTGACTAAAGAAAAAGTTTTAAGTCATCTAGAAAATTATTTAGAAAATTCAAAATCAAATGCACAAACACAAGTAGCTCAATTAAGTAATTTAAGTGACAGTGAAAAAACTGCTTACAAACAAAAATTAACAAATGCAGGCTTAAAATACGAAAATTCAACTAATCCGGATTGAGTAATTCAAGCTCAAGATGAAAATAATGCAAAATTAAAATTTGATCATGATGTGGTTGTTATCTTAAAACAAGCACAGGCAGATAATGCTGCAAAAGAAGCTTTAATTGATCATATTAATAATGATTTAGCAAACTTAACTCAAAATCAAAAGACTACTTTAGTAAATAATGTTAAAGCTGCAGATGCATCACAAGTAGCAGATTTAACTAAATATACTGATGATTTAGATAAAGCGATGTTAGATTATAAAAATGAAAACTTTGCTGATATCAAAAACGAAATTGACTATACACAAGCTTTAAGCGAAAAACAAAAAGCTTTTGATGTACAACTTGAAAACCAAAAGAATAATACTAACGTTCAAAATGGAGCTGATTTTGATTTAGATACAGTTAAAGCTGAACATGCTAAATTAATCGCAGCTCGTGAAGCTCTTGATGGTGAAGAACGTTTGGCAGAAGCCAAAGCTAAGGCTAAAACAAAAGTTAACAATGAATATAATAACTTAAGCGATGCACAAAAAGAAGCTGCTAAAAAATCAATTGATAAGCAAAATACAATTGCAGATGTTGAAGCTAAAGATGTTAATCATTCAGCTCTTGATTCAGCAACCGAATTGTTGAATAAACATATTTCTGAAGAAGCTGCAACCAAAGCAGATATTAAATATACTGGTTCAGAAGCAGCAAAACGTCAAGCATATGATGATGCAATTGCAACTGCTAAAGAATTACAAGCAAAATTACAGGATACAAATACAGTAGCAGATGAATTACTTAATACTCAAGCAATTCAAGATATAAATAATAGAGTTCAAAATGCATTGGATGCTCTAAATGGTGAACAAAATATGCAAAAAGTTCGCAATGACGCAAACAATGTAATTGATTCATTAGAAGAATTAAACCAATCTCAAAAAGATAGTTTAAAACAAACTATTTCAAAACAAACAACTCCTGAAGCGGTTGCACAAGAAACTGCAAAAGCACGTGAACTTGATGCGGCAATGAAAAAATTAAATGACGTATATAAAGTTGAGTTGGTTAACAAAACTAAAGAATCAATTCGTTATACCAATGCGGATGAAAAATTGCAAAAGAATTATGATGATGCATTACTTGCAGCTGCAAAAGTTTCAAAAGTTGATGAAAGCCAAACTAATAAGAAAACTGCATTAGTTGATATTGAAGCTGTTAAAAAATTAGCAACAAACCTAGAAAATGCCAAAGTTGCATTAAATGGTGATGTAAAATTAAACGAAGCTCACAATGATGCTGAAGAATTTATTAACAACTTACAACACCTTAATGATGCACAAAAAACAGAATTAATCAAACAAGCAAAAGAGAAAGATTCAATTGCTCAAACTCAAGCAATTAAAGATAAAGCTCAAAAACTTGATGATGCAATGAAAGCTTTAAAAGATGCAATTGCAACTGTGCAAAAAGAATTGCAAGCAAATCCAGTTAAATACGATAATGCTGATCAAGAATTAAAAGATGCATACGATCAAATTGCTAAAATTGCTAAAGATCTAGTAGCTCCAAATGGAGAAAATAAGGATCAAAATGCAGTTGAAACAATCAAAAACAGTTTAATTGAGGCTAAAAAAGCATTAAATGGTGATGTAAAATTTGCTAAAGATAAGAATAATTTAATTAATGAAATCATTCAAAATCCTGACTTGACTCCAAGTCAAAAAGACAAGCTAGTTGAAGTTGTAAATCAAGCAAGCGACAGCGATGAACTTGAAAAAGCAAAAGAATTATTTGATACTATCAAGTCGAAAATGGAAGAGTTGCGGAACGTACAAAAACAAGCAAAAGAGTTACAAAATAGTGACAAATATGCAAATGCAAGTATCCAAACTCGCCAACCTTTAGATCAAGATATTGTCAAAAATGATGAATTCTTGAATTCTGATTTAAGTGAACCAATTGATTGAGCTGCAATTAAGGATCAAATTGATCAATTAATCGCTAAAACCAAAACAGATATTGCTAACTTATCTCAAGAATCTCAAGAGAATTTAGATCAAGCTAAGGAATCAGCTCTAGCGTACTTAGATGATTTAAGTAGCTTAAATAATGCTCAATTAGACAATTTCAAAGATCAAATTAATGCTGGTAACTTAATCTCAGATACTTCAGATTCAATCGAAAGCATTAAAGAAATTGCAAATGAATTGAATGATTTAATGTCAAAATTAAACGATTATATTGAAAATGTGGTTGAATCAGCAAATAATGTTGATCCTCGCACAAGTGTTAACTATATTAATGCGGATCAAGAATTAAAAGACACTTTTGATGCTTCATATGCAAATGCAACAACATTAGTGGATAAAGAATTAGGTGCAAATCTTAATTTTGATGAAACTAATGATGTGTACTTAAAACTTAAAAAAGATTTTGAAGCACTTAATGGTGAACAAAACAAACGCTTAAATGCAGGGGAATTAGAAAAATTAGTCAATGAAGCAAGTGAGTTTGTCCAAAAAGCTCCTTACACCACTTCGACTCCAGAAAAACAAAATTCTTATAATGTTGCGATTGAAGATGGCAAAAAAGTTCTTGAAAACCTTGAAAGTGCAACAGTTAAAGAAATTCAAGAAGCAATTGATAAAATCAAAGATGCAATCAAGCAAATTTATGACAATAAAGATGACTTGAAAAACATTGTTGATGAATTACCAAATCTTTCTGAGCAAGAAAAAGAACATTTTAAAGATCTAATTCAAAATGAAGAAGATCCAGTTAAACGTGATGAAATTCTCCGTGAAGCTCAAAAAATCAACAATCAAAAACAAGAATTAATTAATTTAATTAATGAACAGCCTAATTTATCTAACACAGATAAAGAACAATTAATAGATAAAGTTATAAATGCTGACTCAAGTCAAGAAAACTGATATGACAAACTTAAAGATGACATTACTAAAGCTAACGAATTAATTAAGAAATTAGTTGATGACATTAGCAACCATACTTTAAATAATGACGAGTTAGATGAATTAATCAAAGATCTTGCTGATGCTGGCGTAACAAATCCAGATTATGACAAGATTGTTGATGGATTGAAAAAATACAATGACTTAACAAATGCATTAACTAACTACCGTAATTCACATGTTCTTGATGAAAATTACCAAGATCTAAAAGATGCTTTAGTTGCTGCAATTAACGACACAGTCGATTTTGCAGTTACACACGAAGAATTAAGCAAATTAAAAGATCAGTTAGTCTTACAAAAAGAACAATTGAATCAAGTTGCTAACGGTGAAATGAACTTAGTTAATTCATTAATTAATAAAGATCAAAGTAAGTTTGATGAAGCGTTAAATTCAATTAATCAAATTATTTCAGATAAATATAGTGAATTTAACAAAGAATTAAAGGATAAAAACTACTTTAAAATTACCAATAAACCTGCTTCACAAATTAGTGAAAATGATATTAATTTAATTAATAGCATTGAACAAAAAGATGCTTCCAAAGTAATCTACAGTGCACTACAAGAAGCATTAAAAACAAAATCAAAAGCAGATAATTTAAGTATTTTCTGATGAATTTTACTTGGATTATTTACCGCAGGAATTGGTCCTAGCATTTACTTTATTGCTAAAAAGTCGAAAAAAGACGAAGAATAAAAACTAATTTCCTAAACAAAAAGTTGAATAGCAATATTCAGCTTTTTTATGCAGTTTAGTGGTATATTAGGTCGACTGTCCCCAGGGAAGGTTTGTAGATTCAAATATTAAACTAATATTAGGGTAACTGTCCCTAGGGGAAAATTCAAAGATTTAAGCGATATGAGATCAAAAAAAGACAACTCATTTGAGTTGTCTATCTTGATGGTTGAATTAGTTAATCAATTTAGTTAAGAAGTAGAAAATTAGCATACACAATATGCTTAAAGCAAATAAAATTATCCTGCGTTTCCAAGTTGTAATGAAGAAAAAAACGAATACACCTACAAATAAGGAGTATTCGTTTTTTGCGCTTTTAAATTACAATGAGAGCCCATCAATCTGATATTGAAAATCACTATATATTTTGTTTAATTAATTATGTTCCGGATCTAAATTATTCTTGATTTCACTTACAACTTTACCATTCACAGTCTTTGTTGTGATTGTTATAAGTTTCAATGCATCTATAAACATATTCATTGTGAGTTTTTGGATCTCTCCATTATCTTTATAAAATTTCTTTAATTTATAAATGCAATATTTCAAAACAATTAGAGATAAAAAGCATAAAAATACATGAGATTGAATATGCTCTTTTTTATAAACGTACATCGGTCTAACTTCGATTCCTGATTTTAAGGTTCTGAAACCTTCTTCCACTTTTCATTGCCCCTTATATATTTCATTTGCTTCTTTTGAATCTATATTTGTTATGTTGGTTTCAATCATATAAAAGCCATTTTCATTAGCGACTTTTTTAATTTTTTCGATATTTAATCTTCCGACTGTTTTACCATCTACATCCATATACTTTTTCTTATATTCAGGAACCAAAGCACTTAATGGTAATTCACCGTTAATAGACTTTTTCTCCAATTTATTAATAAGATTTTCTCTTTTTATTTTGTCTAAAGTTTGTTTTGAAGGACTAAAATAGACAAATTGTTTTCTAAAGGTATCGCTATATCTTTTTTTATTTTTGTTTTTAGCTCAAACAGATTTGACGAATCTAGATTTAGTAAAATAATCATTTTCGTGAACAAACCCTTGATCATTTATTATAAATTCTTTATCTTCTTTTCCAAGAATATCAATACGTTTCTGAACTATATATTTATATCCTTTTTGTTCTAAATATCTTAAATTTGCATTTTGCCTAATACCTTTATCAGCAACAATTATTGTGTCTTTTATTTTGTAAATTCTTTGCATTTAGACTAAAAATTTCACAAGAGTTTTAGAATATGCAGTATTTCCTTGGAAAACTTTATAGTGAAAAGGAATGCCATTATTATCAACTGCCATAGCCACAACAATTTGATCTTCATCATGCTTTCCGTCTTTAGAAAAACCTCTTTGTCTCAAACCATCTCTTGAAAAACTTTGAAAATAAACAGTTGTATTAGCAAAATGCATTAATTTTGTGTTTCTAGTTGTCAATTCTTGCATTTTGTTATAAATATTGACTAAAATTGCATTTTTATATTCTAAAAAAGTATCAAAACAGTTATAAATTGAAGATTTTTTTATATCTATCTCATGTAAAAAGTCATTTTTGTTTTTGTATTGACAAATATAACTTCTTGGTTCAATTATTCTTGTTGCAACAATAAATTCCAAACTTCTTCTAAAGATTTGTGTTTAGTTTTCGGTAATCCTTTAAATAAATCTAGTTCTTTAATTACTTTATAAATAAGTTCAATACCAACGTTTTTTACATTTGTTTCGACAGATGTTGGGTTAAGCAA